>CAXTGE010000015.1:15498-18201 GCA_964243645.1 uncultured Acidobacteriaceae bacterium | reverse complement strand
TGGTGATCCTGGATGCCGTGGTGGTGGACAAAAAAGGCAACGCCGTCAAGGACCTGACCAAGGAGCAATTTCAAGTTCAGGAAGACGATGCCGACCAGAGTGTGATCAACTTCACGGCACCCGGCCACTTCACGCCGCCTGCGGACGCGATCATCGACTCCACTGCGGACCTGGACCGCCTGGCCCCGCGTGCGCCGGTGAACATCATCCTGCTGGACGAGTTCAATACGCTGTTTGAGGACATGGCTTTTGCGCGGTACTCGCTGCAGAAATGGCTAAAAGGCCAACCCGACAAGCTGGATACACCCACTATGCTGGTCGCCGTGAGCCTGAACAAGTTCCAGGTTTTGCACGACTACACGCAGAACAAGGACGAGATCCTCAACGCGCTGGACCATCACTTCTCCGGCAATCCATGGCAGGCACAGAACTTCTCCTGGATCGCTGAACGATACTCCACCGCCTTCTATACCCTGCGTCGCGTGGCAGAGGCGAGCACCGGCCACCTAGGCCATAAGAACATGATCTGGATCGGACGAGGCCTGCCCAACGTCCTACGTCTGCACTTTACGTCCTTCGATCAGGACCGCATCAACACGGCGGTGCAGCAGACCGTAAACGAACTCCGTGACGCGCGTGTAACGCTCTACACCATTGATCCGGCAGGCGTGATGGTCGATCCGGGCCGCTATGGCGCGGAGGCCGCTCTCTTTGAGCCCTTTGGCGGGCAACAGGATTTCAAAGCGCTCGCCCGAGCGACCGGTGGCCGCAACCTTTACGGTCGCAACGACGTCGACGCGGAGATCGGCACGTCCATTCGCGATGGCGCCAGCTTCTACACGCTAACCTATCGCCCGACCAACAACGTCCGGGATATCTCGCACTTTCGCCGCATCAAGGTCTCCGTGGTGGGTCGTCCTGACCTCAGCGTCGTCACGCGGCAAGGCTACTTCGACTCACGGCGTGCCGCCCAGCTCACCGCCGACGGCCAGGTATCCCGTAGGCTCGCCAGCGAACTCGCCGGTGCGGAGACCAGCACCATGGTCTATGACGCGGTCCCGTTCACGCTAACCCAGGGAGGCACGCCGGACAAGTACATGATTCACCTGAGTGGCCGCAACCTGTCCTGGACGCCCTTCAATGGCACGGATCCGCGCGAAACCAAGTTAATCGTGACGGTCACCGTCTTCGACAAAAAGGACAAGGTGCTCAAGACCGACGCACGGCAGATTACATTGAAAGCTCGGCCGGAGGTACCGCCCACCGGTCCGGTTGACGGCAATGTCGTCGTGGCCTGCGACGTGCCCCAGGATGCCAAAGCGGTGCGTGCTCGCGTTGTGGTGCGGGTCGCAGCAACGGGCCGCATGGGCACGGCCGATGTCGACCTGCTGCATCCGTCGCAGAAGGCATCGAGCGTGACTCCAGCTACGTCACCTTCCGCTACGCCCTGACCTTGCGTTCACGCCAGAGCCAATCGAAGGACCTTCTCTCTTCGTTCTCACTCCCAAAGGAAATCTGCTGTTGAACTCACTCTAAGGGCGGGAGATCACCTCACCCTGCACCGTCTCGCCCCGCAAAAACGCCCCAATATTGTCGTTCAGAAACTTCAAATCTGCCGGGGTCGCACCCGCTCCTGCCGGGTGTCCCCACAGCGACGGAATCGGCTTCAGCACGACATGCGGGATGTATTGCGATTCATACCGCGCATCGCCGACAGGAAAATACAGGTCCGTCATCGACGGCATATACAGCACCGGCACCCTGATCGACGCCAGCGCCTTCTTGGTATCGCCGCCGAAGCCCGGCGTGGTGCCCACATCGTGCTTTTCCCACGTGCGCAGCTGCAGGATCAGGTCGTTGGCGTCCGCTCCCGGAACGAAGTTGTCTCGCAGGTCAGCCAGCGTGGACTCCAATGTGGCCTTTGGGTCGTCGGTCTTCCACAACTCATCACGCCACCACTCCTGCGAGTACAGCCACGCTCCCCATACCGCACCAAACGCCGCAATGCCGCGCTTCGGCTCGGTAGTGTATTCGCCTCCCTTGAAATCCCCATCCGCTTCAATCGCCGTGATCTCACTCTCGTTTCGGGCGACTCCATGGGGCCAGCAGCGCGCTGTGCCGCTGGTCGCGACGATGCGGTCCATGAACTGGGGATAGCTGACAGCCCACTGAAATGCCTGCTCGGCACCCATGGAAAAGCCCACTACCGCCCGCAGATGTTTCACGCCGAGCTCTTCGGTCAACAGCCGATGCACGGCCTCTACATTGTCCCGGATCGTCATCACCGGAAAGCGCGGTCCATGGAAGGGCTCGGGTGTGTTGCTGGGCGACGACGAACTGCCGTTGCCAAACAGTTCCGTGGTCACCAGAAACAGCTTCGTCGAATCGAGCGCCTTACCCCTGCCGCCGATCAGCCACTCGTACCCCTTGTACTTGGCCATGTAATGCGAGGGCAGCAGCACGGCGTTGTCTTTGGCCGCATCCAGCGTTCCATAGGTGCCGTACACCACCTTGACCTCGGGCACCACGGTGCCGCTCTCGGTCTTGAAGTTGTGCAGTACATATTCATGCCGCGTGGAAGGCAGTGGATCAGATTTCTGACCCCACGCTGAGGTCAGGCATGGCAAAAGCACGAAGAGTATGGCGCAACGAACGGTGATTTTCATCTCTCTCCTGTGTAACAGCGGGACGATTTCTGCCGGG
>CAXTGE010000015.1:9144-15398 GCA_964243645.1 uncultured Acidobacteriaceae bacterium | reverse complement strand
TTACCGCACCCCGCCCAGCAACTGCACCCATCGCCGGAAGCCGGCCTGCCGAGCCGCCGAGTTCTCCGCGCTGGCGTCAGGCGCCTCGCCCGCGCGCATAAAGCCGTGGCCCGCGCCGTCGTAAACCACCGCCTCATAGCTCTTGCCCGCGGCCTTCATTGCCGTTTTGGTGCCGTCCACGGTCGAGGTGATGCGTGCGTCATTGGCCGCGTAGAAACCATATACCGGCGCGGTAATGCTCTTCATCGCATCGGGCGGCGGCGGCGGCCCGTAGAAGACAAACGCCGCATTCAGATCATGCCGGTGCGTGGCAAATAGGAAGCTTTTCCCGCCTCCCCAGCAAAAACCTGCAACGTAGAGCTTGCCGTTTGCCGCAGGCAGGTGCTCGCCGTAGTCGGCCGCGGCATCCAGGTCGCTGAGCACCTGAGGATCAGGCAGGGAAGACACCGCCTTCACCACCGCACTTTGATCAGGAAAGGCTGGGGTACCGCCGGGCGAGGCTGCGGCATAGGCCGCGCCGGCGCCGGCCATCTGGCCCATCGCGGTATGGTCATGGGCATCCATGCTGCCGGTGCTGCCAGGTACACTCGCGGCGGCCGCTCCCGCCGCCGGCCCAAAGCCGCTCAGCAGATCCGGTTCCACCACGATGTATCCCGCGCCGGCCATCTCGTCGGCCATCTCGCGAGCCCAGTCGCTCAGGCCGAAGATCTCATGGATCATGACCACGACCGGCGCCTTGCCCTTGCTCTCCGGATAAACGACCCACGCCTGCATCGGACGTCCATTGGCCCCATGCAGCGTAACGTACTCGCCGTGCCGTGGACTCTTGTCCAGATTGGCCTTCGCCCAGTCCTGTGCCGGCGCGCTTGTCATGCCCGCTGCCAGCAGCGTGCCGGCAAGCACAATCGACCCCTTCAATACCCCAATACTCCGCTTGTTTCCCATGGCCACGAGTCTACACACCCGTCTCCGCGCCTCCGCAGAGTGAGCTGCCTCGTCTCCATCACCGACGCCAGCCTAGCGGTTGTCGAAGAGCGAGCTGACGATGCCGCCGATCACCGCTCCCGTTCCCACCTCACGTGTCGTCTCCGCTCCGCCGGACGGCAGGTATGGCCGTAAGGCATGCGCCAGATTGGACAAGGGCAGCGTCTGCAGCCAGATGCGCCCCGGCCCGGTGAGGGCTGCCAGGAAGATGCCGTCGCCGCCGAAGAACATGTTGCGGACGCCCTGGATGCGCGTGATGTTGAACGATACGCCTGACTGGAACGCACCCACATGCCCTGGGTGCACGCGCAGCGTCTCGCCGGGACGCAGGTCCCGCACAACGACCTCGCCACTCAGCTCCAGCCACGCCGTGCCGTTGCCGGTAATCTTTTGCAGCAGGAAGCCATCGCCGCCAAAGATGCCCGCGCCCAGCGACTGCTGGAAGCCGACGCCGAGTTGAATCTGTGGCGTCGCGCACAGGAAGCCGTGGCGATGAATCATGTACTCGTGCCCGGGGCTGACCTCAAGCGGCAGAATGTGGCCGGGAATCTTGGTCGCGAAAGCCACTTCACCCGGGGCACCCTGCGCCTCATACTCGGTCATGAACAGGGTGCCGCCCCCGGCGATGCGCTTGATTGCTCCGAGAAAGCCCCCGCCCCCGCCTAACTGCGTGTGCGTGTTCATGGCAATCGACTGCGACATCCAGCTGAGTTCACCCGCTTCGGAGATGACACTTTCGCCGGGGCTGAGGAGTAGTTCCAGCACGGGCATGGTGGAGCCCACAATTCGACTTTGCATCGTGTTCAGCCTCTCGAGCCGCAAGGGACGGCTCCCTGCAATAGGGAGATACTACGCTGCACGTCCCCAGGCGGTTCCATGCATTTCGTCCTGCACATCGGGGCACACGATGTGCCATGAGGACTCGCCTTCCGATCTACCGCACCGCTCTATCGCCGCAACTCTTTCTCCGGCTCTGAGCCGCCCGCGCCATCGCTGTTCAGGACCGCTCACGGAGCGAATAGCATCTCCGGCAAACTATGCGGAATGGCAATCTCTCGCATCCAACACCCCACCTGATGGCCACATCCACCATGTCCGTTTCGGTAGCTGCACCACCTGACCGTCTCCTGTCGCTCGATGTCTTGCGTGGCTTCACCATGGCGTCCATGGTTCTGGTGAACGATCCCGGCTCGGGTGCCATGTACGCGCAGCTGGATCATGCGGAATGGAACGGCGCCACGTTTACTGACATGATCTTTCCCTGCTTCATGGTCATGGTCGGCATCTCGTTGACGCTGTCCTTCGCGTCGCGGCTCAATCGGGGTGCGAGCCACGGCAGGTTAGCCCTTCATGCGCTGCGTCGCGGCCTCCTCATCCTTCTCATCGGGCTCGCGCTCAATGTCGTCTTCAACTTGAATTTCGCAAGCATGCGCTACCCGGGCGTACTGCAGCGCATCGGCCTCTGTTACACCCTGGCTTCGCTGTTGTACCTCGCTCTACCCGGCCCGGATGTCGGCCGCTGGCGTCGCACGCGGGAAATGGTGATCGCAGGTGTCGCCGTCTTCCTGCTGGCGCTTTACTGGGCATTGCTGAAGCTTTACCCCACGCCTGGCTTCGGTGCCGGGCACCTTGACTCCTATATGAGTCTGGCTGCGGTCGTGGACCGTGCCGTCTTCGGCACAGACCATATTTATCGCTGGGCCACGACCCCGGGCCTTGGGCCAACCTATGATCCGGAAGGCGTGCTGTCCACGCTGCCCGCGCTCACCAATGTCTTGTTCGGCATCCTTGCCGGCGAGCAACTGCGTTCGGAGCTCCCACGCCGTCAGCAATGCGGTGTGCTCGCCACCCTGGGCACAACACTATGGCTTGCCGGTCTTGTCATGAGTCACTGGTTGCCGCTTAACAAGAAGCTCTGGACCAGCAGCTTTGCTCTGTTCACCTCGGGCATCTCCATTCTCTGCCTTGCGGGACTTTTCTATCTCATCGATCTGCGCCGTGTTCGTCGTGGCTGGAGCTTCCTGCTGATCTTCGGCACCAACGCCATCCTCGCGTATGTGCTCTCGGATGTTGTGGAGTTCCTGTTTGGCCGCATTCATTTTCAGGTGGCCGGGGCAACGCATCCGATGAACCTGCACAGCCTTCTCTTTCGCAATCTCTTTGCCTCGTGGTTACCCCCGCAGATGGCGTCGCTCGGCTTTGCACTCTTCTTTGTCTGCGTCGTTGCCGCCCTGGTATACCCACTCTATCGTCGCCGCATCTTCCTGAAAATATGAGTTGCTCCACCGGATGTGGACGGGGTGCAAGCGCCGCCGCTGGATGTTCATTAGCCGTCATGCACCCACGTCTCTGCTTCCCGCGAGCGCATCCTAAGACGGGTCATGGCCACAGCAAGTTTAGGTACCCGGAAGTCCGCTTCACACAAGACTCACGACGACGCAACAGATCACACCTCATACGCTCCTGATTGGCGACATGTCCTCGGGGAAGCGCGCAAGCACTTTGGTATTAAAGGCTTTCGACCGGGACAGCGTGAGATTCTTGAAGCCGTCTTCGCGGGCAAAGATGTCCTGGGCATTCTCCCCACGGGCGGTGGTAAGTCGTTGACGTACCAGCTACCCTCGCTCTTTCTCGAGCATCCCGTCATCGTCGTCTCTCCGTTGATCGCGCTCATGCAGGATCAGCAGGAGCACGCCGCCGAAGCCTCGATCGTCGTCGACAAGATCGACTCCACCGTGGGTGCCAAGACAGCACGCGAAACGACGGAGCATATCCAGGGCCAAACCTCACAGCTCATCTACACCACACCGGAGCAGCTCGAGAATCCCGAGTTCGTCGACAAGCTCATCAAGTCAGGCGGGATCAGCCTTTTCGTCGTGGATGAGGCTCATTGCATATCGCAATGGGGCCATGACTTCCGCCCGGCTTACCTCGGCCTGGGCATGGCAAGGAAGCAGCTCGGCAACCCACCGGTGCTCGCGCTCACCGCGACCGCAACGGATGAGGTTATTCGCGAGATCCAGCAGGTTTTGCAGATGCGTGAACCGGCGACAGTCAACACCGGCTCTGAGCGCACCAATCTCCATCTCACCGTCGTGCCCACGGTGAACAAGGATGCCAAGCTCGCGCGCATCGGTTCCATGCTCGAGAAGGAAGAGGGCACCGGCATCATCTATACCGCCAGCGTGCGCTCTGCGGACGAACTGCACGACTGGCTCAAGATGCACGGCGTTGCGGTCGGACATTACCACGGCAAAATGAAGACCAAAGAGCGCGAGCAGGTGCAGGAAGAGTTCATGCGCGGCGAGCACAAGGTCATGATCGCCACCAAGGCCTTTGGTCTCGGCATCGACAAGCAGGATATTCGCTTCGTCTACCACTACGAGTTTCCCGACTCTCTCGAGACGTATGCGCAGGAGGCGGGCCGGGCCGGTCGTGATGGTCTGCCGTCCAAAGCCGTGTTGCTCTATCGCCTGGAAGATAAGCGCATCCAGACCTACTTCCTCGCCGGCCGCTACCCGCATGCCTCCGAGGTGAGCGCCGTGCTGGAGGTCCTTGCGCTCGGCCGGATGCTGCCCTACGTCGAGGCGAAAAAGCAGGCTGCCGCTGAGGCACAGGAGCACGCAGAGCCCGAGAAGGCAGCCGGCGACTCTGAGGAAGCCGGGCCGGTGGTCGTCGGCAATCCCTCCCAGGTGCTGTCGGACTATCCACCCGTTCTGTCACGGGAAAAAATGGAGGCGGCCGCCAATTCGCCGGAAGGGATCCAAGCACAGGCAGCGTCCATCACCGATCTCATGCAGGAGTCGAAGGCCAAAACTCTGAGCGTGCGCGACATCGCCGACTATGCGGACGTGGGGAGCAAGCGGACCCAGGTCATCCTGTATCTTTTGGCAGATGCGAAGCTCGTGCGCCGGAGCCGCGGCGGCTACCAACTGAACGTCAAGGCAGCCCCCTCGGAAGAAGAGATCGCCACCCTTCTGCGAAGCTACGAGGATCGCGCCGAGCATGACAAGCAGCACCTGAACGACATGATGCACTACGCTGAGACGGCTAACTGCCGTACCCAGATCCTTCGGCAGTACTTCGGCGAGGATCTGGGCGAAGTTTGCGGCCATTGCGACAACTGCGAACGGGGTGTCGCCCTAGAGGAAGCTGAGCTGCGCGCGGCCGAAGCACCCGCGCAGGTACCGCTGCGCCAGGCCAAACTCCCCGAAACTGCCCCCGACGCGACCACAGGCAAGTCGGACGCCCACGGTACCACCGTCATCGAAACCGTTCACGGAGCCATCCGTACGACCGCCCCCGAAACCATCGTTCACTCGGATCCCGAGAGATTCAGACGAGGAGACAGCGTTCGCCATGCACGCTTTGGTTTGGGAGAGATCAAGGATATCCACGGCAAGCATGCCCTGGTTCGCTTCCTCAAGCAGGGAGAGAAGAAGCTGGTGGTCGACTTCCTGCAACCGGCTTGACCGCACATTCCCTCAGCTGACCTTTTCGTTCTCCTCGGCAATCCTCTCGGGAGTTCTGCCCCAGTGCGCACGCAAACCTAGTACGCTGAAGAGGACAATGTACAAGCGCGTCCTTCTCAAGCTCTCAGGTGAAGCCTTGGCCGCCGGCCGTGGCTTCGGCGTTGATGCCGTTTTCATCCGGGCGGTCGCCCAGGAGCTCGCCGAAGTCGCCCGTATCGGCTGTCAGATCGGCATCGTCGTCGGGGGCGGGAACTTCTTCCGCGGTGTTGCCGAGCAGGCCGTCGGCATGGATCGCGTTGCCGCCGATCACATGGGCATGTTGTCCACCGTGATCAACGCTATCGCCCTCCAGGACGCGATCGAAAAGACCGGCTTTCACTGCCGCGTGATGAGCGCCATCGAGATGCATGAGGTCGCCGAGCCCTACATCCGACGTCGCGCCATGCGCCATCTCGAAAAGGGCCGCATCGTCATCTTCGCCGCCGGTACCGGCAACCCGTATTTCTCCACCGACACCGCCGCCAGCCTGCGCGCCATGGAGATCGGTGCCGAGGTGCTGCTGAAAGCAACCTCAGTCGACGGCATCTATACTGCCGATCCCAAAAAGGTCGCCGATGCCACCAAGTTTGAGACCATCACCTACATGGATATCCTGCGCCTCGGCCTGCGCGTTATGGACACAACCGCGGTTTCGCTCTGCAAAGACAACAGCCTGCCCATGATCGTCTTTTCCATGCAGGAGCGCGGCAACATCGTGCGCGTCATCCAGGGTGAAAAGCTCGGTTCGCTCGTAACGGC
>CAXTGE010000015.1:0-9044 GCA_964243645.1 uncultured Acidobacteriaceae bacterium | reverse complement strand
AAGGCGACCGGCGGCAACAGGGTCGAGAGCGCCAGCAGTACGATGAGCCCAAGCGCCAGGCCGAACCACGGATTGCGCAACACCGCCGTGTAGCCGTGCTTCAACAGAAAGCTGGAAAGCCCGCTAAAGAGCAGCGCCGCGACCGCATAGATCGCCAGTGCCCGCAGAGTCAGCTCCAGAAGGCCGCCCCGGTGAGCGGCAAGCGATGGCCCCACGGCTTTCAATGGCTTAGGCTCTCGATCGAGATAGCCCCACACCAGGGCCGCGGTCGCCACCAGGGCCCCGCTGAACAAAAGGATGCGTACGAAATACACGAACCACGAGAGCAGCAGGGCAAAAACGGTCGCGGTCTGCATTGCGGAAGCCGACATCGGCCCATGGACCACCGCACCACCCAGGGCAGAGCGCTGGGCCGTCTCGTGCCACACAATCGCTTTTAGCAGGCCATTGCGTCCCAGATTCAACAGGAATCCCAGCAGGTCGGCTAGCAGCACCGGAAGCCACAGTGCCGGCCGTCCCCGCAACAGGTCTACGAGATCACGCCAAAGCTCACCCATTGTTCCTCCGTTGCCGCCCTCATCATACGCACGCGATGGCGAAAGGGAATCCCGCGAAAGCGCAATGGCTGCTCGCGATCACGCCCCGGCGCGATGCCGCTTCCACCAGCCCCCGATTGCCTGCTGACAGGGGTGTTCCACCCAGCGCCGCACAGCCATCGCGAGCAGCACCACAAACATGTAACTGATCCACGGGTCCAGGGCGGCCACATGCAGCCGCTCGGTCACATGGTGCCACTGCAGCAGCTGAAAGATGTTGAAGTGCAGCAGGTAGAGCGCATACGTTGACGTCCCCACAGCCACCAGGGGACGCACGGAAAACATGCGTGCCAGCGGGCTCACCCCCGCAAGGCCCAGGATCACGAGCGACCAAATCGGCGTGAACAGCCCCCCATGCACCAGGATGTACGGGACGTTCGGCGCGACGTGGTAGATCATCAGCCAGGCCAGCAGGAAGCCCGCAATGCCCGTCCATACGCGCCCCCGTGCCTCCAGCTTTGCCGCATCATGCAGCCGCCCCAGCGTCAGCCCCGCCAGAAAGGTGCACAGGTACGCGATCGGCGTGTACTTCAGCGTGTTCAACCACACGCCATCGCTGTAACGCGTCACCGGTTGCGGGAGGTGGTCCGGATTCAGGTACAGGTACAGGGTATGCGGCACCAGCCCCAGCAACCAGAAGCCGATCACCATAGCAGCCAGCTTCGGCGGGCTGCTCGGCCAGCGCACCTTCAACAGCCAGGGGAAGGCCAGATACAGCACCACCTCGCACGAAAGCGTCCAGCTGACCGTATTCCAGAAGGTCGCCAGATGCGGGAAGAAACCCTGCATCAACAGGGGCGTCGCCGCCGCGCCTGCCCAGAACTGCCCATGCGGACGCGAGCGCCACTCCAGCATCAGCATCGGGAGCGAGATCAACATCGTCAGCAGATACACCGGATACAAACGCGAAAAGCGCGCCATCCAGAAGTCCGCCTTGCGCACGCCCCCCTCGCGATGCGCATAGTTATAGCTGAGGATGAAGCCCGAGATCAGAAAGAAGAAGCTGACGAACACATACCCGATATCGATTAACGGGTAAAGCGAAATCCAAGGATGGCGCTCCCATCGCAGCCCGTTGGGCGTGAAGTGAAACATCAGAATCGTCAACGCCAGCAGCGTCCGCAAACCCGTTAACGCCGGCAGGGCAGGGCGGCGTTCCGCGGCCTGCACACGCGCCGGCTGCATCGCCAGTGCCTGTTCTCCGGTCGAGGTCGGCGCCTTACTCTCTTGCATCTGCAGCGAACTCACCTTCGCTTGGACGTGCGCGACCACGCCATGGTTCCGGAGACTCGCTGTTTACTGCAGTTGCACATGCGTGAATCCCAGCCCTTCCAGCATGGCGCGCACGGTCTCCCGTGCATTCTTGTTGGCAGCATCCAGAATGCCATCGCTCAACGCAGCCTGCTGCAGGTCGCCCTGTGCGCGCGTCCGCGTCGCCGTCTCCAGGTTCGGGTCAGCGCGCACAAATACGCCCGTATCCCTCGTGTACACCCGCGATCTTCCATTGTCGATCGTCGTCAGGAACACTTCGCTGGACGGCAGCGTCAGCTGGATCGACCGGCCCTCCCGGCTCTCGGTGATCCCCACGCTCTCCGGCTTCAGCTTGCTGAAGTCGATGCCCGCAATCGTCTGCCCGTGCACAATCATCAGTAAGCGATCCCCCGCCAGCACATCCGGCAGGACCGGGTTCGACTCGTGACTCTCCACCACCGTGTCCAGCGAGTACACCACCGTCTCCAGCCGGTTCAGCCGTTGAATCTTCTCCACCACATCTGCTGCGGAGATCGTCACCAGCGGACGCCCGGTGATGTAGCTTGCCAGCTGTCCTGCATGACCACTCCGTGCCTGGTGCACAAAGAAACCAAGGCTCGCCGCACCAAGGGTGATCGCCAGCAGCACGCCGAAGAACGCCGCGCCGCGCCCATCCTTACGCTCGCTATACCCCGTGTTGTACCCGTAGTCCGAAGCCATGTCGTCGCGTCGGGCCTACGCCCTGACCTCAGCCTCGACCAGCCGTTCCGCCGACTTCAATCCCCGATGGGCATAGCTTGCCTTCACAAACGCATGAAACAGCGGGTGCGGCTCGAGCGGTTTTGACTTGAACTCCGGATGAAACTGGCATCCCAGGAAAAACGGGTGGCCGGGGATCTCCACAATCTCCACATACGTGCCGCTCTCGCTTGATCCGGTGAGTCGCAGGCCCCCGTCTGTCAACGGGCTCTCAAAGTCGCGATTGAACTCATACCGATGCCGGTGCCGTTCGCTGATCTTGGTGGTCCCATAAGCGCGGGCCGCGAGCGAATCCGGCTCGATCACCGCATCCCATGCACCCAGGCGCATCGTGCCGCCCATCTCCTCCACGCCCGTCAGCTCACGCAGCTTGTAGATCACGCGATGCGGCGTCTGTGGGTCGAATTCTCCGCTGTTGGCGCGCTCCAGCCCGCACACATTGCGCGCATATTCGATGCACGCCGTCTGCATGCCCAGGCAGATGCCGAAATACGGTGTCCCTGTCTCCCGGGCATACCGGATCGCGTTCAGCATGCCTTCAATGCCGCGCTTGCCGAAGCCACCCGGCACCAGAATGCCGTCGTAGCCTTCCAGCATCGCGGCATGCTCCGGTACCTCCAGGCTCTGCGCCTCAATCCACGTCACGCGCAGCTTTAAACCCTCGGCCAGCGCCCCATGCACCAGTGCTTCTTTCAGAGACTTGTAGCTGTCCTCATATTCCACATACTTGCCGACAATGCCGATGTGCACCTCGTCGGTTGGGTTGTAGGCCCTGTGCACCAGGTCGCGCCAGCGCGTAATGTCGGCCTCCGGCGCGTCGATGCGCAGGTACCTCAGCGCCAGGGTATCCACACCCTGTGCCGCCAGGTTCAGCGGCACCTCATAGATGCTCGGCACATCGCGCGCAATCACCACGCCGGCCTGCTCCACATTGCAAAAGGCCGCAATCTTTTCGCGCATCTCCTCCGGCACTTCACGGTCCGCGCGGCACAGCAGAATGTCCGGCTGGATGCCGATGCTCAGCATCTCCTTCACCGAGTGCTGCGTCGGCTTGGTCTTCAGCTCCTGCGCTGCGGCAATCCACGGGATCAGCGTCACGTGCACGAAGCACGTGTGATCGCGGCCCATCTCCTGCCGCATCTGCCGGATGGCCTCCAGGAACGGCAGCGACTCGATATCGCCCACCGTGCCGCCGATTTCGACAATGGCCACGTCGCAGTCCTGCCCGATCTTCTTGGCTGCGGCTTTGATCTCGTTGGTCACATGCGGGATCACCTGCACCGTCTTGCCCAGGTAATCGCCCCGGCGCTCGCGCGTAATGATGGATTCGTAGATCCGGCCCGTGGTCAGGTTGTTGTCGCGCGTCAGCTTGGCATGCGTGAACCGCTCATAGTGCCCCAGGTCCAGGTCGGTCTCCGCCCCGTCATCGGTGACAAACACCTCGCCATGCTGAAACGGGCTCATCGTGCCTGGATCCACGTTCAGGTACGGGTCGAACTTCATCAAATTGATGCGCAGCCCGCGCGCCTCCAACAGGCAGCCGATCGAAGCCGCCGCCAATCCTTTGCCCAACGACGACACAACGCCGCCCGTCACAAAGATGTACTTTGCCGACACGCTTGCGACCTCTTTGAATTGTGAAATAGGTTGTGCCTGGTGCGCACGAGCAAGTATACCGCGCCACCGGAGGGCAAAAGATCTCTTCGGACCCAACGTGTCGACCGACCCGCGCATGCAGCAAGCCTGTAAAAAACTGCCAGACCGCTCGACTGCCGGACTGCGGAAGGAGCGAATCCACCGTGAAACACGGCGTCTACAACCGAAGCTGTACCGGGGGAGGCTCCGAGTGCCCTCGCAAAGCGGTAAGCTGAGCCGTAACAATGCTCCTCGCCGCCGCGCAGACCTGGGAGAAGCGTCTTTACCTGCGCCTTCGTACGCTTGCCGACCGCCGCGCCGGCGAACGCGCCACGGAGCAGGACCACAGCCCGACACCGCCGCATCTGCTCACCGGCGAACGTGGCGAAGACCTCGCCTGGTTCCATCTCCGCGGCCTCGGGTACACCGTCGTCGCGCGTCGCTGGCACTCGGCTCGCCTTCGTGGCGACCTCGATCTCGTCGCCTGGGATGGCGACACCCTGGTCTTTTTCGAGGTGAAAACCCGTACTGCCCATGACCTGGCCCCGGCCGCGACCGCCGTCGACCTAGACAAGCAACGGATGCTCCGCCGCATGGCCCTGGCCTACCGTGGCCGGCTGCCCGTGCCCTGGCGCGATGCTACCCCCGTGCGTTTTGACATTCTGAGCGTCTACGACCTGCCTAACGGCCCCGAGTTCGAGCACATTCGGGCGGCCTTTCCCCTGAGCCCGGCCCCCTGACGCAGTTCTCCTGAAGATGGGGAGCGGAGTGAGACCGTTTCGCATCGTTTTCTCTCAAGGAAAACGACATTCTCCATCGTTCTGCCCTCCAAGGGTGTGGAGAACTGCTTTAAGGCACCCCGGGAACAGCCCGCCTACCCCCGGTGTCTAATGGGAAGAGAAATCACTGCTCCCAAGAGGTCGAACCACCCCGATGACCCTGATCGACGCCCCTGCTTACGATTCACGCCGCGCCAATCTCGTGCGCAACCTGCTCTTTGCCCTCGCTGGGCTGGTGGTACTGCTGCTCGTGCTCACCGTGATGGGCTACATCCTTGGCCATGGCTGGCTGTTTTCCAACCTGCCCACCGAGCACCGCGTCAATCAGTTCTACAGCGCGCTGGAGACCAAGGACTACGCCAAAGCCTACGGCATCTATCAGAACGATGCGGACTGGCAGGGGCACAGCGAGAAGTACACCGGTTATCCGCTCGGGCGTTTTACCGAGGACTGGACCACCTACAGCCCCGCCGGCGGTCCCATCCTCTCTCACCACGTCGATGTCTCCCGCACCGACGGCACGGGCACCTTCGGCACGGGCATCATTGTCGGCGCCACGTTGAACAGCAACCCGGATAAAAAGTCCTTTATCTACGTCAGCCGTGTCGACGGTAGCTTCACCTATCCCTCACCTCACATCATCGAGTACTAGACCGAGAATCTCTGACCTTCACGCCGCCGCGGAAATAGCCCTTGCAGCGGGGAGGCGTTGCACGCCCAGCACCAGGATGTCGTCCTCCTGCCCGAACCGCGCGGCGGCATCGGCTACCTCGTGCACGCTGGCCTTGCCGGCGATCATGGCGCCAATCCGCTCGAACCCCAACAGATGGCCTTCCTCGTCGGTCGCCTCCACCACGCCATCGGTCAGCAGCACCAGCCTGTCGCCCTCTTCCAGATGCAGGTGCGTCCTCGTGTAGTCCAGCCCCGGCAACGTTCCCAGCGGCAGTGCTCCTTCCATCTCCAGCTCGCGCCCGTTCAGATACGGCGGCAGATGGCCGGCGTTGGCGACCGACGTATACCCGTCCGCGGTGATGCGCATAACCAGGCACGTCGCCGTCGCATACCCGCGTTCACACAGCCGATCGTTCAGCGTTCCCAGCAGGTGTTCCGGCGCTGAGTTCTCCCGCGCCGCAGCGTCAAAGGCTCCCACAATCAGCGCCACCAGCATGCCCGCGCGTAGCCCTTTGCCGGTCACATCGCCCACCACCACCAGCACGCTGCCGTCCTCCCGGTTCGGGATGATCTGGAAGAAATCGCCACCCACCTCGCGGGAGGGCCGGTAGTCGCTCTCAATGTGCAATCCCTCCACCTGCGGGAGCTCTCGCGGGATGATCACCTGCTGCAACTCGCGCGCCTGCCCCACCTCCAGCTCCCACTGCACCTTGCGCCGTTCCGCCAGGAGAAACCGCCGCGACGCCATCGCCGTCACAATCAGCAATGACAGCATCGTGGACATCTCTCCTATAGAAAACTCAAACCGCAACAACGAAAACGAAATGGGGATATGCAAGATGCGCAGCTCTGCCTGATAGTTCGCCACGCCGGCCAACAACACCGCCGGCAACGCCAGCCATCCCTCCGCGCGGTTTTTCCGTATGCCCAGCAGGGTCACGGCGATCAGAACCGCCGCCAGCGCCAGCTTGATCCACAGCAGAGCCGGGGTGAGCACGCGCCCGACCTGCAAGCTGCCGATCTGCCCATGCAACGGCGGTCGCAACAGCGCCGTGCCCAAGGCCAGCATCACCGCAAGCTCGCACGTCAGACGCCACAGCCGCTTCGGTGTGCCCAGGCAAAACCACGAGGCCCAGAACAGGACCCACAACCCGATCCGCGTCGGCGTCAGCACCACATCCTTCAGCAGAATGGCCGTGGTCTGCGGAATCCAGGTCGTGAAGTTGATGAGCAGGACCATGGCATTGCTCAGCAACGTGGCCAGCACCACCAGCCCCAGCCAGAGATACGTCTTGTCGTCCGGCTCCAGCCAGAAGTGGGTGACGGCCACAACCAACGCCAGCACTAAAACCAGCGCTTCCAGAAAGCCGCTGCCCACGGTATGCGCCTGATCGTCCCAGTCCAGACGGACCTGGGTGGCGACCGTGGGTGCCAATCCCAGCACAGGCGGCCCGTGCAGTCCTCCGGCATCCGGCGTGTAGAAACGCGACGCCGTGTCCATCCATACACGGATCGCGATCACCATCGGGCCACTGCGCAGGTTGGAAGGAAATTTAAATCCGCGAGGCAGCGCGCTATAGGCCTTCACGCCATGCGGTCCGAACTTCCCGAACTGCCCAATCATCTGCCCGTTCACAAAGACCTGGTATGCGTCGTCAAAGGCGTCCGGCATCTTCAGCGACAGCGCCGTTCGTGCTCCCTGTACGTTGAGGCGCAGCCGATACCAGGCAAAACCGGCATGATCGGGGTGCCCCTGCGCCGTCCATCCCGGCACAAAGCCGCTGGTCCCCAGGTCAGGGTCGGCGCCGTCCGGGGAGTGAAGATCCACCGTCTCCCAGCCGCCGTCAGGAAAGTCGGTCTGCGCCCAGGCCGGGTTGTCACCTATCTGAAAACGCCATGGCCCGTAAAGATTCGCGGCGGACTCCCCCAGCTGCACGGCAACGGGCATCCCCACGGACGTACGGACGGAGTCAGGACCTGCCGTGCCCGGCTCTTCTCCGGACACCGCAGGCCCTGCGTCCCAAAGCAGAAGCACCGCAAGAACGAAAGCCCAACGCATCGCGACTCCGCCGTTACGCGTGGGCGCGTCGCCGTGAATACACCAGAGCTCCCGCGCACAGCAGGCCCGTGCTCAGCAACAGGAACGCCGGCGGCTCCGGTGTGCTCGCAAAGACAGGCGTCGCCGTGAACTCGAGGGCGTCGGCGGGTAGATCGTCCTCGGTGATCACGAAATACTGTCGCGTGTTGTTGGGAATGATCCCGGCCGTGAACAACAGATCGTATGCCTGCTTTTGTGCGTTATAGCCGCACGAAGTCACGGCGCCGAACACGGGAGTCGCCGGCGGCAGATCGTTGCACGTGAAGCTGAACATCGTCGGATCGCTGCTCGACAACGTGAGCTCCAGCCCCACCCAGTCCGCAGACGTCCGGTTCAGGAAGCCGTAGCAGCCCATCTCAGGCTGTGTCGCGCCGGGCAGCAAAATGCCGCAGTTTGCCTGGCTGAAGGTCACATCGAACGGCGTGGATGTAATCGGGGTGACAAGGGGCGGTGTCGTTGGGTCGAGGATATTAATCCGGGTGGCCCTGGCAGAGCCAACAAGGGCACAAAGAACGGCATAGGCAAGCAAACGGGAGAACACAGGCATAGAAAGGCCTCGCAAGGAAATAGGCGCTCAGAAAAACGCTGGATCGGGGGCTGAATCACACAAAAGTGATATTGCTTCGCCCCGAGGTGACCCGAGAGTAACGCGGCGCCGGCGCACCGTCAATGGAAAGTTGCTCGCATGTCGGCGCACGTCTACATCATGCCTGCGCCACCTTAAAACTCCTGCAAGCGCAAACGCTTCTCGACTCGCATCTCATGCCCGTAAGGCACAAAAGGACGGTTACAGATGGCAGACATCCAGACGCAGGACCAGACCAACGAGGCCAATAAGCACCAGCCTGCCGGGACGAATGACACCCCCAGCCCGCTCACCGGCGGCAACGGCGAGGCCAAGGCTGAGCCCTCCGGCTACCGCGGTGAGAATCCCAGCACCGCAGGCTCCGGCGAAACGCACGTCCAGTCCGCAACGCCTGAAAATGCCGAGGGGCAACTCAATCCCTCCGCGCCCGCGCAAACGGGCACCACACCCGGTTCGACGGCGGACTAAAGCTGTTTCCTGCAGGTAGGGTGCTGAGCGGAGGCAGTTTGCTCCAAGAAAACTGGCTTGAGCATGTCAAACCAAAGCATAGCTACAGGAGAACAGCTCTAAGCCAGACTGCTCGGCTGTCAGGCGGCTCGGCTGCACTGGGTCCTTCAGCCCTCCGCGATGGCTGCCTGAAAGGCTGCCCAGTTCTCCCGCAGGTGGCC
>CAXTGE010000014.1:33414-34630 GCA_964243645.1 uncultured Acidobacteriaceae bacterium | reverse complement strand
CTTGGGAGCTGCGAGGACGGCATGAATGTGATCCTGCCAGCGCTGCCCGTCATAGTCATCCGGGTGCAACCCCTTCTTGTCGGCGTCGGTGAATAGCTGAATCAGCGCGGCTGCCGTCTTGGTCGGCTTGCCGTCCCGCGTCCAGGCCACCTCCCAGTTCCGGTCCTCGTAAAACTTCTGCACAAGGGGCTGGTCATCGGCGAAGTTCCCCCACTTCAAGAGGCTGAGCTGTGGCGATCCAGCAACCTGCTGCAGGTTATCGCTGTAGTCCGCCGTGTTTGGCGTCGATTTGGACCGGCGATGATGAAACAAGCTGGAGATCGTATGGTTCTTGCAGCCCGCTACCGGAAGGAGTACGCACGTGCCCAGCAGGGCGGCGGCAAGGGAGCGGCGAAGTTGAAGGGCTGAGATCTGGGAGAAGGAGGGGTACAGCGTCGTCACGGCAGTCGGGGGCCTTGTCTGCTCAAAATAAAAAGCGTTAGTTGCTGAGTTTGATGCACAAGAATGACATGGACCCGAGCTGCCGACCTAGCGCTTTCGTGGGATCGGGCACCTACCTCGGTCCGGTCTAGATTCGCAAAAATGCTCCGAACCAGTTTGGCTAGCCAAGGGCCCCGTTGCGAAGCGCTGTCCAGCAAAGCACGGCCTGCGCCGCCACAGCCGCTCCCGAGAGCAACAGAAACACCCGGCGTTGCCGTAATTCCAGCACGTCCGCAAACACACCGCCCACAAACGTGAACAAAAAGGGAAGCGCCCACACCCAGGGTGCCGAGACCACCTGGGTCGTATAGAGCGGAAGCAGCACCAGCACCATCAGCAGGGGGGTTGTGTTGCCGAAGTAGCGCGATCGGCGCGCCGCTACGTAGACGACCAGCGCCACCCCCGTGACGACCAGAAGGGGCGCGTTTGCCAAGTCGTGTGCAAAGTGCCGCGCCGGCTCCGTTGAAAACCAGAAACGGCCGGCCCCGCCGGTGAAGACGTAGCTATAGGCGCTCAATCGGAAAGAAAAGCTGGCAAACAGCACCACTGCCGCACCCAAAGCGGCATAAATCATGATCTGGGCCACATGGGCTCGCCGGCGCTCGGCAAGGTAGTAGAAGAACGACACCCCGGCAACGAAGCCGATGGCCGCCGCGAGCAGGTGGGCCGCCGCGGTCAGACCCAGCGCGACTGTCAGCAGCAGGATGCGGGGCTTCCACTTGCGCCGGGGGCCCTG
>CAXTGE010000014.1:0-33314 GCA_964243645.1 uncultured Acidobacteriaceae bacterium | reverse complement strand
ACCCGGTACGCCAGCGTGCCATCGCCATTCAGGTTGCCGCAGGTGGTGAAGTAACCCTGCAGGGGCGAAGGCCGCTCCCACATCTCGCGCCCGCAGCGCGCGTAGCGGTAGTCATCCGAGTTGAGCGGCTGGTGGGCGATCGTCCACAGGCACTCGCCCAGCAGCACGAGCAGCAGCAGCGCCGCAACCCTCTGGGCAGGGCCAATCAGAAAACCGTTCCAACGCATCTACGACAGGGTACCGGAAGCACCCGGGATGTGCTTCTGGCGTGTAGTTTTGCCTTTGCTGTGTCCACAGAACGGACACAAAACGTTCCGTCTCCCGTGGATTGCCGCCGGTCCTGGTTTTGCGACGTTATGATGTCAGGCAAACCCGCCTCCGTCGGGCAAAGACGCCCAGGCGTTGCCGGCGCACCCGCTCTAATAGGCGTCGCCGCCACCGCCGAAATCATCACCCGTGGCCAGGTTTTCAAACCGCGTGTAATCGCTCAGATACGCCATCTGAATCGATCCTGTGGGTCCGTTCCGCTGCTTGGCGATGATGATCTCGGCCTTTCCTTTCACATCCTCGTTTTCACGGTCGTAGTACTCCTCGCGGTGGATGAAGGCCACCACATCGGCATCCTGCTCGATGGAACCGGACTCCCGCAGATCCGAGAGCAGCGGCTTCTTATCACCCGTACGCTGCTCGGATCCCCGCGACAACTGTGAGAGCGCGATCACGGGTACGCGCAGCTCCTTAGCCAGCGCCTTTAGGCCACGTGAGATCGACGCGACCTCCTGCGTCCGGCTCTCGAAGCCGCCCTTCTTGCTTCCACTGCTGCTTCCTGTCATCAGTTGCAGGTAGTCGATGATGATCAGATCGAGTCCGCTCTCCTGCTGCATCAGGCGGCGGCACTTCGCGCGCATCTCTGCCAGGTTGATGCCCGGGGTGTCATCCACATACATTTTGGAGTTCATCAGGCGATCCAGCGCGGCAATCAGCTTGCCCTTGTCCTCCCGGGGAATGAACCCGGTCTGCAGCTTGCGGCTGCCCACCATGGCCTCCGACGCCAGCATGCGGCGCAAGAGACTCTCCTTGGACATCTCTAGCGAAAAAATCGCCACAACCTTGCCGTCGCGCACGGCGCAGTTCTGCCCCATATTGATCGCCCAGGCGGTCTTGCCCATCGAGGGACGGGCGGCGATGATGATCAGTTCGCTGTCCTGCAGGCCGGAGGTCATCTTGTCGAACTCGATATAGTGCGTCGCGAGCCCGGTAACCTCGCGGCCCTGCTCATACAGGGCGTCGATCGATCCAAAGGAGCTGGCGACGATGTCCGGGATGGTTGAAAACCCGCGCTGAATGGCAGAGTCCGCCACCTCGGCCAGCTTCACTTCAACATCGTTGAGCACCTGGGTTGCGTCTTCGCTCTGGTCCGAGGCCGCCGCCATGCCCTCGTTGAAGATCCCCAGCAGTTGGCGCAGCAGGCTCTTGTCCTTCACGATCCGGACATAGCTCTCAATATTCGGATTGCGCGGTATGCCCTCGGTTAAATAGGCCAGATACGCCGCGCCTCCGATCGCATCCAGCTCCTTGCGTTTGCTCAGGGCATCCATCACCGTGATCAAATCGACGGCATGGCCCTGCACCATCAGATCCGTCATCACGCGGTAGATCCGCCGATGCGAATCCAGCGCGAAGTCCTCGGATCGCAGCTTCGCCGTCGCATCGGTGATCGCGACCGCATCGAGCAGCATCGCGCCGAGCACCGTCACCTCGGTCTGAATTGAGGAAGGGAGCCCCTCGGCGGAGGCAAGTGGCATGGAAAGCGCGGCCATAGGTTTCCAGACTATGCCGTTCGGATCGGTACACCGCCATCAATTCCTGATGCTTTCCACTACCCGCTCGGTGGAAAAGCGGAAATGGTGACGGCGACCCGTAGGTCGCCGTCACCGTGGAACAACAGGATGAGTTAGAAAGCGACCCCGGAGTGCGCATAGGCCAGCAGGGGCCAGGTCGGCTGCGCCAGTCCGAACGTCTGTACCAGGTACGCCGTTCCCCCGGCACTTGGAACGGCGTACCACAGCGCGCCGGAGCTATCCGCGGCGAGGCCGGCCAGCGACGAGGCGTACGTGCAGGATGTAGCGCTTCCCAGATAGCACGGAGTGAAAGACGTGAAGGCGGCGGTCATAGTTCCTCCCGTCGTGGTTTCGTAGGACTCAGCCTTGAGATAGCTGTAGAGCTTACCCTGCTTGCCTGCCCAGAACAGATTGCCTGAGCCGTCCAGAACTGCCGAAAGCGGAGCGGAATTCGTTGCCACACTGCCGGCATAGTCGTTTGTGGTGGTCGTCGCGGTCCAGCATTGGTTCTGGCCTGCAGCAATCGTTACGTTTGCGGTTGCCAGTTCCTGGGTGATGGGAAGAAAGGCTGTGTAGTTGCCCACGTGATTGTCGATGGCCAGGGCATTCCCGCCGGCAGCATCCAGCGTCGCGGAGCTTTCTGCATACCTCGTCGCGCCGCACGGCTCTGGTGCAAAAGAGAGGAACGCATTCGAGCCAACTGCATAGAAGGTACCGTAGGCATCCACCTGAGCCCGCAGCAGACTGGTCCCCTCGAACGTACCTGCCTGCGTATTGGTCAGACTGCCCTTGGCGTAGAGGTAGTCGTTCACACGTCTGTCTGTGGCATCGCGTGTGATAAAGGCGTTCCCTGCCTGGTCGAAGGCAATGCCGGAGGCTTTTCCGTACGGGACGGTGTACTTCCCGTTGTAGCTGCCGACCGTCTTGGTACCCGCGCTTACGCTGGTGTAGAAGCCGACAGCATTGCCCAGAGTCGTCAGATTCCCCACGTTGTTTGTGTCATCTGTCACCCATGCGTTGCCGGCCGCGTCGATCGCGACGGTTCCTGGATTGGCCAGCGTCTGCGGTAATGTTGGTGCCGCGGCGGAAAAGACCTGCGTGCCCGCGGCGCTCAGCTCGGCCAGCGACCCTACGGCAGCCTGCGTGGCACCCTGCGTGGCATTCTGCGAGTACGCCACGTACACGTTGTCCTGAGAATCCAGCGCCACATCCACAGGCGCGGTAAAACTTGGGTCGCCGATTGCCGCCGCCGGGTAGAAGACCGACAGGCTAAAGGCGGTGGGCGCAGCCGACATCATCGGGGAAAACGGGGAGTTCTGTGTCTGCAACGCATACAGGCTGGTGACATTTGTGGTCGGTCGGGTCGCAAGATTTAGAGCTACTTGCAACGTATTTGTTGGGGCCGTACCGGCCGCGGAGGAGGGCGCATACCCCAGCAAGGTACTGCAGGTGGAGCTCGGCGAAGATACCGTCGAGGGGCCTGAGTCCACACAGGACTGCAAAACGTTGCCCAGGGTATTCACCATGGCTTGCGGTGCCACCGCCTGGCTGTTCCCCGGCAGCGTGGCGCGCGCCGCACCGGTCGGCAGAGTCCCATTGAACGTTACAAAATCAACCAGGTTGATCGCGTTGGCCACGCCATGGGCAAGGCCGGCTGCGGTGCAGGTCATCACAGCGTTGGTGACAGTGCAGCTACCCGTTGCCGTGTTGTCGGTCGGCGCGGTAATGTTGACCCTTTGCAGATTGGTCTTGGGATCGGTATCGACGGAAATGAAGTTCCCCAGCGTATACGCCGCGGCCACCGTGCTCGTCTCGGAGAGATAAACATTAACGTTATTGAAGTAGGCAGCCTGGCTAGCGCTGGCCGGGCATTGCCCGATCATGGCGACCTGGACCACACTGCTGTTCGTCTTGCCGGGGATGGTTCCTCCACCTGTGGTGGTCAGGTAGACGAAGCTGCCCGGCGTGCAGGTTAATGAACTTGTTCCAAAGTCGAAGTAGCCCGGTGCAAGACCGGTATTGTCTCCCTGCGTGGCCGACACGGCCGAAGCGATGTAATTAGTATTGGTGTTCGAGTTCAAGAACGCAGGGGCATAGCTCCCGGTTGCCGTGTTAAAGGCACCGGTCCCCGTCTGCCAGAGCTCGATGTTTGCCCCTTGAATCGGATAGACGCCGCCGTGAACCCTGCCTTGAATATGAGCTCCGGAAAGGGTGATCGCCGCCGGGGCGCTATCCCCAGCTCCCGTCATCACGCCCATACTGCAACCGGTGAGCAACGAAACTCCGGAGCTCAATACCAGGACTGCACTCAGCGCAGCCATCTTACGCACACGAATCATAACTATATCGTCCCCTTGAGGTGAGCTAGCCCAGGCTTCTCTATGTAGCAAAGCGGAACAGGTCTGGTCCTTCGACCTCTGCCCTGCGTTTCGCCCAGGGCAAACCTTCCATGCGTCTTTGCTTTTGTGTTCTAAGCTCCAGACCGTTATCGTTCAGAACGCCACGCGAGGGTATCCCTCCCTTGCGCCTGCTTCCGCCGTTTCTGGTCACCACCGGATGCAACCTTTGCGCAGGGCGTTCCCCACAACAGGGAGTCCCCTGGAAGGAAGACACGACGATGGGGGAAGGACAACCTGTCCCTCCCCATCGTGGTGTGACTGATGTGCGTTGCTTCTACTGGATGACGACGCCGCCGCGTGCATAGGACAGAAGCGGGTACGTCGGTGCAGCAAGACCAAGGGTCTGGATGACAGCGCCTGTCGTGCTGTCGCCCAGATACCAGAGCGCGCCCGTGCTGTCGATCGCCATACCGCGCAGGTAAGACGAGGCCCCGCCGGAGCATTGCCCACCCACTGGGGAGCATGGAAAGAAAGAGATCAGGTTCCCTGTGTTCACGGACGTGGTATCCGTCGGCTGCATCCAGAAGATCTGGCCTGCGGCCTCGAAGTCCGACCAGAACAACTGGCCGGCACCATCCATGGCAACGCCCATCGGGGTGGAATACGTTGACCCTGTGCTGGAGAGCCCCGAATAAGATCCTGCACCATTTGAAGCCATCTGTCCGGTGTTGTAGCCCGTCTCGGTGTCAAGCTCCTGGCTGAGGGGCACGTAGGTCACGTCGGTGTTGCTCATTGCCAGCCCGTAGGCGTTCGAGGCATTCAATGAAGCCGTATGTACGGTGGTGGCGACGCCGTCCGCAGCATAAGGAAAGAGCCAGACCTGCGCGGCATTAGTATTCAGCAGAGTTCCCAAAACGTCGGTGCTGCTGCTTACCCCGAGCACGTTCTGCCGGTAATCGACGAAGAGCCGCTTGGAACTCATACCCAGGGCCGGAGCCACCGTAAATGGGCTGGCTGCATAGCTGTTGCCCGATTCGAAGCGGAAGAGCGACTGATTCGCGACTGTGTCCCTCGCTGTCCAGACATTGTTGGACATGTCCGTCGCCACGCCTGCCGCGTAACCGTTCGGCACCGTCAGCGTGGTACCGAGGGAGCCATAGATTCCGCCTGAGCCCGGTGTCTTGATCTGGTACACGTTCCCATTCGTGGGGGAGTCATTGGACAGCCACGCGTATCCATTCGAGTCCAGTGCAAGAGATCCAGGGTTGGAAAGGGTCGTCTGGTGCGCGCCTGCAAAGACGCCCGTACCATCCGGTCCGAACTCATTCACCGCGCCGTAGCTCTGACCGGTGTTGGCACCGCTGTAGGCCACATAGGCGTTGTCGTTCTCATCGAGCGCCACATCGACGGGATAGGGCATGCCGGTGTCGTTCGGCAAGCCGGTCCCGACGTAGAAGATGGACAGGGTGTAAGACATCAGTGTCAAATTGTCAGAGCTTAACGTGTCGTACGTCATGTCCGGCGTGAAGAAGACCGCGCGGGGCTGCAGTTTGAACAAGGCGTCGACGTTGTTGGTGGGGTATCGCGCCATGTTGAGCGCCACCTGCAGAGTGTTCGTCGGCGCGATCGTCCCGCTTGGCGGCGTCGCCCAGTAGAACAGGTCTCCACAGCGTGAACTGCCGGTATCGCCTGGAATGTAGGTGGTGATGTCCAGGACACTGCCACCGCCCGAATCCACACAGCTCTGCAGGATGTTGCCCATTGTGTTGATCAGCGCCTGGGGCACGGATGCCTGGGCATTCTTCGGCAGTGTCGTCCGTGCAGCGCCGGTCGGAAATTGCCCGGTGCCGAACGTCACCTGGTCCACCAGGTTGTAGGCGTTTTGAAAGGCGTGCGCAAGCCCTGCATGTACACATGTGAGCGGATTGAGTCCGGTAAGACCGGTGCCCGTGCAGCCCGGGGTGCCACTGTTGTTGTTCGCCGGTGCCGTGATGTTGACGATCTGCTGACCGCTGGCCGCGTTGGTGTTGTCGATCGAGATAAAGTTGCCCAGCGCATACGCCGCAGCAATCGTGCTCAATTCGGAGATGTACACATTCACGTTGTCGATCTCTGTCGTGGTCGCCAGGTTTGCCGCGCAGCTCCCGATCACGCCAACCTGCACGACATTGTTGTTGTTGAGCGTCGCGGTATGGCCGCCGGTCACGGTAACGTAGGCGTACTGCCCTGCGTCGCAGGCCCAGCCGGTATCCGGAAAGGTGAAATATCCTGAGCTGTCAGAGGTAGTCTGCAACAGCTGCATTGCGGTGCCGCTGTACGAGTTGGTAGTTGTGTTCCAGGTGCCGTTGGAGCTGGTTTCCATCAGCCGGATGGTCGCGCCCTGGATAGGCCACGCGCCCCCATGAACATTGCCCGTGATCTTGAAACCCGGCGTCGGCGACGGTCCGGCGAGAATACCAGCCCCGCAACCGGTAAGCAGCAGCAGACCTGCTGCAGAGAAGAAGCCACAAGCTGTTCGGGCTATTGTGCGCGCACGGAAAAGCATAAAGAGCACCTCGTAAGTCCTGAAGCGATTGCGACATGGCGAGCGTCACCGCCTGCGCCGGCAGATCCGGCGACAGTGACCTTCTGCCAAGCCTTCGCAGCTTCGATCGCGCAATCTCGCGCAAAAGAAAGTGCGGGCTCCAGTCGTTATCGTTCAGTGCGAGGCGGGAAAGAATCCCACGGTAATCTCCCTGGTCATCTCGTTCCGGTTACCTCTCGCTGCAACCTTCAGAGGCGTGCTACATCGCAAGAGAAAGAGGCAGACCCGAAGGTCTGCCTCTTCTATTGCGTAGGGGCACTGACTCAGTGACTCGGGCTACCGGTTGGTGCGCTCCGCATAGATCTCCTGCGCCGCAATCAGGCCGGTGCCGAACTTGACGCCAAGCTGCGGGAGACTTTTGACAATCACCTGCTCCAGTGCCGCAATAAGAGCCACAGTGTCCATGTAATCGAAAAACCCCAGATGCGCGATGCGGAAGATCTTGCCCTGCATCTCGCCCTGGCCGTTGGTGATGATGGCGCCAAAACGGCTTTTCAGGCCCTTGCAGATGATCCCGGAGTCCACACCTTCGGGAGCGTTGACTGCCGTTGCGGCCGCGCCTGCCGCCTGCGAGAACAGGGTCAGTCCCATCCTCAGCATCGCCGCACGGGTCATGCTCGCAATCAGCTCCGCATTGTCGATGAGCATATTCCGCCCCTGCGCGAGATCGCCTGCAGGATTGTCCGGCGTGGCGGCCTGCGCGGCGATCCAGTCCAGCGACGCCCCAAGCGCCGCGATCAAGGCCACCGCGGGCGTATAGGCACTCTCGCCGTTTTTGGCGTTCTTGCGTTCCTTGCGCAAATCGAAGTAGTAGCGCGGATTGTAGGTCGCTTCCATGCGATGCCACGCGCGCTCGCTCACTGCCAAGTAGCTCAGGCCCGGCGGAATCATGACCGCCTTCTGCGAGCCGCCGATCAGCACATCCACGCCCCAGGCATCCATGTCCAGGTGCGTTGTACCCAGCCCGGTGATGGCATCCACAATCAGCAGCGCCTCGGAGTGTTCATCCTTCAGCAGCTGCGCAATCGCCTGGATGTCATGCCGTGTGCCCGTGGAGGTCTCATTGGCCTGCACAAACACGGCACGCGTCTCCAGCCGCAACTCTTTCTCGATGTCCTCGATGGTGAACGTATCGCCGTAGGGCTTGGAGACGACATCCACGGAACAACCGAACGCCTTGGCCAGCGCCACCCAACGCTCGCCGAACTTGCCGGCCGAGAGCACCAGCACACGATCACCCGGCGAGGTCAGGTTGGAAACGGCGGCTTCCATGGCGCCGGTGCCGGAGCTCGACAGGACGACCACATCGTTCTCCGTACCAACGAAGACCTTGAGCTGTTCCAGAACGCGTTTAAACAGCGCCCTGAACTCGGGAGTCCGATGGTGAATATCGGCAGCCGCCATGGCGAACTGCGCGGCTGGAAGCAGGGGGGTTGGGCCAGGCGTGAAGAGACGCGTCTTCCGGATCATATGCCCCTATTCTATCGAGGCAAGCGGCACAATTCCCTCGCTCCACCCGAGTCTCGCGCATGAGATCCCTTACAGCCTCACGCCGCCGGGGCGCACCGCAACTCGCGCACGCACTGTACTCTGTACAGACTGGAGTTTGCCCATGCCTGCGATCGCGGACCGCCTCGAAACCGACATCATCACCTCGATGAAAGCGCGCTCTGAAGCCAAACTGACGACCCTGCGCATGGTCAAGGCCGCACTCAAGTCCAAGCAGATCGACAAGCGCGAGCCGCTGACCGAACAAGAGGAGCAGGCCGTGCTCGGGACGCTGATCAAGCAGCGCCGCGACTCCGCGGAACAGTTCACCAAGGGCGGTCGTCCCGAGCTCGCCGAAAAAGAACGCATGGAGATCGGCTACATCGAGCTGTACCTGCCGCAGCAGGCCAAGGACGATGACATTCGTCCCATCATTCTGGGTGCAATTCAACATGTGGCCGCCGGAAACGGAGGCCAGCGGCCGGGTCCCAAGGACATGGGCCCCACCATGCGGGTGGTGCAGCAGCGCATCATGGCCAGTGGCCTGTTCGTAGACACCAAAACCGTGAGCGAACTGGTGAAAAAGGAACTTGCCGGTGGCAGGCCCCTCACGGCAGAGGAAGAGAATGCCAACGGCGGTTACGGCGGCTGACGCCCCTTGAAGCCCCCCATTCCCGAGCTTGCCGCAAAGCCACGCCGCCCGGCCTATGGGCGTCCCGCCAAGTGTCCTGAACAGGTGCTATCCACACGGCGCGGCCCTGCCTCCTTGCTCCGTCCACGTCGGCGTTCCTTCATCTGTGCGTTCACGTTCTGTCTTTTACGCCCTGTTGCGACCAAAGCGCAGGAGCTGCCGTCGGCACCCCTTCCGCAAGCCTCTGCCCCCAGAACACCCGGGCAGACGACGGCTCCCGCTCGCCTGACGGGCCAGATTCTAAGTGACGACGGAGCCACGATTTCGGGCGCACAGATCACGCTGACCTCTGCTGCGGGGAAAACGGAAAGAAAAACCAGTTCGGATGCCGGAGGGCAGTTTCTCTTGTCCGATCTGGCATCCGGACCCTACACACTGGACATCGGTCTGCCGGGATTCAGGGCGGTATCGCAGGCCGTCAATCTCCAGCCTGGCCAGACGCTGTATCTGCCGCCCATCCGGCTATCTCTCGCGACCGTGAGCATCAGTGTCGACGCCCTCACCCCGGAGCAACTGGCCCTGGAACAGCTGCACACCGAGGAGCACCAGCGCCTGATCGGGGTACTGCCCAACTTCTTTGTCAGCTACAACTGGATCGCCCCTCCGCTCACGACGCGCCAGAAGTTCACCCTCTCCACGCACAATGTGCTGGATCCCGGCAATCTGGTGCTGGTAGGCGTGGTGTCCGGTGTGCAACAGGCCAGCAACGCCTTTCCCGGTTACGGTCAGGGGCTTAAAGGGTACGGTCAGCGGTATGGTGCCGATCTCGGCAATCTAGTGGTGGGCACCTACATGGGCGGTGCCGTGCTGCCTTCGCTCTTTCATCAGGACCCACGCTACTTCTACAAGGGCACGGGGACGAAGCGGGCGCGGCTGCTCTATGCCCTCTCACGGTCCGTCATCACGCGCGGCGATAACGGAAAAGATCAACCCAACTACGCCGGGGTTCTGGGCGATATCTCCGCGGGCGCGATCTCCAACCTGTATTACCCCGCGTCCGATCGCCAGGGAGGGACCGTGTTCCTGGAGAACAGCATCCTCGCGATCGCGGGAGACGCCATGAACGATATCGTTCAGGAATTCTTCTTCAACCACTTCACCTCGGACACGCGGAACAAGAAAAAGAAGTCGCAGCCCTGAAGCGGGTTGGTGAGGCAAAGCCTTTAGGGCAAGGCGTGTTCCTGGCATCACCTGAGGCCGGGCGTCTCCCTCAAGCCTGTATCGAAGGGCCTCTCTCTGCGCCAGGGTAGAGGCCTGCCGCCTTGGCCAGAGCACTCTCCGCCTCGGCCGTGTCCAGCTCTTCCCCGGCATCTTTCCACCCTGTGCCGTCTCCCTGAGCACCCCACTGCACCACGGTTCCATCGGCTCTGGGCACCAGGTTCAAATCGCCCCAGACGATGCTGTAGGGAAGCGTCGGCTGAGGCGGCAACCAGGTGATCTGGCCTCGTACCGGGATCAACGACTCGTCGCCCAGCAGCGCTCGGGCCCCATACCCCGTGCAGTTGACGATGACGCGTTCGGGCAAAGCCAGCAGGTCCGCCACGCATGGAAAGTCGGCCTGTTGCAGCACGCCGCCTCGCGCACGAAACTCCGTCTCGAGATACCGCGAGTACTCGGCGATATTGAAACGGTATCCCGACGTGCGGCGGCAGAAGCTGGGCGAAAACGGGTGCGCTCCCGGCCCGTAATCGACCGGCTCCGGATACAGGTTCGCGATCCGATGCTCCAGCCGTGCAAACCCGATCGGATCCTCCGCCACCCGTTTCGCCCAGGCCTCTTCCGGGGGCAGATCCGACAAGGTGTAACGGTCGTGCATCTCAACGGGTCTTCCCGGTAATGCCAGCAGGTCTCCGTACGCTGCAAAGGAGAACCGTGCCAGGCTCTCCCATCTATGCGCAAAAACCGCATCGACATGGCTTCCCAGGGCGACGCGTGCATCGGGCGTCCATGTACCCGTGGCGCGTGCCGATCGCGTCGCGGCCGGCAACTCCCGGGCATAGATCGTCACCTTGGCCCCGGCACGCTGCAGGGTGATCGCGGAGGTCAATCCCATCGCGCCACACCCGATCACCGCTATATCGCGTGCGCCCGCGCCCATTGCCAGGGGCACCACCTCGGCAGCACAACCCCAGCTCAGCGAACACCCGGAGCCGCCATGCCCGTAGTTGTGCACCAGGAGCTTGTCGTCACAGCGCTCCGCCTCGATCCGCGGCCCTTCTCTACGAAACGGGCGGGTACACACCGTGATCTTGACAAGCTGCACTGGACGGAGGCAAAGCGGTTCAAGACGAAGCGGTTCAAGGCACAGAAAATCGACCTTCTGCATCGTTGAATCTAGTTGCCGCGCCGGTGAGGCAATGGTAGCGATAGCACGCTCCTTTTCCCATTATCGCAAGCCGGGCTTCAGCCCAGCTTCGGATGCTGCAGCTGAAATCCGGTCTTCGTTTGATACGCATGTGCCAACGCGCAGGCTTTCGCATCCCCGTACAACGGTGCGAGAAACGTCAGCGACACCGGCGTCCCCGGCCCACCCTCGTTGGCGTAGTCATTCAGATCGGTCGTGGGGGGTGGAGGCGCGTCTGCTCCCCGAAAGCCACTGGGCACAATCACTGCCGGCTGTCCGCAGAGATTGGTCGCCGTCAGCTGGGCGCCTTCGCTGGGCGTCACCACCACGTCGAAGTCCGCGAAAAACGCCGCCACCTTCTCCATCGCCAGCCGCCGCGCCCTGGACGCATTGATGTAGTCCACCGCCGGATAGAGCCGGGCCGTGCGAAAGCTGTTCGGCCAGTCATAGGGCTTCTGCCCTGCCAACTGCGCGTCCCGTCCGGAGCGCGTCAGCTCGTCAAAGGCTGCTGCCGCTTCAGCCTCCAGCATCGGTACCAGCGACCCGTAGGGGAACTTCGGAAACTCAACCGCCTGTAGACGCACGTTCATCTCCCGCAGCACCTCCAGCGCCTTCTGCGCGTACTGGATGTCATACACCTCCTGCGCGAACGCTGCCTTACGCCCGGCGGCACGGCGGTTGTAGGCCGCAAGCTCCTCCCCGGCCAGGGTCTCGCTGGGCGGTTTGATTGCCTCCATCGTCGGCTGCTCAAAGGCACTCTTCAGGTACCCAACCCGCAGCTTTCGAACATCGATCGTCAGGTCCACGTTGAAGGCCGCCGGCTGCACGCTGGGATCATGCCCGTCCGGCCCGTAGATCGCCTCCAGCACCAGCGCCGCATCTTCCACACTGCGCGCAATCGGGCCGATCTTGTCCATCGACCAGCTCAAAGCCATGGCCCCCGTCCGCGGTACCAGCCCAAAGCTCGGCCGCAACCCCGTACACCCGCAGCGCGTGCTCGGCGAAGAGATCGACCCCAGCGTCTCCGTGCCGATCCCGAAGCCCACGCACCCGGCAGCCACCGCACTCGCCACGCCCGCGGACGACCCACTGGATCCCTGGTTCCGGTTCCACGGATTGCGCGTGCGCACGCCCGGCTTCGCACCCCACAAATCCCCCTGCGCCAGCGCTCCCAGCGTGAGCTTCGCCACCAGAACCGCACCTGCTGCATCGAGGCGTCTCACCACTTCGGCGTCATAGTCGAAGCTCTGCGTCATATACGGGCCGGCACCCCAGGTCGTCGGGTAGCCCTTCACCGCCAGCAGATCCTTGGCACCCCACGGAATCCCGTGCAGCGGGCTCCGTACCTTGCCGGCGGCCATCTCGCGATCGGCCGCAGCAGCCTGATCGAGCGCGCGGCTTTCGGTCAGCGTAATCGCAAAATGCAGCTGCGGATCATAGCGCTTCAACCGCGCAAGATACAGCTTGGTCAGTGCCACAGACGTCAGCTGACCTCCGTGCAACAGGGCACCCAGCTGCCTCGTCGTGGCAAAGGCGACCTGCTCCTCGTTACTCACCGAAATTCCAGCAACGGGCGGTGCGGGACCCAGCTTTGCCGCGACTTTCGTCGTGTCCAGCACCGTCCCCGGCAGCACCGGGTCCTGTACCAGCGAGGGCGCAATGCTGTTCGGTAGCGCCATCTTCTGTACTTCTTCGCGGTCCTCGCGCTGGCTGTTCAGGCCCTCGAGCATCAGGCGGCGCTGCTCTGCAGTCAGACTGATGCCTGCAATGGCCGCCGCGGCTTCCACCATGGCCTCTGTGATTTTCGGCAAAGCCGCTGTCCCGGAACCAGCCTGCGCCTCGGTAGAAACAGCCGTCAGCGCAAGCAAAGCACCTGGAAACAGCGTCGTGCCCAAACCAACGGCGGAGGCAGCGCCAAGAAAACGACGTCGTGTTCTGTCAGCAACACGGGAAACGTCCTGTTTTGAGGTCATAGTCGCTGATTTTATTGCACCTTCGGCTGTACTCTTTCGTCGCCCTGTTCGCGTCCATGGGTTTAGAGGGGAGAGCGCGCCGGGTTGAAGTCTCCTGAGGGCCTCAGTCGTGCCTCTCCCTCTCCGTACCGGCATTGCCCCTCCTTTGGGCTGAAGGAGGGGCAATGCTTTTTCTGGCAGGCCTGTGTGTTAGCTCTTGACGGCAGCCTTGATAATCGGCAGATCCGAAACACCGGCCTTTAACGGCCCATCGATGCGGAATCCCTGGACCAGGGCCTCCGCGATCTGCTGATCCACCTCGGCGGCGTGCTCGATCTCCACGGGAAAGAGCACCGCAAATTGCAGGCCCCCGTCCGTGAGCTGCAGCCGGGACTCCACCTGCGGCTGCGGCAAAGCTGTCCCCATCCAGCTCTCCACCTGGTGGTTCTGCGCCTCAATCCTGGCATGGTAGGTGGCGTACACGTCCGTGACGACCTTGAGTACGGCCTGGGACGCGGCCTTCGGATCGACCCCGGGATTCAGCTTGGCCGTCAGCTCATGCCAGGCGTACTCGGTACCGGGCATCTGCTTGTAGATTGGTGTTCCGCTCTGGAACAGCACGGAGTTGGCGAACACGGCCACGCGTCCGGTGGAGTGCAGCTCGGTGCCGCTGCCCACCAGCTCGATCATGTAAAACCGCACCAGGCCGACCTCGATAACCTCGCCCGTGACCCCTGCCACCGTCACGCGATCCCCGACCCGGATCCCATAACGCCCCACGATAAAGAAATATGCGGCGACACTCAGCAGGATGCTTTGCAGACCAACGGCAATGCCCGCGGTGATGAAGCCCGCAAACGTGGCTAGCGAGCTGAACTGCGTGACAAATCCGAAGATCAGAACCAAACCGGTGAGAAAGCCGACAAGGATGCGCCGCAACAGCAGCAGCTGACGTCGCCGACGAACATCGCTGATGTACTTCACCGCCGCCCCGTTCAGCACGCGATTGAGGATGGCCAGCATGCCGAGCGCCATCGCGATGATCGCTACACGAACCAGCAGGCTTCGCAGAACTTCCTTGTACTCGGCATCCACCGTAGCGCGCCAGGTAGTCAGCGTGCCGCGGGCGTTGTCCAGCAGGACATTCTCCTGGCTCAGCGGCAGGGTTGCGTTCGCCAACACCTGGAAGGTGAAGGTTAGCGTGTCGAACTGCTTGCGCGTGTTCACCAGGTCCTGCGCATCCGTCGTCGGCGTCGCCTGCAGATCGATGCTTTGCTGCGTCAGCGCCTGTCCTTGCTGAAGGGTGGAGCGCAGGACGTTGATGAACGGGGTCCGCAGATCCTCTGCTTGCTTGCTCAACTGGTCGATGGCTTTGATCTGCTGATCAATCGTATGCAGCGTGCCGAGCAGTCGAAACAACACACCTGCCTGTGTGGAGACGCCGGCTTCATGCGCGGCGGAGACGCTTTCCAGCACCGGCGGCGGCGGCGTCTTCAGGGGTTTGCTCAGCAGCTCCGGGGCGGACCGCTGGAGACGGTCGATGTCCCCCGCTAGCCCTGTCTGCGCCTGCTGCGCGGTAAAGGCGTTGATCTTGCCCAGCGCCTCCACCATCGCCTGCTGCAGCTCAAGACCGCCCTCGATCTGCTCCTGTTGCTGCAGCAGTGTCGCGCGCCCGTCACCACGTGCCTTGGTCAGCTGCGCCTCAAGGGCGCTGTGCTGCGCCTGCAACGCCACGAGCTTCTCCTGCGCCTGCGCCCGCACGGCAGAGATCCGCTCCGCCTGGCTCTGCCCCCCATCGCTGGATAGGGACTGCGCAGCCGGTGATTTTGAGGCACCAGACGCACCAGAGATACCGGACGCACCAGAGGCGCCGCTCACCCCGTTCGCGTTCGCCGCGCCCGGCACCCGATTTAGCAGGGCCGCTTCGTTCTTGGCTGCCCCAAACGCCGTTTGCGCGATCTGTACGGCTTCCGCCTGGCTCTGCTCCCCATACAGCACATCGCTCGGTTCGCCCACCTGCTGCACGGGAACGATCGCGGTACGGTAGAAGCGAAGGATAGCGTTCAGGTGCGCCCGCACCTCGGCGCTGCGCTTCGCGACGTCAAGACTGGTGCCGACCAGAGGCGGTAAACGAGCGATCTGCCCCAGCAGCACGGCGCTCGCATCCGCGCTCTTTAAGGAGGCATTTGCGTTATCGAGCGTCGCACTGCCCGGCTTACCGGCAGCGGTCGTTGCCACCCCCGTGCTGCCGGTAGCGCCTGCGGCGGTTAGAACGGAGTCTGCGACCGCAACAGTGCCTGTGGCGGCGGCCGCAACCGGTGCCGCGACCGCTTGCCTCCCTGGCGCATGCGCCGCGCAGACCCCAGGCAAAGCAGTAAGTCCCACAACAACTAAAACAACACGAAACGACCGCACCCTGCCCAAAGAACCTTCTGCCAAACCCAAAACCCTCAACGTCAGGGTAACCGCTGACCCCGATGACCTTCTACCCTGTCGCCGTGCGCCCTTTAGGTGATCCGCAGGTTCTGGATGCGGTCATTCAGCTCAGCATCCGCTGCGCCGCGCTGTTGCCCAAGCGTCTCCAGGTCGTGCTTCAGCCCGCTCAAGGCATCCTCCTGCGCGTTCAACTCGCCGGTATACCGCTTGGCCAGCGCACGCTCCTCGGCTGAGCCCTTCAGTGCGGCCAGATTCTCACGCAGACGCTTTTGGTCCTCACTGATCGCATGCACCTTCGCTCGAACATCCGCCATCTGCCGGTCCAGATCCGCCAGTCGATGGCGCGCCGCAAACAAGGGCTGCAGCTGCCCCATCACCTTCGCATCCGCTCCGTTCGCCCGCAGGTATAGCGTCAACTGCTCTTCCGTGTTATCCACCAGGCGGAAGGTCTCCTCTACGGTCCGTTGTTGCGTCACCGTAAGTGCCGCCGAGCCACCCGCCACCACCGCGACCCGGAAGCGATAACTGCCCGGCGTGGTCTCATCTGCCTTTGCCGCAGGATCAAGTGTCCACCCACCCCGGCGCGCCTCCTCCAGCACCACGGTGCGCCCCTCGGGTGCGGCGTCGGAGATCCTGTACTTCGCCTGGTTTACCTCTACGGTCGTGGCATGCAGCACGCCACCCGACGCAGAAAGACTGCTGATCCGCCGTGTGTTCTGATCACTCTCCGACGTGACCCTCACCGCCTGATCCACCGCATACGACAACAAGCGCCGCTCGCCCGGATGCACCGGGTCGAGGAGCCCCTCGCCGGCAAACGAACCGTTCTCCACGACTGAAAAGGAGCCACGATCCAAGGTCAGCCCCGAATTGTTGGTCACCCAGAGCGCACGCAAAGGCGTCGATTCACTCCGCGACCACAATGTCACACTTTCAACCGGCAACCGTTCCTGCAGAATTGGCACCAGCGCGGACCCGTTGCGCGGAATCGTCACCGGATCGGTCAGGTTGTACGCGAAGAAATCGTCAAAGGCCGCAGTCGTTGTCTTTGCTTCCGTGGAGGCAGCCGCGGCCTGCTCATAAAGCTCCGGTGCCACGGACATTGGCGTGGCCGCGGCCATGAGCGATGGCGACGGCGCTGTGTCCTTCATCATGTTGATGTTTCTTCCAGACCGCGCAATCATAGGACCTCCGACCGATCCTGAGCCTGTCCCACTTGGTGAACCAAAAAGTGACGCCGGGTTCCCCCCTGAACCACTGCTCAGATCCGCCGACGCACTTCCCTGGGGCGTAGCGCTGCCCTCACCCGACTCATGAGTCTGCGGCGTGATCTGTGCATTCTCTGCGATCGGGATCTCCGGACGGCGATCGTAGATCGGCTGCGAAATCGGCTGCAGAAAACTCTGCGGACTCCCCGCGATCAACGAAAGCTGCACCCCGTTCCAGTCCTCCCCGGTCGTGTTGTCCACGACCGAAAATCCCTGCACCGTCGCCTTGCCATCCGCACCCGTCCCGCCCTGTGCACTGCTGGTCAGCAGCACGCGGTATGTTGACTTCCACACCGGTACCTCCGACAGAAACGACACCCGCAACTCTCGCGTTCCCACGCCCTGATCCATCAGAACCACATGCCGGGTAGCTTCCGTACGATTGCGGTCGAGTAGCGCCATGTACGTGTTCAGATCTGCCCGTAGTCCTCCATCCAGCAGCCGCACCACCGTATTCGGCCCAAGCTCCACGGTCCTTGTCGCTCCCGACTCCGACACCGCGGTCACAAAACGATGCTCCGGCACAGCCTTGCTCGCCTGCCCGTCTACCGACGTAGCGGAACGTATTTCAAAAGACAGCACCCGCCCGGTAAACGCCGCGCCCGAGCCGGTGATCTCCACGCGCGCTCCCCGCAATGCACCGAACAACTCCTCCTGCGAGGGCTGCTCGCCCAGGCTCAACGGCAACGTTCGCAGCTGCTGTCCCAATGGGGTCGTCGAATGGTAGCTCGCTCCCGTCACATGCCCGCCACCGAGGTCCACCGCCGTCAAGGTCTGCAGCACATCGTCCAACTGCGCCGAGCTGAGGTGAAGGCTGACTGAAGCGTCACCCGTGACCTTCGCGACATGCTCAAAGAAACCCACGCCGTTCTTGTACAGCGAGACATGCGTGACCCGCAGTGCCTCAGGCGGCGTCTCTGAGAGCGGACGCGTTGCGTCCGATCTCCCATGCTGAGTCGATGGTTGCCTCTGCGAGCTTTGACCCGCCACGGGCAACACGCAACACATCAGACAAAGGGGAAGCACCGCCGCTCTCATCAAGAGCCTCCAGCTACTGCCTGCTTAGACTCGCGGAACCTGGCTTTTGTTCCCGCATGCGGCCGCGCCAAAGCTGCACGTTGCTGCCCGGCACCGCTTGCCCTACTGTGATCACACAAGGAGGTCTATGCCCGAAGCGATTCCTGAAGCCTATCCCCAAGGCCGACACAGACCGTGGCTTCACTGCGCTCCGCTGCTGCTCTTCATCCTGCTGGGCACTGCGGTCTTCTGGAACGCCCGCGGCGATGACCTGGCCTCCTCGTACGTGGGCTGTCGGGTGCTTTCATTCGGCGGCGGTGCGTCGCTCTACAGCTATGACCCGGTAAACTTCGCCAGCATTAAGGACCCGGACCCCGCATGGGCACAAGCCGCTGCACGTGGAGGATACGGCGGCTGGCTGCATCCCTATGTACAAACGCCGCTCTGGGCATGGCTGCTGCATCCGCTCTGCGAACACACACAGTGGCCTGCGTTCAAGCACCTGTTTGTCGTTCTCTCGCTTTGCTCCATGGCAGGCTTCGTTTTTCTTGTGGCACGGTACTGGACGCCCCGCCTCTTCACACCCATCGCAATCGCCAGCATACTCCTTGCGCTCTCCTTTTCCGAACCCTTTCTGTTCGCCATGGAGCTCGTACAGACGCATGCCTTGGTGCTCTTTCTCACCATTGCAGGTCTAATCCTTGCGCAACGAGACCAACCAGTGGCGGCCGGCCTCTGTGTGGCTTGCGCAGCCGCCGTCAAAATCACTCCAGCGATCCTGCTTGTCTATTGGCTGGCCAATCGCCGTTGGCGTACTGCGCTCAGCCTGCTTGTATGGTCCGTGGTTTTGCTTGCAGCCACACGCCTGATCGCCGGCGCATCGCTCTTCCACGATTTCACAACCAGCCTCCACCGCGTCTCGCAGGTGCTGCTCGTCTCGGAGAACAACCAGTCCCTCGCTGCCTGGTATATGAACCGATTCTTCACCCCGGACGAGATCTTCGATGTGAACGCCTTTGTTTTGCCAACAGCACTGCGCCTTCTCTCCACGGCGCTCATGGTGATCTGCAGCGCCGCGGGTGGCCTGCTCGATCTCCCCGTCCAAGGTCACGCATCCTCGCTGTCTAAAGCAGAAAACAGCAACATCCCCTACGGCGCAGGAATCACCCTGATCGCGATGACCGTCTTCGCGCCGATAGCCTGGACACACTACTTCATCGTCATGACCATCCCGCTCATGATGCTGACGCAGGCCGCCCTCGAGCGGAAACCGTCGCGCGTGGCCTGGGTGATCACGGCAACAACGATCGCAGCGGCCGTTCTCCTCTATCGCCCGCTCGCGCCCGACGTCATCAACATGGAGCTCAGCGACTACGCTGTGCTCCGAGGCACCTTCTATGCCGCTGCCCTCTGCCTGATTGCACTCCTGGCTCTGAGCTGGCGCAGCCGAGCCGTCATCACCTCACGCTGAGGGCCTACTCTACCGTGTCTGCAGGAACAAAAAAGCCCGGCATCTCGCATGAGATACCGGGCCCCGTAAGGCAAGCGAAACGAAGGCTACAGCTGTTTTCCTGCGGGTGTAGTGCTGAGCCGAGGCAGTTCGCGCCAGTTTTCCTCAAGAAAACTGGCCTGAGCGTGTCAACGGAAGCCATAGCTACAGGAAAACAGCTCTAGATATCCAGGTTCTTTACGTCCAGCGCGTTCTCTTCAATGAACCGGCGTCGCGACTCGACATCCTCACCCATCAGCGTGGTGAAAATCTCTTCCGTCGCGGCGATGTCCTCCAGCCGCACCTGCAGCAGCGTACGCTTGGCCGGGTCCATCGTCGTCTCCCACAGCTGTGCCGCCGTCATCTCGCCCAGCCCCTTATAACGCTGTACTTGGTACTCCTTACGGCCCTGCTCAATGACATACTCAAAGACCTCGCGCACCGTAGCCTTCTCGACAGGATCCTGCGTTCCTTTCGTCTGGCGCTTGCCGGGCTTGGCTTCATCCTTGGTGCCGGGCGCGGCCGCGATCGTCTCATTCACGCCCTCTTCTTGCTCCACCTCATCGGCCTCGTCCAGCTCTTCCTGCGATGGGGTCGCGCTCACGACCGTGTCGTCCTTGCGTGCATCGCCCTTCGGCGCATACTCGATGTGGAAGGGACCCCTCAGTGCATCACCAAGATGCGCCTGCTTGCTCAACAGCTGCCTTGACTCAGGCGAGTTCGCCAGCGTCCAGTCAACTTTGCGCGGCGCGCCCTGCGCATCCGTGAACGTCACGGAATACATCTGGTGCTCTTCATCAAACTCCACGTCACTGACCGCCTTGAATTGCCAGTGACGCTCAAGATCCTTCAGCCGCTGGCGCATGATCTCCAGCTTGTCCTTGGACTCGAAATCGGCACGCTTAGCCGGCTCCTTGCCCTCGTTGCCAAAGATCTCCGCAAAGGCCCGCACTACCTCATCGTTACGCAGCCGCTTATTCACCTTGCCGAAGTAGCCGAGATAGTCATCCAGCTGGCCCATGAACTTGGCCAGCTCCTGGCCCTCCAGCCGTGCACCCGCATCGCCATAGCGCAGCACCATGCCGTCGGAGGCGCGCTTCACCATCACCTGTACATACTCGCGGTCATCCTTGATGTACTGCTCGAACTTGCCCTTCTTGATGCGGTACAGTGGCGGCTGTGCGATGTACACATTGCCGCGCTTGATCAGTTCGCCCATGTGCCGGAAGAAGAACGTCAGCAGCAGCGTGCGGATGTGCGATCCGTCAACGTCGGCATCGGTCATCAGAATCAGCTTGCCGTAGCGCAGCTTTGCGATGTCGAAGTCGTCCTTGCCGATGCCCGTGCCCAGCGCCGTGATCATGGCGCGGATTTCTTCATGGCCCAGCATCTTGTCGTAGCGCGCCTTTTCCACGTTAAGGATCTTGCCCTTGAGCGGCAGAATGGCCTGAAACTTCCGGTCACGGCCCTGCTTGGCCGTGCCGCCGGCGCTCTCACCCTCGACCAGATATAGCTCGCACAACTCCGGCTTGCGCTCGGAGCAGTCCGCCAGCTTGCCCGGCAGGCCGCCGCCATCCAGCACGCCCTTGCGACGCGTCAGGTCACGCGCCTTCCGCGCCGCCTCACGGGCACGCGATGCATCGATCGCCTTGCCGATAATCTTCTTGGCAACCTGCGGATTCTGCTCCAGAAACGCCGTCAGGCGGTCGTTCACAAACTGCTGCACCGCACCTGATACATCCGAGTTTAGCTTGCCCTTCGTCTGGCCCTCGAACTGCGGCTGCGGCAGCTTCACGCTGATGACGGCCACAAGCCCTTCACGCACATCATCGCCGGTCAGACCTTCCGTGTCGTTCTTGAACAGGCCCAGCTTCTTGCCCTGCGCGTTGATGGTGCGCGTCAACGCCGTGCGAAAGCCCGAAAGATGCGTTCCGCCATCCACCGTGTTGATGTTGTTGGCAAAGCTGAACACCGTATCGGTGTACGCATCGTTGTACTGCAGCGCAATCTCCATGACGAGCGAACCCTGCTCGGCCTCCATGTAGATCGCCTTTTCGTGCAGAACCTGCTTGCCCTTGTTCAGATGGCGAATAAACCCGGCAATGCCGTCGTTGAACTTGAACGCCTGCGTCTTCGCCTCGCCTGTCTTCGCGTCCGCAACCCGCTCATCGGTCAGCGTGATCTCAATGCCCTTATTCAAAAAGGCCAGCTGCCGCAGACGGTTCTGCAGTGTGTCGGCGTTATATTCCGTGACGGTAAAGATCGACTTGTCCGGCAGGAAGTGGACCTTGGTGCCTCGCCGCTTGGATGGCCCCATCTTGCGCAGCTCACTGATCGGATCGCCCTTCGAGTAGTCCATCTCCCACGCATACCCGTCGCGCCAGATCTCCACGTCGAACTCTTCGCTCAGCGCGTTCACGCAGCTCACACCGACGCCGTGCAGACCACCCGAGACCTTGTAGTTCGACGCATCGAACTTGCCGCCCGCGTGCAGCATCGTCAGCACCACCTGCACCGCCGGCATCACCTCACCGGTCGGCAGGGTCTTGTTGTCCACCGGGATCCCGCGTCCGTCGTCCACCACCGTTATCGAGTTGTCCACGTGAATGGTCACGTCAATCCGGGTCGCGTAGCCGGCCAGCGCCTCGTCCACCGAGTTGTCCACCACCTCATACACCAGGTGATGCAGCCCCTGCTCACTGGTTGACCCGATATACATCGCCGGACGCAACCGGACTGCTGCCAGCCCCTCAAGGATCGTAATGTTCTCGCCGCTGTAATTACCCGACGTGGAAGGATCGGACTGCTGCGGATCGGGAAGGGGGGTCTGAGTAGCCAATCGAACTCCAAAAAGCGGCGCAAGCGTGAGAAAAAGGCGAGCGAAATGCTCAAAAATCTGCCGGGAAACGCCGCGTAAAGTGTATTTTCCCTAGCTCGATTTTACCATGTGCCGGGCCTTCGTCAGACCGCTTGCGGGGCTGGCCTCGGGCCTCGACTCTGCACCATAATCAGTGCAGCCGCGGTGACCTCGAGCAGCACCACAGCCACGACATTCCAGGGTGTACCGATTCGATCTCCCTGGGCACAGATTGTTGCATGCACCACTAGCAGAGCCCCACAGCGATACGGCCCTGCACTCGCCAATCGTTCCCCATGCAGATCCGTCGGCCCGAAGTTCAGCATCCGCGGAACGGCTACCAGCAGCAACGGCCAGCCATACCCGAACAGCCGGGCATACCAGGTGCCCAGCGCCGGTGCCAGCAGCAGCGAGACGCTCCCGTACACCAGGCAGAAGCGGAGCAAGGTGTCTCCGTGACGCAGCGCCGGGAACAATCCGCGCCAGGAAGCCACAAACAGCAGCGGCAGCATTCCAAATGTCGTCAGAAGCGCCCAAAGCAACTGCATCGGCGCCAGGGGCTGCCATGAACACACCCCCACGCTGATCGCGTGACCCAGGGGCAACCGCATCCCCCACGCCGGAACGGTGCAGAGCACAGGGTACACGTTGCTCCACGGCAGCACGCCGACGCTGCGCAGGGAGTTTGAGACCAGCTTGCCCACCATGTACACGCCCCCGGAGAGGTGCTCCGGGTTCGGCAGGCCCGCGGCGCTGAGACGGTGCACGGCAAACGCACCCAAAGCGGCACATCCCACGGCCAGCAGGCAGCCGCTCGGGCGCAGTCGCCGCCAGCCGACAACCAGCAGGCACAACAGGGTTAACGAGGTAGACTCCCGCGCGACCATGAGCGGCAGCATCAGGCCGGCGGCCGCATACATCCATCCATACTCCAGGGCGAGTAGCAGGGCGGCCAACAGCGCCGTATAGAGCGGGTCAGGTAGCCCGGCATAGCCCAATAGCTGCCACCAGAAAGGAATCATTGCCACCGCCGCCATTATCCAGCGCGGCGAGCGGGACCGGAGCAGGAGCCAGAACACCACCGCTAGCGTCCAGAACAGCGACACAGAGGCGAGGACAACGAAGCCGCCCTGCACGCCAGTGTGCATCCACGGCGCAAGATACCTGGCCAGCAACGGCGCCAGCGGCCGTGACGTGAACGGCTGCGGGACCAGATCGAAGCGGCGCTGCGCCATATCCACGTAAAATTGGACGTCCGGCAGTCCCCACGCAAACATCAGGTCGCCGTTGCGAAGAGCACACCAGCTAAAGACAAGCAGCGAGCCGATGGCTACCATCCAGCGCCGGCCGCGTTCCGAAAGGGTGTCAATCGGCGCGACGAGCCACCGCCCGTACCGGTGAACTCGCGCTGGCATCTTTCTTTCGGAACCCTGGTTCATGCTGCGATAAAGATCATCCCCAGTCACTCTATCGTTCCCCGGCCCTGGAAGACATCACACCCCCGTGGGTGGGCGTCTGGGACGCGATCCCATACATGGCCCGCGGTGACAGCACGCGTGCAGTCCACCAGGAGACGAAATTTAACGGCAGCAGCAAAGGCAGCAGCGTCCAATTGCCGGTAAGCTCCACTGCCATACACGCCGACATCAGCGGGGCGTGAGTCACCGCGGCCACCAGAAAGCTCATGCCGGCAATGGCCCAGAGATTTGTAGTACCCCCGGGAAGACTGTGTGCCAGCAGCGCGCCACCCGCGCTTCCCGCAAATAGCGTCGGCGTAAAGACGCCGCCCACGGTCCCTGTCCAGACACATGCCAGGCTCGCGCACAGCCGTAGCAACAGCACGCGTGCCAGGGGAGAGCCACCCGCCGCGCCAGGGGGCAGGCTCGCAATCGTCAGGGCCATGCGCAGACCGGCATCGCCATTGCCCCACACGCGCGGCTCGGTCAACGAAAGGCAGCCGACGACGATCCCGCTCCACAGCAGTGGCAATGGTAGATGGCGCGCTCTCTGCAGGCTACCCAGCAGCCCTTGATACACGGGCCCGGCAAGCCCTCCCACCACAGCCAGCAAAGGCAACAGCCAAAGCTCCGGGCCCCATCGCACCGTCGCGTGCACGGGGTACAGGCGCTCGCCGCCCAACATGGCTCTGCTCACCAGCCAACCGGCCCCCGCGGCCAGCCCCAGCGGCAGTAGCTCAAGCCATCGCAGTCCACCCAGTACGATCTCTGCCGCAAATAAGGTCGCCGCTAGGGGCGCGTTGTAGGCCGTGGTCACGCCACCCGCCACACCGCAGGCCACAAGCAGGCTAAGCTGCGCTTTATCGCCGCCATCCAGCCACCCACGCCAGCGTGCACACGCGCTGGCCATCGTCGCCGCGAACTGAATCATTGAGCCTTCGCGGCCCACAGTCGCGCCACTCGCTACGGAGAAGGCAGCGGAAACCGTTCGCCAGCAGTTCGACGGCACCGGGATGAACCCCTGTCCGCGCCGAACCGCCTCGACATACTCCACATACTCCTCGCGCTTGTGCGCCTCTTGCGGCTGCAGTCTGCGCCATAGACGCTGTAGATACAGCACGCCCATGGCCAGCAGAGCGCCGACAATGGGCGTCAGGGCGCGGCGTGGAAGCGGCAGCTGCATCGCCGCCAACGGCAGGTCGGCAGTGGAGCCTGTGAGCATCCACTGCAGCCCACGAAACCCCAGACGTACAGACGCGGCAGCAAAGGCACTCAGGGCGCCAATCCCGACAGCCGCAAGCAGCAGACGCCACGTCCATCGGCCCTGAAACACTGGCGTGCGGCGGTGCACAGGCTCCCACTGTGGAGCCTCCCTCATCCGAAAGGCCACCTCATCGGCCGGGCGGAACCGGCATCACCACACCTTACATGCCGGTGCATGCACCATGGGCTGACCGGCCTTGCAGCCAAACGCCTTTCCGAACTCCGGCATGTTGCTAACCACACCATTGATGCGCGCAAAACCCGGCGAGTGAGGATCCGTAATGGCCTGCACTCGCAGGTTCTCCGGCCGCGCATTCTCACACGCCCACTGACCCATGCCGATGAAGAACCGCTGGTCGGGCGTGAAGCCATCCATGTCCTTTAGCGTCTTGCCCGTCTCCTGGAGCTTCCACGCCAGGTAGGCGAGGTAAGTGCCGCCGAGGTCCGCCACATCCTCTCCGCTGGTCAGCTTCGAGTTAATGTGAATGTCATCGACAACGACGTAGCTGGCGTACTGGTTACGCACACAATTGATATGGTCTTCGAAGCCCTTGGCATCGGCGGGGGTCCACCAGTCACGCAGATTGCCCCCGGCGTCGAACTGCCGGCCCTCATCGTCAAAGGCATGCGTCAGTTCATGGCCGATTGTCGCTCCGGTGTTGCCATAGTTCGGTGCGTCATCCAGCGATGGATCGTACAGCGGCGGCTGCAGCACGCCGGCGGGAAAGTTGATGTCGTTCATTTGTGGATTGAAGTAGGCGTTCACCGTCGGCGGTGTCATGCCCCACTCGTTCAGGTCCACCGGCTTGCCGAGCTTCGCCCACTGCCGCGCATCCTCAAACGCATTGGCACGCCGAGTATTCCCGAAGTAGTCGTCCTGTTTGACCTCCAACGCCGTGTAATTGCGCCAGTTCGCCGGGTAGCCGATCTTGTTTCGAATGGCATGCAGTTTACGCAGCGCCTCGGCCTTGGTGGGCGCGCTCATCCACTCAAGTCCCTGTATCTCCTTGCCCATCTCCGTCTCAATCTGCCCGGTCATGAGTTCCGTCTTGGCCTTCATATCGGCGGAGAAGGTACGCGCGACGAACTCCTGCCCAAGGGCCTCACCCAGGTTGTTGTCCACTGCCCGCACACAGCTCTTCCAGCGCGGCGGCTCCTGCGCCACGCCCCGCAGTGTGTGCGAATAAAAATCGAACTGCGCCTGCCGATACGGCGTGGCGAGATACGGTGCCGCGGCCACCAGCAGATGAAAACGGATATAGGTCTTCAGCGCCGCCACGGACTCGGTCGCAAGCACCGTCTGCACCGCCTTCATAGCTTCCGGCTGCGAGGTATTCAGCTTCGCGACAGCCGGCGCACCTTCCGTGGCAAAGAAGGGCTGCCACTGTACCGCGGGTACGATCCCTTGCAGCTGGCTTAGCTGCATGGGGTGATAGATCTTGTGCGGATCGCGCATCTCCACGCGCGTCAGCTGCGCCGTCGCCAACACCGTTTCCAAGCGCAGCACCGTATCGGCATCGGTCTTTGCCTGTTCGGGTGACTCCCCTGCCAGCACCATGAGTTTTTGCACGAAAGCACGGTACCCCTCACGAATCTGCACACTGTGGGCATCGGTGTTCACGTAGTAATCGCGATCCGGCAGGCCCAGGCCTCCGGCACCCACGCCGACGATCATCGTCGATGCGCTCACCGCATCCTGTTCGGTGCCCGTACTGAAGAAAAAACTCCCCATGTTCTCGTGAGCGAGCGTGGGCAGCATCGCGGCTAGCGCCTCGCGCGATCCGGCCGCGTTCACCCGCCCCAGAACCGGCTCCAGCGGTTTCAGGCCCGCGGCATCGATCGCGGCGGTATCCATGCAGCTCCCGAAGTAGTCGCCCACCTTCTGCTGCACGGGCGTACGTCCCGTCGCCTTGGCGTCCGCCTCCAGAATGCCCCACAGAAACTGCTGGTTGTCGTTCGCCAGCTTCGCGTACACGCTCCACCCTGCCTGATCGGCAGGGATCGGGTTCCGCGTCATCCATCCACCACAGGAAAACTTGTAGAAATCGACACAGGGGTCCACCGCGCGATCCAGGCTGGTGAGATCCAGCGAAGGCGAGTACGGCATCTTCGTTAATGGCTCGACCGACGGTACCGGCATAGCCACCGGCTGCTGCGCAGCAACTCCATCCCACCCACCAAAACTCAGCCCGGCCAGAACCAGCCACTGTGACAGACGCATGCTCTCTCCTGTGGGCCCATCCTACACGCGCACCAAAAGCCTCACTCATCCCATGCCACAAACATCTGCGACGATGAGGAAGTGAACGCTCCTTCCCCTCCAGACAACTCCACGACAGGACGCCACCTCCCTGCCCTGGACGGCATACGCGGTACGGCCATCCTGCTCGTACTGGCCGATCACCTGCTCTGGTCCAACCCCGTCCTTCAGGCTCCGCAATGGGTGCTCATGCTGGTTTCCCTGCATTCGGCAGGCTGGGTGGGGGTCGATCTTTTCTTTGTTCTGTCAGGTTTCCTGATCACAGGCATCCTCTATGACACGCTCCCTTCCAGACACTTCTTTCGCAACTTCTACGCACGTCGCGCACTCCGTATCTTTCCGCTCTATTACGGCTTTCTATTATTTCTCTATCTCCTCAGCCGTCTCGGCGGAGCGCACTGGCGTGCCCTCAACACCCTTCAATTCCTGACGTACACCGAAAATCTCTTCGGCGCGGGACCCCCCACAAACGCATGGTGGATCAACGTCAACCATTTCTGGTCCCTTGCCGTTGAGGAGCAGTTCTACCTTGTCTGGCCAATGCTGGTTTTCCTGCTTCGCAAACGACGCCGCATCGCGCTCGTCGCCGGGGCCGGGGCAATTCTCTCCTTTGGCGTGCGACTCTATCTCTGGCACACGCCCCAGGCCGCAGGAAACCCGTACATCCTCTACTCCTGGACACCGGCCCGTCTCGATGGCCTGCTCACGGGAGCTTGTCTCGCAATCGTTTTTCGAAGCCGCTACCGCGAATGGCTGCTCCGGGTATGTCGCCCCGCTCTGCTCGTCGGCTTATTGGTTCTGGTGTTGTTCTATCTTCACTACCCGGGCTTCTACTTCAACGTATATCTCGCTGTAGCCGTGTGGGTGCCCTGTGTTCTTGCTCTTACCTTTGCGGCAATGATCGCCGCGGCATTGCGACCGGACAGCCGCAGTCAGCGATTCTTCTCGGCACGCTCACTGCGTTTTCACGGGCGCTACAGCTATGGCCTGTACATCTTTCACCCGACGATCGCGATGCTGATCTCCACACCGCTGCGTGCTTTCTTCCGTACGGCCCTGCATTCCAAAGGCGCGGCGGTGCTCCTGGAAGCCGCAGTCACGTATGCCTTGTCCGTAGTGGCAGCGTGGCTCAGCTTCCGCTACTTTGAGGCGCCCTGCCTGCGTCTGAAAGCTCGATTCCACGATGACTCCGCCAAGCCCAAGCTGGCGGCGATGGCCGCCTCCGAAACCGACCCGCACAACCTCCCTTCAGGTCAGCAGGCATAGTGAACGGTTACTGCGCCCTCGCTCCCGGCGGCGGCGGGTAGTACGGCAGCTTGTCCTGCGGTTGGTTGCCGCGCTTCACCGCGATATCGGCAAAGAGCAACGCAGGCGTGATCGTCGTTTGAGGCAACGGGGAGATCTGCTGCGCGATATACGGCTCCCCACCCGCGGCAACGATCTCCGATCGCAACGACCGCTGATCGAGTTCATCGAACACAGCGCCTCGCACCAGCGTCCGCTTGCCGTTCGGCGACACGCGATACAGCAGCCGCGGTGCCAATTCACCGCCACCCAGCGTCTCCACCTCGTACACGTCTCGGCCCTGATCCTTGGCCAGAGCCAACAGCTTCGTCCGCATCCCCTCAAGTGTCGTGGTCTGGTCCGTTTTGACCAGCAGCACACCAGCATGGGCATGGGCTGGGCCGCCAAGCGCTGCGCGCCCGTGCCCATTGGACTCCGGAAAATCCTTCACCGGCTCGCGGCTCAACAGGTAACTCACCAGCTTGCCATGGTTGACCACCGTCACCGGAACGGCAGGCTCGCCCTCATCGTCGACGCTGTAGGCCCCGAGCAATCCCTTGCCATGAAAATCACGCAGCGTTGGATCGTCTACCACGGTAAGGAAGGCCGGCAGCACCGGGCTCTTATAGCTGGACTGGTAAGCACCCACTGTACGCGCCAGCGTACCGACCTCCGGGCGGTCTGCCTCGATGTTCGGCATGAACAGGTGCGTGACGACATCGGCTGCGGCGTCCCCTGAAAACAGCACCGGCCCGTGGTAATCCTCCGCGTCCACCACCGGAGCCTGGCGCAGCGCCTCAAAGCTCGTTAGATTGTCCAGCGTGCGCCTCCGCAGGGCCTCCCAGCTTTCCAGCCCTGCGCCCGTTGTAGCCGTCGAGCCGTTGCTGCGTCCCAATTGCATGCCGTCCGCGGCCTGGCCTCCCACGGAGAGGTTGTCCTGGTACCCCGCAAAGCCATGCCGCACAGCCGACCCATCCGTGTTCACGGTGTAACGATTCACCACCATGGCGTTCACCGAGGCACTCGAGTACTGCACATCCGCCATGAACGCGCGTACCTCGGGAGCCTTTGCATACAGCCCGCTCGCCTCAACCAGCCGCCGCTTCCACTCGCTCCTGTCAAGCTGCAACTCCCGCAGAGGCTCTTCCGCGATTACGGCCTTGGCCGGGGTAAAGTCGTCCGCCGTGGGTGGAGTCTGAAACTGCTTCAACGCCGCCTGTTTCGCGGCATAGTTCCTTAAAGCCGCCTTGTAGGCCTCGTCAGTCGCCGCCCAGAGCGCCTCGCGCAGGGCGTCCGGGTCATCATCGCCCGGTGCCAACGCCAGCGATCCGGTGCCGCGCACCGAGCTCGAATCCACCTTGTAATCGCCGATGCGCAACTCAACGCGCACGACACGCTGCCGGTTCTCCGTCTCTCCTGTCAGGGCACCATAGTTCGCCACAGCCTCATAGCTATGGATGTCCTCAAGCCGGTACTCAATGAAGTAGGGCCGCTGCATGCCGGGCAGGAGCAACTGCTCGCGTTCTCGCGTTAACTCCTCCCCCATGGCCCGCAGCAGCGGATCGGTAATAACCGCGCTTGCACCTTGAACGCGATCGAACTGTTTCACGCCTGTGCTCGATACAGCCGAGACCACTTGTGCCTGCAAACCTGTACCCGCAGCGAGAACACTCAGACCCAAACCCGCATAGGAGAAACGACGCTTCGTTGGCCCCACTTACTCACTACCTTTCGCAGCCGTCCCCATACTCACAGCAGCTCGCCGCATCACCGTCGGCGGCGGCAGGATCGGCGGCCGTGCCGTGCCCTGCGACTGCCTCTGCGTCTCGATTTCGCTGACCAGCATCGCCGGTGCCACCGCACTCACCGGCACCGTACCGCTCTCGGCACCGCACTCGCCGTTGAACACATCGGGATGGTCGTTCGTGGCCACAATACGGCTGAGCGCGGCCTGCGGCGTGCCCACGATCGACACCCCGCGCACCAGCTCATCGGGCCGGCCATCCACATACACCCGGTACACCACCAGCGGGATCACCTGAAAAGCCTGTGGCGAGCTCCGTGTAGTCACCGCGAACCCAGAACTGATGTCCTCAAAGTAGAGCCCATACGCCTTGCCCTGCTTCTTCGCCTCGGCCTTCAGCATCTCGCGCAGCTCCGCGTCGCTCACGGCTTTCGTCGAGGTCACAATCAGGTTGCCCTGCCGCCCGGTCGGCATCTTGCCCGTCTCCGCGCGCCCATGCCCATTGCTGTTCGCGAAACTCGCCACCGGCAGCCGCGACATCAGAAAGGTCTTCAGCACGCCATCATCGACCAGCTGCACCCTCTGCGCGGGCTCACCTTCATCGTCGAACAGGTAGTGTCCGCTCAGCGGCTGGCCCTTCCAATCGCGCAGCGTCGGGTCATCGACCACGGACATGAACGGCGGGAGGATCTGCTTGCCGAGCAGCTTCGTAAAGGTCTGCCCCTCCTCATCGCCGCGCTGTCGCTGCCCTTCCAGCCGATGCCCCAGCACCTCATGAAAGAACACCGCCGACGCCCTGCCGCTCAGAATCGCCGGCCCATTGAAAGGTTCGGTGATCGGCGCGACCCGCAGGTCGTCCAGATTCTTCGCCATGGCCTCCGTCTTCGCCAGCACAGCGGCCTGGTCGGGCAGATGTCCCGTGGCGTCTGCCTCAAACGTCTCGGCGCGGAACAGGTCCATGCCGTCAACCGCCCGTGTGCGCGCAACCACCACCAGCCGCGCCACCTGGTTCGGGGCCGTCACCTTGGTGCCTTCGCTCGAGACGAAGTAGTCCGTCTCATGCGAGGTCTGCAGGATGGCCATGTCATACGTGATGTGCTCGTGCGTCCGGAACAGCGCCGTCACCTCGCGTAGACGCCCCTCCCACATGGCTTTATCCAGGGTGAGCGGCGGCTCTGCCGCAACGACTTCCACCTTGGACTTTTCGGCGGAGAAATCCGCTGATGTGTCCTCTTCCTTGGCGCGCACCTGCTGCTCTGTCTTTACCTTCTCCAGCGCGTCCAGTGCCTTGCCGTAGCCGCGGTTCGTTGCATACCAGAGCGACCGCTCAATGGCGTTGCGATCGTCCGTCAAGGGCAGCGGTAGCGTGGTCAGGGCGCTGGTGCGATGCGTTCCATGCGTGTTGTCCAGCGCCGGCGATCCCAGCCGCACCTGCACATCCGCCATACGTGTGTGATTGCTCGTGGACTGTGTCACCGCGCCGAACTGCGCGGTGATGTTCACCGTCTCCGCATCGGCGACCTGGTAGCTGAGAAAGTACGGCTTGACCGGCTCCGAACTGCTGCCTCCCGGCTTCCCACCGCTTGAGGCGGCTACCGGCAGGGCCACAGGCGTCATCGCCGCGCCCAACGCCCCCATCGCGCGATGAAGTTCATTTTCCATCGCCTGGATCAATACAGGATCGCCAGAGCCAGCGCTCTTGACCGAACCTGCGGCGCGCGCCGGCACGGCTTTCGCCGCGGCCTCGCGGCCCGTTGCCCCCGACACCGTCGCTTCCATGCGGGGTGTTCCATGCTGCGCCGGCGCCGGCAACAGCCCCACCGTCAGACCGGCGACCGCGCAAGCCGCAATCCTACGCCACGTCCCAGAACGCTTTCCAAAGCCATCAAAAACCTGATTCACACGCACCACCAGAGGCCCACACGCGCGCACCTGCGCCCACGGCCAGTGTAGCGGATCGTCCAGGGGAGCCCGGAGTGCCTTCCTATCAGGTCTTGCCGCGCTTCACCCGTGCAGATCTTTTTCCGCCTGCGCCCAGTACTGGTCGTGATGGCCATGCTTCTTGCCATCGCGCTCCCAGAGCAGATAGGCCTGCACGGAAATATCATGGTGAGTCGGCTTTGCCTTGGCACTCTTGGTTGCCGCTGCCTTCGGCTGCTCGGGAGGGGCTGCCTTCCCCTCTTCCTTCTTCGCCGCGGCCTTTGCCGGTGCCTTCGTTTCTGATGTCGCTGTCGTTCCCGCTGCCTTCTTGCTCGCAGACTTCTTCGTGGCCATGCATTCCTCCCTGCCCGCCCAGCATACCTTGGCTCACCGCGCCGTAGCCCTCTAACTAACCCGACTTGGTACGCCCAAACGGCCCCAACCCAAACTCAAACCGAACGGACACGCTTCAAAACTCTAAAACTCAGAACTGAACGGACACACCTCGCCCACCACTCCCTCACGCAAAACGAAACGGACACACCTCTCATATCACTTAGACGCTGTCCGGCTTTTCCCTTGCTTGCTGTCACAGCCTCATCCACACTCATACAACCCAATGACACGACCAGCAATGCGAGCAGCACTTCTTATCCTTCTGATCGTCCTCGCCCTCACCGGCATCGCCGCCCGCGCGCAGGAGACATCCGCGGAATACGCCGCGGCCGTGTACGCCATCCAGGAGCTCGCCGCCGCGCCGCCCCACGGCAATCTCCCTGATTACACTCTGTCTCCCGAAAAGCTCACCAAAGCCCAGCATCTCGAAAAAGTGCGCCGGGTAATCGGCTTTGGCGGCTCGGTCTGGTCCCTCCTGCAATTTGTCCTTCTGCTCTGGCTGGGAGTTATCGCCTGGATGCGCACTCGTGCACTCGCCGCAAGCGCCTCCCTGCGTTCAAAGGGCAAGACCACCCGCGCCTTCTGGCGGGAGTGCCTCGTCTTCACCTCCCTCTACCTCCTCGTCACCACCGTGCTGGATCTGCCCCTGAGCCTCTACCACCAGCACCTCTCCCGCACCTATGG
>CAXTGE010000013.1:32964-34725 GCA_964243645.1 uncultured Acidobacteriaceae bacterium | reverse complement strand
ACCATCTCACCGACGCTGTCTTCGCTCCCGAACAGAGCGCTCCGAAGGTTCAGCTTGGCCAATCTTTGGAGGACGTACATACGCAACTTGGAGCTCCCGATCAGGAAGTGGACCTCGGGACCAAGAAGATCCTTGTGTACAAGTCCCTAAAGCTCACCCTGGTGGATGACAAGGTCGTTGACGCCCAATAGCGTCAGCGCTTAACGCCGCTCCAATCTCAAACGCACAGGACCCTTGGGACGCAGCGTCACATTGGGCGACAGCTTCATTACGCGGCTCACATCCTCCGGCACGCGGAAGCGCCATCGCTGCACCATCACTGCCAGGCACAGCACGCCCTCCATCCACGCGAGACCTTCGCCGATGCACTGCCGGCTTCCCGCACCGAAGGGGAAGTACGCCAGCTTCGGCCGGGCAGCCTTGGCCTCTTTCGTGAACCGATCCGGGTTGAAGCGCTGCGGTTCGTCCCAGAAGCGTGGGTCCATGTGGGTGACGATCTGCGGTGACAGCAGAAAGGCTCCTTTGGGCACCGTCATGCCGCGATATACATAGTCCTCTGCCGCGGTGCGGCTCGTCACCCAGACAGGCGGATATAGCCGCAGGCCCTCAGCAATGACCTGCTCGGTGCGCGGCAGCTGCGGGTAGTCTTCCGCGGTCGGCAGACGCCCGTTCAGGACGTGTTCCACCTCTTCGGCGACCCACTCCTGGATCTCCGGATTCAGCGCCACCTGCCACAGGATGAAGCTGAGCGCATTGGCGGTCGTCTCATGCCCCGCCAGCAGCACAGTCACGCACTCGTCGCGCACCTGCGCATCGCTCATGCGCGCCTCGGCTCCGGAGCCTTCCTCGGTATCGACCGAGGCCAGCAACATGCTCAGCAGATCGCCACGGTCACCGGGGCTTGCACGGCGTTCGGCGATGACCCCGTAGATCACCCGATCCATATCCACCTTGCCCTGCCGGATCTGCCGCATCGAAGGGATCGGCAGCTTCTGCAGCAGGTCAGGGAACGGCAGAAAGGCAAGCGGAAGAAAGCTCTGAAAGGCGTCCACAGCGGAGGCAATTGCCGGAAGATCTTCCTCGAACTCCATGCTGAACAGCGTGCGTCCCACGATGCGCAGCGCCAGCAGCAGCATGTCCGCATGCATGTCCCGCTGGTCGCCCTCGGTCCAGGTCTCCGCAAGCCGTTGTGTAGCCTGCGCGATGACCTCGCCGTAGCCATGGAGGCGCGCCCGATGGAAGGCAGGAGCGGCCAGCCGGCGCTGCCGCATGTGCAAGGGTTCCTCACTGGTCAGCAGGCCTTCCCCCAGCACCGACTTGGAGCGCTGCATGACGAGATTGCGATGGTGATGCCCCGCATCGCGCACCAGCATCTCGCTGATCAGCTCGGGATGATTGAACTGCAACACCTCGCGCCCCAGCGCGCGAAAGCGTACGAGGTCACCGAAACGCCGCGCATTGCCCTGCAGGTAGTCGACCGCGTTCTCGCGAAACAGCTCGCCGGAGCGCACACGAGCCGCAAGGCTTGGGCCTGCAGGCACACCGGGATTGCGCCACTGGATATCCGGTCCCACCGTTACGCTCGCCATCTCCTCAGCTTAACGAAGGCTCGCGAGGAACAGACAGCGGCGCGGCGGCGAGGCGACCGAGCGTTTGCGCCTGCCGCACAAAGTTAGCCGGCCTTCTCGCTCAGTTCCATCCAGCGTGCCATCACGACGTCGTGCTCCGCATTGGCCACCTCCAGATGCGCCAGAGCCTCCG
>CAXTGE010000013.1:30477-32864 GCA_964243645.1 uncultured Acidobacteriaceae bacterium | reverse complement strand
GCCATCACGACGTCGTGCTCCGCATTGGCCACCTCCAGATGCGCCAGAGCCTCCGTCAGCTTATCCGCATCGACCACGACCTCCGGCTCACCCAGCTTCTCCTGCGCGGCCTCGAGCTTGGCCTCGGCGGCTGCCATTCTGGCGTCAATACCATCCCACTCGCGCTGCTCCATGTAGGACAGCTTCTTCTTCGCGCCGCTTGCGCCGGACTGGGAATCGTTCCCCGCCGGCAAGGCAGCTCCGTTGGCGCCATTGGAACCGTTGACACCGTTTGAACCCGCTTTCGCGCGAGGCTCGGCGCCTTCGGCACGCCAGACCTCCCACTGCGCATAATCCGCAAAGAGCTCCGCATCGCCACGGCCGTTTAAACCGAGGACCACGTTGCTTACGCGATCCAGCAGATAGCGATCGTGCGTGACCAGAACCAGCGCCCCGGAGAACTCAAGCAACGCCTCTTCCAGCGTCTCCAGCGTGGGGATGTCCAGATCATTGGTCGGCTCATCGAGCATCAGCACGTCGGCCGGCTGCAGCATCAACCGTGCGATCAACACACGCGCGCGTTCGCCACCGCTAAGCCGATCCACAGGTTGATTCAACTGCTCGCCGGTAAACAGGAACTTGGCCGCATAGCTGGCCACATGGGTCACGCGGCCCTGGTAGACCACCGCGTCCGCATCAGGCGCCAGTGCCCGCCGCAGCGTGAGACTGGTGTCCAGCTCGCGCATCTGACTCAGGTAGACGACGCGCAGGCTGGCGGCCCGCTTGACGACACCCGCATTTACCGTGAGCTCACCCGTCATGGCACGCAGCAGCGTTGTCTTGCCGGAGCCGTTCGGGCCGCACAGGCCAAGACGCGCCCCGTTCACCAGCGCGAAGCTGACGTCGTTGAGGATGTTGCGTCCACCGAGCGTAATCGTCACGTCTTCCATCTCGATGAGCCGCTTGCTTTGCCGGTCCGTCGCGTCGAACGAGATACCCGCATTCGCCGTGCGCAGGCGGCCGTCCACGTCGGCCAGTTTGGCAATCAGGCCGTGCGCATTGTCGATGCGGGCCTTGGCCTTGGTAGCGCGAGCCTTGGGTCCGCGGCGCAGCCATTCGATCTCCGTCTTGACCCGGTTGCGCAGGCCCTCCTGCATCTTCTGCTGCGACTCCATGTAGAGTTCGCGCTCTTCCAGAAAGCGCGAGTAGCTGCCCTTCACCCGCAGCAGCCCGCCGGCATAGACGCGGCTCAGCTCCACGACCTCGTTGGCGACGTTTTCTAGAAAATACCGGTCATGCGTGACGACGACCACGGCAAAGTTTGCGGCGCGCAGCACGCCCTCGAGCCACTCGATGCCTTCCAGATCCAGGTGATTGGTCGGCTCATCCAGCATCAGCACATCGGGATTAAGCACCATGGCTTCGGCAATGGAAAGCCGCTTGCGCCAGCCCCCGGAGAGGCTCGCCGCCTCATCATCCATGTGCACGCCCTCAGCCGTGGCGTCGACAAATCCCGCACGGCCCAGCGTCTCGCGCAATCGTTGCTCGCGTTCGTCAGAGGCCACCCCGGCGGCCTCAAGCGCCGCATCGATAACCTGGCGCACGGTGATCTTCGCCGCAAACTCCGAGATCTGGCGCACGTAGCCGATGCGCGCCCGCTTGCGCATGGCAAGCTCGCCCGTGTCGGGGTCCATTTCCCCGGCGAGCACGGCAAGCAGCGTGGATTTTCCTGCGCCATTCGGACCGATCAGCCCGATGCGGTCTCCATCATGAACAGCGAACGAGATGTCCTGAAACAGTGGCACGGCCCCAAAGCGCTTCGAGACACCCTGAGCATTCAAAATCGGTGGCATACCCCTCCAGTCTAGAGGTTCCGCCGTGCGGGTGGTGCCTCTGCCCGTTCTAGAGCTGTTTTCCTGTACCTGTGGCTTCGTTGACGCGCTCAGGCCAGTTTTCCTTGAAGAAAACTGGCGCGAACTATCTCGGCTCAGCATTACACCTGCAGGAGAACAGCTCTAAGGGTCCAAACGGAAGTCCAGTCGCGCGGTCGTTGCGATCTCGGCGGCCTCGCCGTCGACCTCGTAGGGACGGTACCGCCAGCGTCCCACAGCACGCAACGCCGCCTCGCGCAGCAGCGGCGGACCGCTCACCACGCGGGTTTCGATCACGTCGCCTTCCCGTCCCACGATGGCTTCGACGACCACCTCGCCCTGTACCTGGGCGGCACTGGCCTGCGCCGGATACAGCGGTGCCGGCGAAGAGACAAGATTGGCCGCCATGATGCCTGCGGAGCCCAGCAGGACCCTGCCCGTTCGCTGGTTACGGCCCAAGGGGGCCGATCCGCTGTCAGCCCGGGTGTTCAGCACCACCTCGCTCACCTTGGGAGGTACCGCGGTCGAAACGAAGCC
>CAXTGE010000013.1:14124-30377 GCA_964243645.1 uncultured Acidobacteriaceae bacterium | reverse complement strand
TGCCGTTGGGGGAAGACGCCAAGCAAAAGGCCCAGCAGCACGCCGCAGAACGCCACACTCCAGGTGAAGCTCCAGGTGGGGCGCTCTGGCGCGCGGGAGAACAGCACCACAGGATCGGCGACCGTCGCTGCCGGTGACATCGCCCACACCGGAGAGGGGCGGTCCGGCTCGATCGGGTCTACACGAGTTGCTTCGCCCGGCAGCTCGTCATCGGCAGCCAGCGCCAAGGCCCTTGCCAGACCTGCATGCGTCTCGCCCCTGGCCTTGCTGAAGACCTTCGCGCCGGATGCTGCTGACGGCGCCGGTTGGATCGCCTCTGCGGGCCAGACCTCATGTTCTATCCCGTTTTCTGCCCCATTTTGTGCGTAGTTCCCTGCATAGTTCAGGCTGTCGCTGCTGAAAGACTCGGTCGGCAGGTACAGCTCCGGCGACTCCTCAGCGAAGGGTTCGGAGTCGACCCTGCCCGTGCGGCGCATTTCGACGAGGAAGTTGAAGATCGTCCGAACATCCGTCTCACAAGCCGGATCCGCCGAGAGCTGGTCCGCGGGCTCCTGACCCACGGTGGCCACCAGCAACAGCCCGAGCAGCTCCAGGTAGCTGATGGCGGGCTCCGCCGCACACACCACGCGCAGCATGGAGACCAGATCGTCCCGAAACGCGCCGTCCACGGACAGGTGCTCCGCCAAGGCCTGCAGGCCGGCAGGTGTGCCAATGGGCACACTGCCCTGGGCGAGGAACTCGCTCAATCCAGAGATGGAGTCCGCGAAGCGGGTGCTTACCTCGCCAATCGCAGAAAACAGGATCGTGGTTCGCACAGGGGAGCCCTCTCACGCGGCAGATTGCCCGCAACAAAGGAACACGGGGACGGAGCAAAATGTTGCGCTGCCTGCCGCTACTCCAGATCGAAGTCCCGCAGCGGCTTGCCTGTCATTGGGCTTTCCTTGGCCTTTTTCAGAGCCTCGGCGAACTTTTTCTCCAGCAGATCGTCGCGTTGCTTTTCAGCCTGCACGCTCTGCGCGAACAGCGAGTCACGCCGCGTCTCCTGCTCCTTCAGAGCACGGGCGGCGGCACCGAGATCCTCAAAGGTTTTATTGCGTGGAGCCGGCGTGTGCGCAATGACCGATCGCGTGACAGGATCAACCTTCAGCATGCCCCCACAGTCCGGACAGGTCACTTCAAACGGCTGATCGCTCATTCCCATCGCAGTATCCCTCGATCCTCATTCTAAAACTCCGACGAGGGTACGCGAACCTGTGACGCCTATAGCCAGAGAACCCTGTGCCCTGGACATTCCTGGCCGGCATGATCCACCAGCAGCTGCGGCAGGCCGTCTCCAAACTTCGCCAGGAACCAGATGCCCGCAATCAACCGCTCCTGCAGGTGCTGTTCCGGAAAAAGATTCAGCGTGAGGGCGGTGGCCGCTTTGCGCAGCGATCCGGTGCGCTCGGCCTCAAACCGCGCCGCCATGCGCCGCAGGCGGTTCATCTGGTAGCGCATCTTGTTGCCACTCACCCCGGCCGCACGTCCCAGGTCCGGGCTTAGGGATTCCATGTACGCCAACAGGGCGGATAGTTCGGCGTCCAGCGCGTTACCCGCGGCGGCGAGCTTGCGCTTGCCCTCGACGGGCATGGCCCGTGCGCCCAGGCGCAGCGTCATCTCCTCAGCCGTCCCCGTCTCGAGCACCTGCGGAAACGGCACCTCATGCCGGGCCATGATCTCGGCCAGCGCAGGATCCACCAGGGTGGCGGAGAGTCGCGGCAGCACGGCGGTCACCCGTCCCAGGATGTGCTGGTATACGACCGCCGACTGCGCAAAGTAGGCGATCTCCGCCGGGCCGCCGATGTACGCCGCCGTCGGCAGAATGGCATCCTGCATCACGGGCCGCAACAGCGCATTGGGACTGAGGCGCTCGGGCTCGCGCGCCAGGATTTCCAGCAGCTCCTTATCCGTATAAGACCGTGCTCCTGCCTTCCAGTCCCCGTCCGCGGTGCGCCGCAAGGCGCGTCGTTCCGCTACACCGTCCTGCCCCGGTGACAGCAGGAACAGCAGGCTCATACCGTCTGCCACCTTCACCTGGGCATGGTAGCCCGCACGCTCCAGCTCCGCCGAGCGCTTCACGACCGCCGTTTCCAGCTCGTCGGCGCGTTCGATCGCAGCCCGCAAGACGTCTCCGCCCAGGGCGTGAAAGGCTCGTCCCGCAGCGTCCATCACAATGAGCCCTTGCTCGGCGAAGACCGCTGAGAGAAGCCGCCCAAAGCTGCTTGCGAGGGTTGCCGTGTAGCCCTCGTGATCCGTGTACGCGGAGCGCAGGATCTCGCATACGGGCGCAAAAGCAAGCAGTTCCTCGACGCGCTCCAGAGCGGCATCGAGCTTGCCTCCGACGGGCAATGACCCTACCGGCGTGGGCACGCCCGGCACGCCCAACCCTGCCTTGAGCGTCTCCACAGCATCCTTGCCCAGCAGGTGGACCTGGTCGACCTCTTCCACGTCATGATCTTCGGTCGCCAGCCAGAAGACGGGCACATGGGGCCGGCCGCTGATCCTGGTTGCATCCCCGGCCTTGCGGATGGCCGTGGCAGCTTTTAGAAGCGTAAGCAGGGGACCGCCGAACAAGCCAACCTGTTGTCCCGTAACCACGGCCGCCGCCCCCGCGCGCAGCCGTTCGATGTTATCCAGAGCCGCCGCGCCCGCGCCCAACTCCCCGGCCTGGGCTCTCAGAGCGTCTGCAAGCCGCTCCCGATGTTCCCCCGAGAGCTGCGGTGCGGTGTGCGCCCAATCCATCCGAAACGGATCCGCCGGGTACCACTGGCGCAGCTTTGCGATCGTGGACGGAGCTGCTGCCTCGGCGAAGTCGCGAAACAGCGCAGACGTGCCCGGCAGGGTCGAGATGGGGTAACACTCCGCCTGCATACGTCTCCGCTCTTGTCTCCTGAGATGTTTCGGCCTGACTCCACCTTGGATGCGTTGACGAAGTTGCCGATGCACCCACCTCAAACTTTCGCCCGCCGGTGTACTGTGAAAGGGCATGGCGACCGCAACGAAACCCACCAAGAAAGCCTCCCCTGCCCCTGCTTTGCCGACCAGCGGCAAAGGGAACCCGGTTTCTTCCATATCGACCCCAAAGGCCCCCAAAGCGCTCAAGGGTAAGGCGCAGGTGCTGAAGTCCCAGGAGGTCTACCGCGGCAGAGTCTTCTGGGTCACGCATGACGAAGTCAAAGAGCCGGGAAACGTCGCCGCGACGCGGGACGTGGTGCGCCATAACGGCTCGGTGGTCATCCTGGCGGTCGATACCGTTACGGACCCCAGCGACCCAGGCATCCTGCTGATCCGGCAGTACCGGCACGCGGCTGACAAGTTCCTGCTGGAGCTTCCCGCGGGACGCATCGAGCCCGGGGAGAAGCTGATCCCGGCAGCCAAGCGCGAGCTGATTGAAGAGACCGGCTACCGTGCCAAACGCTGGTCCAAACACATCACGTATTACGCTTCGCCAGGCTTTGTCTCCGAGGCCATGACGATCCTGTTGGCCGAAGAGCTGACCCTGGGCGAAGCGACGCCCGAGGACGATGAGCGCATCGAGCTGCGCATGACGCCGTTGTCGGAGGTCATGCAGCTGATCCACGACGGGAAGATCGAGGATGGCAAGACGCTGATCGGCGTCCTGCTGTATGCCTCCTCGCGCCGGCGGTCCTGACCCTCTTGCCCCACCACGCACGCCCGGGAGCGTTCTGACCGTCCATGGATAACATCACCCTTGCCCGCCTGCTGGATGAGACAGCGGCCCTGCTGGAGATCGACGGGGCGGACCCGTTCCGCATTCGCTCGTACCGTCGCGCGGCCGAAGCCGTCGAACAGCAGACCACACAACTTGAACTGCTGACCTTGCCCGATGCCGACCCCAAGGCGCTGCTGTCCATCGGGGGCATCGGCAAGGGCATGGCCGCCAACATTCGCGATCTCGTGGCGACCGGCAGCATGCCCCTGCGCGACGAGCTGCTGACGCGCTACAAGCCGTCGATGCTGGAGCTGCTGCGCCTGCCCGGCATGGGGCCCAAGACCGTCGCTCTGCTGTACTCCGCGCTTGGCGTGGCCGATGTGGACACGCTGGAGGAGGCGGCCAAGCGGGGCGATCTGCTCACCTTGCCGCGCATGGGCCAGAAGTTTACCGACAAGCTGCTGAAGGGCATCGAAGACCACCGCAGAAACACCTCGCGCTTCCGCATCGATGTGGCGCGCGACCATGCCGAGCGCATTAGTGAGCTGATTCGCCAGTTCCCCGGCATCGAAACCATCACGCCCTCCGGCAGCCTGCGCCGCGGCCGCGAGACGGTCGGCGATCTCGACCTTCTGGTCACCGGACCGGCCTGCGAGCCCGACGTCGTCGCCGCGGCCGTCGAGCATGTTGCCGCGCTGCCCCTCATCGACAAGCTGCTCGCCAAGGGCCAAAACAAGGTCTCCTTCACACTGCGCAACCATCTCCAGGTCGATGTGCGCCTGCTGCCGCGAGCCAGCTATGGCGCCGCGCTGCAGTACTTCACCGGTTCCAAGCACCACAACGTCACCCTGCGCCAGCGCGCCATCAAGCGGGGCTACACCTTGAGCGAGTATGCCCTGGTACGGCTGGAGGACAACCACGTGGTCGCCTCCGCCACCGAGGCGGAGATCTACAACGCGCTCGATCTCGAATACATTCCGCCTGAGCTGCGTGAGAACTGCGGGGAGATCGAAGCCGCCGCGAAACACGCCTTGCCACAGCTGATCGTGCGCAACGACCTGCGTGGCGATCTCCACATGCACACCTTTGAGTCCGACGGCGCTCACTCGATCCGCGACATGGCTGAAGCCGCCATCGCCCGAGGCCTGGACTACATCGCCATCACGGATCACTCCAAGAACCTTGCCATGACCAATGGCATGGACGAGCGCCGCGCGCTGGCCCATGCCGCGCGCATTCGGCAGGTCAGCGAGAACCTGGCCGAGGACTTCGCTGCCGGGCGCGGACCGCAATGGGCGCACTACGAACGGCGTCTTCGCGAAGACGAGCCCACTGCCCGCAAGCCGGAGACTCCCTTTCGCCTGTTGGCGGGCATTGAGTGCGACATCCTGCTCGACGGTCAGATGGATCTCGACGAGGAGACCCTGGCCCAGCTCGACATCGTCATCGCCAGTGTGCACTCCGGCTTCAATCAGACCTCGGAGGAGATCACCGCCCGGGTGCTGCGTGCGTGTGAAAATCCCTACGTGCAGATTCTCGGCCATCCCACGGGGCGCAAGCTGCTGAAGCGGGAGCCGTACAGGATCGACCTGGAGCAGGTGCTGCCTGTCGCGGCCGCCCGCGGCATCGCCGTCGAGCATAACGCGGCCCCCGCCCGCGCGGATCTCTCCGATCTCCACCTGAGGCGTGCACGGGAACTCCGCTGCAAGATCGTCGTCAACACCGATGCCCACGCCACCGACGAACTCGACCTGATCGACAACGGGGTCGTGCAGCTGCGGCGTGCGTGGCTCACGGCGACGGACGTGCTGAACTGTCTTCCGGTGGACGATCTGCTGCGGCAACTCCGCACCCGGCCGTAACGCGACGTCAGATCAGGTGCAAGGGACACCCCACTCACGCTATGCTTTCGCAACATGGCCGACCTCAAGATCGCCCCCGCCCGTGACTCGGGCAACGCACCCGCCCTGATCCTCTCACTTCTGATTCTGGCAACCGTCGCGGCCGCCATCTTCTACTTCAATCCACATAAGGTGTCGGAGTTGAAGGTCACGAACGTTGACCTTTACGCACCCCACACGACGTTTGCTTCCCTCGATGGTCCCCCAGCTAACGGCATGCACGTGCTCGACGCGCCGACCACCTCCACCGAGAACGACCTGTACGTCATCGCTCATGTCAGCCTGACGGACAAGCTCCGCCTGCCGCTCTTCATCACCGGCGCGACCGCGCACGTCAAGCTCGCGGATGGCAGCGACCTGGAAGCCAATCTGCTCTCCGCGTCGGACCTGAAACGCCTCGCGGTGATCTTCCCGAGCCTTCGCCAGAGGGTGACCAATCCCATGTCGGACGGCGATGAGATCTCCCCCGGGGAGACCCGTACCGGGACCGTCGTTCTTCCCTTTCCCGGACAGACAGAGGACGCCTGGCGCAACAAAAAGGCAGGGACGCTCACAATTCAGCTGCGCAACCAGGGACCGCAGACGACGACATTGCCGTAAATATTGGCAGTGACGCGCACGAAAAACGGCTCCCCGAAGGGAGCCGCTCTTTTCGCAACAAAGAATGCTCTAGGAATGCTTTAGGGCAAGGCCACGGGAGCGGGTACGTTCTTGGGTGTGCTGAGGTATCCCTGCACCTGGTTCTTGCTGATGTTGTTGACGACGATCTCATAGAGCGCCGGCTGCTTGCCAGAGTAGAACTGCACGGGCTCATCGAGATTCTTGTCCTTCTTCTCGATGTTCTTGTCATCGGCGCTCACGTTCATCGTGTACTTGGAGCGCTTGACGTCCGCCTTCTTCAGGGCCAGCTTCACGGTACCGACCACCTGCCCGTTGCCGCCCTTCTGCAGCGTGAACTCGTAGTAGTTGCGCTCACCGCGCTTGCGCAGCTCCTGCAGCTCATCGTGGTTGGTCGCAATCAGGCCGCTCATTACGCCCTGGTCGCCGACAACACGCGTCAGCTGGCTCTTGGTCGTCGCCAAGTCAGCCTGCGTGGTCGCGACATCGTTCTTCACACCTCCCACGTCGGTCTTCACGCCGGCAACGTCGGTCTGCACGGCACCCAACTGCTGCTGCACGACCTTTTGGTTGGCCACGGTCTGCTTCTGCAGGTTGCGCGTGGAGGCAGCGACGTTCTTCTGCGCCGCGGCAAGCTGCGCGCTGCGTTCTTCCAGCTGCTTCTGCGTAAGCCCAACGGTCTGGCCGAGAGCCTCGCCCTGGGCACGCAAACGCTCGTTGGTGTCCTCGATCTTCTCCGCAAGGGACGCATTCTGCTGCGTCGCGGAGTTCAGCTTGCCTTCGGCAACGGTGAGGTGGTTCTGCAAACCAAGGGCCCAGCCCAGGGCTCCCAGCGCGGCCAACAGCGCCAGGACAGTCAGCCCTACCAGCCAGTTCGGGGCACGGTGTTCAACGACAAGGCCGTCGTTCCGATCGTTCATAAACTACTCCTTTGTTCAGATCCGCCCACACGCCAACCTCTCCGTTGCGGTGAACACAGGGTTCCATGAAATGGACGAGGCGCGCCGGGCTTTGGTTACCTGCGCGGACGCGCGCACCTCAAACTACACTAAGACGTTGGGGGCACTCAACCTTGTCGTCCGCACCCGATGTATTGATCCTCGGCGCCGGCGTGATCGGCCTGAGTCTCGCGCTGGAGCTGCACCGTCGCGGGGCAGGCGTCACCCTCTTCGAGCCCGGGGCGGCCGCCACCCAGGCCTCCTGGGCTGCCGCGGGCATGCTGGCGGCCGGGGATCCCTTCAATCCGCCCACCCTGGCTCCGCTGTCCCGTCTGAGTGCCGCGCTTTACCCTGCGTTCCTCCAAGAGTTGGAGCACCTCTCCGGCCAGACCGTTCCCTTCCAGACAGACACTGCGGTGCAATCTCTGGAGGATGGCCGAACGCTCCGGTTGCAAGAGCACTCCCTCGATCCCCGTCAGCTCGCGGTGGCGCTGCTGTCGGCGGTGCAAAGGGCCGGTATCCCCCTGCGTCAGCGTCAGACGCCCGCGGCGGCGACCGCCGCCGCAGGCGGGGCTCGGGTAGTGGTGCACGCCTCCGGAGCCTGGGCCTCGCCCGAGATCTCACCTCGCAAAGGCCAGATGCTGCGTGTCCGTCTGCCATCGTCCTCTATCCTGCGGGAGGTCTATCGCAGCGAACGTGTGTATGTGGTCCCACGAACGCAGGGGCCGCAGGCCGGGACAGCGCTGATCGGGGCCACGGTGGAGAATGCCGGCTTCAACACGGAGGTCGTGCCGGAGGACCTGGCCGCCCTGCGCGAGCGTGGTGCCGCGCTGGTGCCTCACCTGCCCGAACTGGCCGACTCCGCGCAGACCCCCATGGTGGAGGCCTGGGCGGGCTTGCGCCCCGCAACTCCCGACAATCTCCCGCTGCTGGGCGATCTGTGGCAAGACAACGACCTTGCCGGACCCGAGGACAGGCCTCAGACAGGTCCAAGGCACCTGATTGCTGCCGGACACTTTCGCAACGGCATTCTGCTTGCCCCGGCGACGGCTGTTGTCATTGCGGATCTGATTTACGGTCGCCCGCCGGTGCTCGATCTCGGGCCGTTCTCTCCGGGCCGCTTTACCGGAACCGTGGCGACCGCGCCTGAACGGCCAGCGTAGCCGATATTCGGCCAAGGTGTCGTGACAACCGTTTTCTCGATTGCCCATAATCAACAGTCATTGCCGGTTTGAATTCTGCCGCACGGAGAGTCTTCTCATGTCCACCGCCACCGCAACTCCTCGAGGACTTCAGGACGTCATCGCCAATGAGTCCTCCATCTGCTTCATCGATGGCGCTCAGGGCATCCTCTCCTACCGCGGTATCGACATCCATGAGCTCGCCGGCCGTTCCACCTTTGAGGAGACCACCTATCTGTTGTGGAAAGGCACGCTGCCCAACGCAGCCGAGCTCTCGGCCTTCTCGCAGGAACTGGCTGCCGGCCGCACGCTGCCTCCCGCCGTGCTCGCGTTTCTGCGCACGCTGCCGAAAGGAGCAAGTCCCATGGAGGTATTGCGCACGGCGGTGTCCCTACTCTCCATCTACGATCCCAATGCGAAGGCGACAACGCATGAAGCCAATCTTCGCAAGAGCTTCGAGCTGACCTCACAGATAGCCATGCTGGTCGCCGTCTTCGACCGGATCCGCAAGGGCAAGGAGATCGTCGAAGCCGATCCCACGCTCTCCCACGCCGGAAACTTCCTGTGGATGCTCACCGGCGAGAAGCCCACGGAGACCGCGACACGCGCCCTGGATGTGGCACTGATTCTGCATGCGGACCACGAGCTGAACGCGAGCACCTTTGCCGCACGCGTCATCGCCGCCACTTTGTCTGACATGCACTCGGCCATCACCGGTGCCATCGGCGCACTCAAGGGTCCCCTGCATGGGGGCGCCAACGAGGCCGTCATGCATCTGCTCTATGCCGTTGAGGCCTCCAGCGAAGACCCGGTCGAGCACGTCCGCAAGATGCTGGACACCAAACAGAAGGTCTCCGGCTTCGGCCACCGCGTGTACACCACGGAGGACCCACGGGCCACCCACCTCCGGCAGATGTCGCGCGATCTGGGACAGGACGCGAATCCCAAGTGGTACGAGATGTCCCGCGCGATCGAGCTCTTCGTAAAAGACCAGAAAAAGCTGAACGCCAATGTCGACTTCTACTCCGCCTCGACGTACACAACGCTGGGCATCGACATCGACCTCTTCACACCGATCTTTGCCGTAAGCCGCATTGCCGGCTGGTGCGCCCACGTGCTCGAACAGCACGACGACAATCGCCTCATCCGGCCAAGAGCCGAGTACACCGGCCCGGCCTATCCCGCGCCGTATGTGACAGTGGAGCAGCGAGGATAGTTGAGTTCTAAGTTGTAGGTTGTAGGTTCTAAGTAAAAACGGAGCGGCGTGTCCACGAACAACTTACGACTTAGAACTTATCAACCTACAACCTACTTTGATCCCGGCGGCAGAATCCCATTCATCCGCAGGTACTCCACCATCTGCCCGTAATGATCGTTCCCGTGCGCCACGGCGAACGCGGTGATGGTCGTCCGCGTGCTGAATCCATCGACCGGCTTGATCGCCACAAACGCATTCTCCGGTGTGATCGTCGCCACGCACCTGTGGGCATACGCAAACGAGGACGCCAGGGCGGCGAGGCTCTCGTCCTTGCTCTTCAGGCTATCGATCGCCTTCACATCCCGGTCCGGCTTGATGCCACACCATCCCGCAAAGAAGAAGTAGTTCGCCTGCGCCAGGTGGGTAACCTGCCCCACAAAGGTACGCACGCCGTCGAACTTCTCGGCACCACCCGGAGCAAACAGCGCCCCCGACGGCGCGAAGTCATACTTATCAGCGGGCATCTGCTTGGCGACAGCCGTCACCTGGTATTCCAACATGCTCAGCATGTTGTCCATCGCCGCGGCCGGTTTCTCTACCGTGCCCACCGGCGGCGGGGGCGGCGGTCCCGCCATCTGCGCGCCGAGCGGCCCACCACACACGATCATCGCTGCACCCAGCAAACACGCCGGTCCTCGCATGTTTCACCTCGTTATAGATGTGTCATCTGAAACGAAACCAGCCTAACAGACGCCCTCACGCGCTGCCGTAAGCTAACTCTATGCAGCGGATCTACCTCGACGCCAACGCCACCACGCCTGTGCTGCCCGAGGTTCTCACAGCCATCATCCCCTTCTTTACGGAGCGTTTTGGCAATCCGAGCTCCGCGCACCAGGGCGGCCAGACGACCCGCGCCGCGGTAGAGCGCGCACGCACCGCCGTCGCACGGCTGCTCTCCTGCGCCGCGAAGGAGATCGTTTTTCTCTCCGGCGGCACCGAGAGCGACAATCTCGCGTTGACCGGCGTCCTGCAGCCCTTTCTCGACCGCCGCGAGCCCGCTCACCTGATCACCTCCGCCATCGAGCACCACGCGGTCCTGCATGCGGCCGAAGCGCTGGAGCGCCGTGGCGTGGAGGTGACCTATTTGCAACCCGATGGCGATGGACTCGTCTCTCCCCGGAATCTCGAGTCGGCCCTTCGCCCGCACACACGTCTGGTCTCGGTCATGCTTGCCAACAACGAGACCGGCGTCCTGCAACCCGTGGGCCGGCTCGCCCGCTTGACCAGGGAACACGGTGCCCTGTTCCACACCGACGCGGTGCAGGCTGCGGGCAAGCTGCCGCTCGATCTTGCGGGCGAGTTCCGGGATGTCGACCTGCTGACCCTCTCCGGGCACAAGATGTACGCTCCCGGGGGCACCGGCGTACTGTTCGTGCGGGGTGGTGTCCAGCTCACGCCGCTGGCCCATGGCGGCCCGCACGAGCGAGGCCGCCGTGCCGGGACGGAGAATGTACCCGGCATCGTGGGTCTGGGCACCGCAGCCGATCTCGCCCGGATCTGGCTCGCCTTGGACGGCCCGGCAGTGATGGCGTCGCTGCGCGACAGGATGGAAGCCGGCCTGCTCGCCGCCATCCCGGACGCCCACCTGAACGGGGCGGGCGTCCCCAGGATGGGCAACACCGCCAACCTGCGGATCGACGGGATCGACGCCGAACGCCTCCTGATCGCTCTCGACCTGGGGGGCATCTCGGCCAGCTTTGGAGCGGCATGCCAGTCCGGCGCCACCGAACCGTCGCACGTCCTGCTGGCCATGGGTCTTCAGCCCGCGGAGGCCCGCAGCAGCCTGCGGCTCTCACTCTCCCGCCTGACCACCGCCGAGGAGATCGAGCGCGTGCTCGCCATCCTCCCCGCCGCAGTCGCACGTCTGCGCGCCGTGAGCCCGGTGCGCAAGACGGCTCCCCAAGCTGCAATGCAGGGGACCGGAGCCGGAGAACATAGGTAAATTGAGACCGAAGTTACTGAAGCTCCGTGCTCTTTTTATCGATTCAATCGATGGCTCATCCCAGCCGAACCGATTCATGCTGGACAGTTTTGCTGTTTACTAGGTATGAGCCTTCCTGCGCGCAGGGGGCCTGCTCAGGAGACCCGTCCCTATGTGGATTGTTCGGCTGGCGCTCGACCGGCCCTATACCTTTATCGTTTTGGCGATCCTGATCCTGATTGCCGCGCCGGTCGTCATCCTGCGCACGCCGACGGACATCTTTCCCGCAATCAATATCCCCGTCGTCTCGATTGCCTGGCAGTACACCGGGCTGAGTCCGGAGGAGCTGGAAGGCCGTCTGACCACGCCGTATGAGAAGTCGCTCACCACGCTCGTCGACAATATCGAGCATATCGAGTCCACCACCCTCAACGGTCAGGCCATCATCAAGGTCTACCTCCAGCAGGGCGCCTCGCTCGACTCCGCCAATGCCCAGGTTTCGGCGGCTTCGGAGTACCTGCTCCGCCAGCTGCCGCCGGGCATTCTGCCGCCGCAGATCATCAACTTTTCCGCCTCCTCGGTGCCCATCCTGCAGCTCGGCCTCTCCGGCGAGGGTCTCAGCGAAGAGCAGCTGAACGACTACGGCACCAACTTCATCCGTCCGACATTTGCCACCGTCAATGGAGCCGTGCTGCCCAATGCCTATGGCGGCAAACAGCGTTCGGTCATGGTCTACCTCGATCCCAAGCAGATGCAGGCCAAGCATCTCTCCCCGGTCGACGTCATCAACGCGCTGGCCGCGCAGAACGTCGTGGAACCGGGGGGCACGGCAAAGATCGGCACCCTGGAGTACGACGTCCGGCTGAACAGCACGCCCGGCACCATCGAAGGGCTCGCCAATCTGCCGATCCGCCAGGTCAACGGCGCCATGGTGTACATGCGGGACGTGGCCTCCGTCACAGACGGCTCCATCCCGCAGACCAATGTGGTGCGTCAGGACGGCCATCGCGGGGTTCTGCTCACCCTTCTGAAATCCGGCTCCGCCTCCACGCTCGACGTCGTCAAGGGCGTCCTCGACTTAATTCCACGCGTCAAGTCCGGCCTGCCGTCCAATCTCAAGATCACGCCTATCGGCAACCAGGCGATCTTCGTTCGCGGCTCGGTCAACGGCGTCGTGCGCGAGGCGATCATCGCGGCCACCCTCACCGGCCTGATGATCCTGCTGTTCCTCGGATCCTGGCGATCCACGCTCATCATCGCCGTGTCGATTCCGCTGTCGATCCTGACCTCGATCATCCTCCTTAGCCTGCTTGGCCAGACCATTAACATCATGACCCTCGGCGGCCTCGCGCTGGCCGTCGGCATCCTCGTCGACGATGCCACGGTCACCATCGAAAACATCGAGCGCTACCTCGAAGAGGGTAATCCCCTGCGCGAGGCCATCATCGAGGGCGCCGCGCAGATCTCCGTCCCTGCGCTCGTCTCCACGCTCTGCATCTGCATCGTCTTTCTGCCCATGTTCTTCCTGGCCGGTGTGGCGCGCTACCTGTTCGTTCCGCTGGCGGAGGCTGTGGTCTTCGCCATGATCGCGTCCTATGTGCTCTCCCGTACGCTGGTGCCCACGCTCGCCATGTACCTGCTCAAGGCGCACGATCACCACGCCGAGCCGTCGCGCAACCCGCTGGCTCGTTTCCAGCGCGCGTTTGAGCGCACCTTCGAGCGCATCCGTTCCGGGTATGAAGGCCTGCTGATCCGCCTCGTCGCCGCGCGGAAGCTCTTCATCCCCGCCTTCCTCGTCGCCTGCCTGCTGGCCATGCTGCTGGTGCCGTTCCTCGGCCAGAACTTCTTTCCTGCCACTGACAACGGCTCCTTCATTCTCCATGTCCGCGCCAAGACCGGCACCCGCATCGAGGAAACGGCTAAGCTGTGCGATCAGGTCGAGAACTCCATCCGGCAGGTCGTGCCCGCCGCGCAGATGGACAACATCCTCGACAACATCGGCCTGCCCTACTCCACGCTGAACACCCAGCACGCCACCAGCGGCCTGTTCGGCGCGGGCGACGGCGACATCATGGTCTCGCTTAAGGAAGATCACAGCCCGACCGCGCGCTATGTCGCCGATCTACGTCGCCGTCTGCCCCGCGAGTTTCCCGGCACCACCTTCTATTTCCTGCCCGCCGACATCGTCACGCAGATTCTCAACTTCGGCCTGCCCGCGCCCATCGACGTCACCATGGATGGTCCGGACGACGCCGGCAACCGCAAGGTCGCCACCGCCATGCTCTCCGAGCTGCGCAACGTCCCCGGCCTGGTCGATGTGCGCCTCCAGGAGCCCAACGATTACCCGGTTCTGAACCTCACGGTCGACCGCACCAAGGCGCAGCAGGGTGGCTATACCGAGCGGGACATCGGCACCTCGGTGCTCAATATCCTCTCCGGCTCCACGCAGCTCTCGCCTCAGTTCTTCCTAAACACCAAAAACGGCGTTATCTACAACATCGTGGCGATGACCCCGCAGTACAAGGTCGACTCGCTGCAGGCCTTGCAGAACATCCCTGTCACCGCGCCCGGGATCAACCCCGCGGCGGGCACGCCGGCGCAGCAGGAGATCCTCGCGGATGTTGCCGCGATGTCACGCTCCTCGGAGCTGCCTGTTGTGCAGCACTACAACATCCGCCGCACCCTCGATATCTACGCCAACACCCAGGGCCGCGATCTTGGCGCCGCCGCTCGCGATGTCGAGCGCATTGTGGACCACTACCGTCCGCAGCTGACCAAGGGCAACTTCGTCAGGGTGCGCGGGCAGGTGGATACCATGCGGTCCTCCTACACCGGCCTGCTGTTCGGGCTGCTGTTCTCCATCGTGCTCGTCTACCTGCTGATTGTGGTCAACTTTCAGTCCTGGCTGGATCCCTTCGTCATCATCACGGCCCTGCCCGCGGCGCTTGCCGGCATCGTGCTCTTTCTCTTCTTTACCGGCACCACGCTCTCCGTGCCGGCGCTGATGGGCTCCATCATGTGCATGGGCGTAGCTACCGCGAACTCCATCCTTGTCGTCTCCTTTGCCAAGGACCGGCTCGCCGCCACAGGGGACGTCATCGCATCCGCCATAGAAGCGGGTGCCACCCGCTTTCGTCCCGTCATGATGACGGCCCTCGCCATGATCATCGGCATGATCCCCATGGCGCTCGGTGCCGGCGAGGGCGGTGAACAGAACGCGCCGCTTGGCAGGGCCGTGATCGGTGGTCTGTTCTGCGCCACGATCGCCACCCTGCTCTTTGTGCCGACCGTCTTCGCCCTCTTCCACAGTCTCGGCCACCCCGGGCCCGAGACGCCCACCGGGGTCGCTCCGGCACCTGCAGAGGAGCACGCCACCGCCTGAACCGGGCCCAGCTCACCACCGACACGACACACCACGTCCCTACGCTCTGCCCCACTGCTCCTTTGCTGAAAGACACTATGCCCTTCGAGACCAACACGGAAATGACAACACCCTCTGCCAACCCGGGCCGAATCGGAACAGCACCCCAAGAGGCGACCGCCTCCACGGTGCCTTTGCACGCAGCCCATCCCGCGGGCCTGCCGTCCACGCGCCGCAGCTCGCCTGGGCTCCGGATCACGCTCATCCTTCTGGCCGTGCTTCTGGTCATCGGCATCGTGGTAGGCATTCTCTCCCGGCGCTCCACGGAGAGCCGGCTCGAGCAGACCACCCAGCGGGACGCGATCCTGTCCGTCACCACCGTTCACCCTTCCGTGACCGGCACGGCCTCGGAGATCGCGCTGCCGGGCAACACCCAGGCGTTCAAAGATACGCCGATCTACTCCCGCACCTCCGGGTACCTCAAAAGCTGGTTCTTCGATATCGGGGCGCATGTCCGCAAGGGCCAGTTGATGGCCGTCATCGAAACGCCCGAGGTCGATCAGCAGCTTCAGGTGGCGCAGGCCAACGTCAAATCGGCCCAGGCCGACCTGAACCTGGCCAACAGCACCTCGGATCGCTACCAGAACCTGCTCAAGCAGGACTCCGTCTCCCGGCAGGAGACCGATGTGGCCATCTCCGGGGCAGCGGCGCGGCTGGCCGCCCTGCAGGCAGCCGAGGCCAACGTCCGCCGGCTCGGGGAGCTCCAGTCCTTTGAGCGCGTCTATGCGCCCTTTGACGGCATCGTGACCTCTCGCAACACCGACATCGGCGCGCTCATCGACGCGGGTGGCGGCTCCTCGCAGCCCCAGGATCTCTTTCGCATGGCGGCCATCGATCGCCTGCGCGTCTTTGTGCCCGTCCCGGAGATCTACGCCCCTGCCATCCACGATGGTGCGGTCGTCTCGCTGACGCTGGACGAGTACCCGGGTCAGGCCTTCCTGGGTGCCGTGGCCCGCAACTCGTCTGCCATCGATCAGAACTCGCGCACCTTGAATGTGGAAGTGGATGTGCCCAATGCCGAGCACAAGCTGCTTCCCGGCTCCTATGTCTTTGCGCATTTCAAGCTGCCGCAGGAGACACAGCTGCTCTCCGTTCCGGCCAATACCCTTCTTTTCCGCGCACAGGGAACCCAGATAGGCGTCGTCCGCAACGGTCACGTGCACCTCCAGAACATCACCATTGGCCGGGATAACGGCAGCACGCTGCAGATCGCCTCCGGCCTGACGGCCTCGGATCAAATCATCGTGAACCCCGCCGACTCCCTCGCCGAAGGGCAGCCCATTCGCCTCGCAGATGCCGGCAC
>CAXTGE010000013.1:12655-14024 GCA_964243645.1 uncultured Acidobacteriaceae bacterium | reverse complement strand
TCGGGCCAAAGTACGTCGTTCCCTCCGCCCCTGTCCCTCCTGCCTACAAGGAGCTCGGGCCCAATGCCTTCAAAGAGGGCGCGAACACGAGCTGGTCGCAGGCCAAACCCCTCGACAGCATTCCCCGCGGCACATGGTGGACCCTCTTCGGAGATGACGAGCTGAACAAGCTCGAGCCGCAGGTAGAGACGGCCAATCAGACCCTTCGGCAGGCGGACGCCAACCTGCGTGCCTCCCGCGCGGAGATTGTCGTCCGCAAGGCCGACCGCTATCCCACCCTGGGGATCGACCCCTACAACACCACGCAGGGCTACTCGCCCAACAACCCCTATTTCAACGCTGCCCAGCCGGCCTCCGGATCGCAGACCCTGCAATTTCCGCTGCAGTTCAGCTATGAGGTGGACCTTTGGGGGCAGGTGCGGCGCAACATCGCTGCGGGCGTGGAAGAATCGCAGGCCACGGCCGCCGATCGCATCAACGTCCTCCTCTCCCTGCAGACCGAGCTCGCCGTCGACTATTTCGAGGTGCGCAGTGCCGACTCACAACAGAAGCTGCTGAACGACACCGTCGCGCAGTACCAGGAAGCCCTCCGCATCACCACCAACCGCTATCTCGGCGGGGTTGCCATCAAGGCCGATGTCACCCAGGCCCAGACGCAACTCCAGTCCGCCCGTGTGGCGGCCTCCGACGAAGCTATCGCCCGCGCGCAGTATGAGCACGCCATCGCGATCCTCATCGGCGAGGCACCCGCGGACCTAAACATCCCCTTCTCCCCTTTGCCCGTCACGACGCAACCGCCTTCCATTCCCGTCGGCCTGCCCTCGCAGCTGCTGGAGCGCCGGCCGGATATTGCCGCGGCGGAACGCAGGGCGCAGGAAGGCAATGAGGCGATTGGGATCGCTCAATCGGCCTTCTACCCCGCCGTGGTCCTCGGTGCCAGCGCCGGCTTTCAGAGCAGCGACACGCTGCAATCCGTATTTAGCCCTGCAAGCGTCGTGTACTCCCTTGGCCCCGGCCTGGCCTATACCTTCTTCGAAGGCGGCCGCCGCCGCGGCGTGAAGGAAGAGGCACTGGCCCAATTCGATCGCAATGCCGCGCTCTACAAACAAACAGTCATCACCGCGTTTGGGCAGACCGAAGACAATCTCGTCGCACTCCGTGTGCTGTCCGACGAAGCCGTCCAGCAACGCGCGGCCACCGATGCCGCCCTGGAGTCACAGCGCATCTTCAACAACCGCTACGTCGGCGGCGTCGACACCTTCCTGCAGGTCATCTCGGCCCAAACCAGCGCCCTGATCGCCGAACGCAACGACATCGACATCCTTCGCCGTCGCATGGACGCGACGGTGAACCTGGTCAAGGCACTCGG
>CAXTGE010000013.1:11399-12555 GCA_964243645.1 uncultured Acidobacteriaceae bacterium | reverse complement strand
CTGAAAGGTGCGAGCGCACCCGCCCAAGTGTCTTACTCTGAAGGGGCATGTCGCGCCTCCACTCTCGCCGCGCCTTTGTGTCTCTCGCTGCCGGGACAGTCGCGGGAAGCTGTTTACAGGCGCAGACCTCAGGTGCACACGCCAACGTCGCGGAGCTCGACCGGCAGACGATCCTCGGGCAGGCCACGGCTGCCCTTGCCGCCCCTGTGCAGCCGCCCCCCGCGCCCGCATTCCACACCGAGATCGAACCCAACCTGTCGACCGCCGGTGCAACGCCTCAGCCCAAACTGCTGCGCGCTGACGCTATGGCGCTGCAGGCCTTCTCCGCCATCTTCGCCGCCCTGGTCGCCGGCTTCCTGATCACGCGCGAGGACGCCTACGCGCAGCGCGCGATCGCGCACCTCAGGCCCTGGCTCCTCGCATCGGCCACCCGCCTCACCCCGGCCTTTGACCTCGCCGGCTGCGCGGCAGGCACGCAGACGGGAACGCCGGCCGGGATCGTCGATCTGGTGCCGCTTGCCGAAGTGGCTCGCGCGTTGAGCTTTCTCACGGACATCCTCAGCCCGGAGGAGCTCGGGGCCACGGAGGCCTGGTTCACCGACACTACACAGTGGCTGGACCGCAACAGGCAGGCCTTCATCGCCCGCGAGGCCAAGGATCACCGAGCCTCCGCGCACCTGCTCGTCGTCTCAGCCATCGCCCGCTTTCTGCGGGATGAGAACACCCTGGAAGACTGCCGCAAGCGCTTCCGTACCCACACCCTACGCAACCAGATCCGCCCGGATGGGGTCTTTCCGCAGGAGGTCGCGACGCCCAATCCGTATCGCAACACCCTCTTCAACTTCGACCTGCTGGCGGGCGCCTGCCAGCTCCTGAGCTCGCCCTTTGATCTGCTCTGGGACCATGAACTTATCGACGGCGTGGGCCTGCGCATCGTCGCCGCCTATCTGTACCCCGTAATTGCCCATCCGGAGCGATGGGGCTTTCCCGCCGACGCGCAACACTTCCGCGACTTACCCGGCCGGCGTCCCGGCTTGCTCTTCAGCGGCCGCGCCTACAGCCGTCCTGAATACGTGGAGCTCTGGCAAAGCCTGCCGGCGACCCCGCCCGCCACGATCGCCGAAAGCTTCCCCATCCGTCAGCCCGCCCTCTGGAC
>CAXTGE010000013.1:8654-11299 GCA_964243645.1 uncultured Acidobacteriaceae bacterium | reverse complement strand
GATCTGCTTTTCTGCAGCCACAGAGACCACAAGACAAGCCCTTTGCACTCTCCGCACACCCATTGCTCGTTATATGCCTCGGGTCGCTATCATCGAATCAGCTCCGAAGAACGCCATGCAGCCTGGAACAAGAATCGATCCAAGCCCTAAGTTCTTTGCTTTCAAGATTATACCTATGAATAGGGGGAGGGGGGTACCCTCTATCCCTGCGTCCCCACCCGCTCCTGCAGCGCCGGCTGCCCTGCATCCGTGAGCAAGCCCATCTCCTGGTAGATCGGCCTCATCACCGTCCGAATCTTCGGTAGCTCGGTCGTGTACCAGACGGCTCCCAGGATGCAGCAACTGCCGGTCAGCACCACGGTGTGCGACGCGCCGATCCAGTGCGCCAGCCCACCGGCCAGCAGGCTGCCAAACGGCGCCATGCCGACAAACGCCATCGTGTAATAGCTCATCACGCGGCCTCGCATGGCCTCCGGCACCAGCGTCTGAATGATTGTGTTGCTCGCCGCCAGGCCGGTCATCATGCCATAGCCAACCACCGCCATCAGCACTAGGCTCAACCACAGCACGTGGGAGAGGCCGAACAGGATCAAGCCCAGGCCAAACAACGCCGCCGCAATCTGGATCAAGCGCGTCAGCCCGACCACGCTCTTGCGCGCCGCCAGCGCCAGCGCCGCGCCCAGGGCTCCGACGCCTGAAGCCCCGGTAAGAAACCCCAGCGTATGCGGCCCCCCATGCAAGACCTGTCCGGCAAAGATGGGCAGTAGTACGGCATAGGGCCACCCCATAAGGCTCAGAAGCGCAAACAGCAGCAACACCGTGCGTATCGGCCGAAAGCCCCGCACATAGTCCCAGCCTTCGCGCATCTGCTCGATCATGGTCGCCCTCGGACGCTTGCGCGCAAGCGGCTTCACCCGCATCATCTCCAGCGATGCAATCACCGCGAAGTAGCTGACGCCATCGATCAGGAAACACCAGCCCTCACCGACCCAGCCGATCACAATGCCCGCCAGCGCCGGCCCCACCAGCCGCGCCGCATTCACCATCGAGGAGTTCAGCGCGATCGCATTGCCCAGGTCGGCGCGATCGTCCACCATCTGCACCGTGAACGCCTGCCGAGCCGGCATATCGAAGGCGTTGATCAGGCCCTGCAACATGCTCAGGATCAGGATCTCGGCAATGGTGATCTTGCCGGAGAGCGTCAACGCAGCCATCGCCAGCGACTGCACAGCGGAAGCCACCTGCGTCCACACCAGCAGCCTGCGCCGGTCCATCCGCTCCACCCAAACGCCCGCAAACGGCGCCAGGACAAACGTCAGGATCTGCCCCACAAAGCCCACAATACCCAGCAGCAGCGCCGAGTGCGTCAACCGGTACACTAGCCAGCTCGTCGCCAGCCGCGTCATCCACGTGCCGATCAGCGAGACGCTTTGCCCGGCAACGAAGAGCTTGAAGTTGCGATGCCGCAACGCGCGCCACGCATGGGAGAATCGCGAGCCCGTACCTGCGGCCGCGGCTGCCGTCTTAGGCTGAAGGGAGGAAGTCGACACTCCTCTCTAGACGCTCCGGCCCCATCCCACGACGCACGGCATACTAGAAACGATGCCCACCAAATCCCTATCCGAGCAGGATCTTGCCGATGTGCTGACGCTCGCCCGCCCCAGCTTCGAAGCTCTCCGCGGCGCGAGGCTCTTCATCACCGGCGGCACCGGCTTCTTCGGCCACTGGCTGCTGGAGTCTCTGCTCTACGCCAACCACGAGCTGGACCTCGGGCTGCAAGCCACGGTGCTGACCCGCAGCGTGCCGGGCTTCCGGGGGAAGTCCCCGCACATCGCCGATCGTCCGGAGATCACGCTCCACGAGGGCGATATCCGCAGCTTCGCCTTCCCCGCCGAGGCGCACACGCATATCGTCCATGCTGCTACCGATTCCAGCAATCCGTCGGCCCCGCAGGCGAAGCGGCCCGCATATGAGCTTGCCGAGAGCATCCTGGACGGCACGCGCAGGGTGCTGCAGTTTGCCCAGGAGACCGGCGCAAAACGCCTGCTCCTTACCAGTACCGGGGCCGTCTACGGTCGCAGCTCCACACTGCTCCACACCCCGGAGACCTACACCGGAGCCCCCGACCCGATGCAGCTGGCAAGCTCCTATGACGAGGCCAAGCGCATGGCCGAGCACCTGTGTATCGCCTACGCGCACGGCACGTCGCTCGAGCCCGTGATCGCGCGATGCTTTGCGTTTATCGGGCCGCACCTGCCGCTGGATGCCCACTTTGCCATCGGCAACTTCCTCGGCGCAGCGGTACGGGGCGAGCGGCTCCACATCAAGGGCGATGGAACGCCGCGGCGCTCCTGGCTCTATATGAGCGATCTGTCCGTATGGCTCTGGACGCTGCTGGCGCAGGGCGCGGCCAACCGGGCCTACAACGTCGGTTCCGATGAGGCCTACACGATTGCCGAGGCCGCACAGCTGACAGCGAGGACACTGCGGCCTGACGGCTTCGGGAGCTCCAGCGTGGCAGTCCAGATTGATGGCATGCCGAAGCCCGACGCCCCTCTGAACAGCTACGTCCCGACGATCGACCGCGTGCGGGAGGAACTGGGCCTGCGTGTGACAGTACAGCTCGAGGAAGCGCTGCGCCGAAC
>CAXTGE010000013.1:4605-8554 GCA_964243645.1 uncultured Acidobacteriaceae bacterium | reverse complement strand
TCTGTCGTCAGCCCCGGAAACGTGCCGACCCAGAAGCTCTGGTTCATTACGAAGTCCGTGTTGGTCATCTCACCCACGACGCGGTAGTCCCAGCCTTCATAGGCAGGCTGGCGCAGCAGATTGCCGGCAAAGATGAGCCGCGTCCCAATCTTGTTGGCCTCGAGTGCGCGAGTCAGCTGATCACGCTTGAATGGCGCATCCTCACGCACGCTGATCGGAAAACCGAACCAGCTTGGGTCCGAGCCGGGCGTTGCCTCGGGCAGCATGAGTACATCGGCCAGCGGCTCCAGCCTGGCGCGTAGATACTTGAAGTTCTCCTTGCGGCGCTCGACGAAGTATGGCAACTTTTCGATCTGGCTGACGCCCAGCGCGGCCTGCATGTCGGTCGCTTTCAGGTTATAGCCCACGTGCGAATAGGTGTACTTGTGATCGTACCCACAAGGCAACGAGCCGAGCTGCCAGTCAAAGCGCTTGCCGCAGGTGTTGTCCACGCCGGGCTCGCACCAGCAGTCGCGGCCCCAGTCGCGGAAGCTCTCAATGAGTACCTTGAGCGCGGGCTTATCGGTCAGCACAGCGCCGCCCTCCCCCATGGTGATATGGTGCGCGGGGTAGAAGCTCACCGTAGCGATGTCGCCGAAGGTGCCGACCTTCTGGCCCTTCCACGTGGACCCGAGCGCGTCGCAGGTATCCTCGATCAGCCAAAGGTTGTACTTCTTGCAGAAGGCCGAGACCGTTTCCACGTCGAAGACATTGCCCAGGGTGTGGGCGATCATGACGGCCTTGGTCTTTTCGCTGCGCGCCTCTTCGAGCTTGGTGACGTCGATCTCGTAGCTGGGCAGGGTGACATCGATAAAGACAGGGACGCAGCGATTCTGCAGAATCGGATTCACCGTCGTCGGAAAGCCTGCCCCGACGGTGATTACTTCATCGCCCGGCTTGATCTGCCGGTCGCCCAGCTTGGGTGAGGTGAGCGCGCTGAAGGCGACCAGATTCGCCGACGAGCCGGAGTTGACCAGGCTGGCCGAGCGCACGCCGACAAACCGCGCCAGCTTGCGTTCAAAGTCCTTGGCCCAGCGACCGGTCGTGAACCAGGCGTCCAGCGCGGACTCCACGACCGCGCCGATATCGTTGGCGTCGATCACCTTACCGGAGACCGGGACCGCTGATTCGCCCGGAGCGAAGGTCTTGTGTGGAAATTGCTCCGCGTGGAACTCGTGGACAAGGGCGAGGATCTGCTGACGGAGCTCTTCGGATCGCTGACTCATGGTCCGTTCAGGATACCAAAGCGGCACCGCCGACTGCGCTACCATATGGGGCAGTACCTGACCCTAAACGTCTCGCTTTCCCCAACGTCTTTCACGCGCCGGGAAGGCATGAAGGATCTCCAGCAAGCCCATGAAAGCAGTGATTCTCGCCGGTGGCCTCGGCACCCGCATCGCGGAAGAAACAAGCCTACGTCCCAAGCCCATGGTCGAGATCGGCGGCCGGCCCATTCTGTGGCACATCCTGAAGCTCTATTCACAGCACGGCATCAACGACTTCATCATCTGCTGCGGCTACAAGGGCTACATCATCAAGGAGTTCTTCGCGAACTACTTCCTGCATACCTCGGACGTGACCTTCGACATGACGGCCGGCTTCGGCGAAGGCAGAATGACGGTCCACAACTCCGTGGCCGAGCCCTGGCGGGTGACCCTGGTGGACACCGGTGCGGATACCGGCACCGGCGGCCGTCTGCGCCGCGTGGCCAAGTATCTGGTGGGCGAAGACACCTTCTGCATGACCTATGGCGATGGCGTGGCAGATGTCGACATTACCGCCTCGATCGCCTTTCATAAAGAGCACGGCAAGGCCGTCACGCTGACCAGCGTGCAGCCCGTAGCCCGTTTCGGTGCGCTGGGCCTGAAGAACACCCAGATTTACTCCTTCCAGGAGAAGCCCAAGGATGAGGGCGGCTGGATCAACGGAGGCTTCTTTGTGCTCTCCCCGGAGGCCATCAGCGCTGTCACCGATGACCTGGAGATGTTTGAGCGCGAGCCCATCGAAAAGCTGGTTGCCGAGGGTGAGGTTCACGCCTTTTTCCATCACGGCTTCTGGCAGGCCATGGACACGTTGCGTGATAAGCAGCACCTGGAAGAGCTTTGGAGTAAAGGAAAGGCCCCCTGGAAAACTTGGTAGGCGCAAGTGCCACTGCTAACATTTATGTGCTGCTGTTGCACTGACAGAGCAGCTCGATAGAGGAGGTAACATGCAGGCCACTGTCACCTTGAATGACGAGTTGATTAAGGAAGCAATCGAAAGTACCGGGACACAGGATCTCTCAGAGCTGCTGAATGAAGCATTGCGCTCTCTTATCTACCGCCAGACGGCTCGGCAGCTAATTGCCCTGGGAGGTTCACAACCCGACCTGCAAGACATTCCACGCCGCCGTCCGGCTGCATGATTGTCGCTGATACATCCATCTGGATCGACCACATCAGAGCCACAAACCTCACTTTGTCGCAGTTGCTAGACGCAGAAGAGCTATTAGGGCATCCCTACGTCCTCGGCGAAGTTGCTATGGGAAGTCTGAACAAAAGGTCGGCTCACCTGAATCTGCTGCGGAACCTCCCGGCTTGCGAGCTCGTCGCGAACGACGATGTACTCGCCTTCGTTGAAGGAGAACGCCTGTTCGGGCTGGGCATCGGTCTAGTCGACGCGCATCTCCTCGCATCAGTGCATAGAACACCGGGTGCCGTACTCTGGACGCGCGATAGACGCCTCCATCGCGCTGCCACAAATCTCGCTCTCGCATACGAACCGGCGTAACTACATTCAGCCAAAGTCCGTTGCCCGTAAGCTTTCGTTATGCTGTACAAGCACACCATGACTGAATCTCCTTGGCGCGGCAAGCGCGTCTTCCTCACCGGCCATACCGGCTTCAAAGGCGGCTGGCTCGCTCTATGGCTGGCCTCCAAGGGCGCGCAGGTGCGCGGCTACGCGCTCGATCCCTACACCATGCCGAGTCTCTTCGAGGCAGCGAAGATCGGCACCGTCATCGACGACGTCCGTGGCGACATCCGCGACGGCGCCAAGCTGGAGCAGGCGTTGAGCTCCTTTGCACCCGAGGTGGTCTTCCACATGGCCGCGCAGCCGCTGGTGCGCCACAGCTACGTTGACCCGATCGGCACCTTTGAAACCAACGTGATCGGCACGGCGCGTGTGCTGGATGCGGTGCGCCGTACCCCGACCGTACGCGCCGTGGTCAGCGTGACCACGGACAAGTGCTATGAGAACAAGGAATGGCTCTGGGGCTATCGCGAGACCGATCCGCTGGGCGGCTATGACCCCTACTCCAGCTCGAAAGCCTGCGCAGAGATTGTTTCTGCAGCGTATCGGCAGAGCTACTTCCCACTCGATAAATTCTCGGAACATCACTGCGGCCTGGCAACGGCGCGCGCCGGCAACGTGATCGGCGGGGGTGACTGGTCGACCGATCGCCTGATCCCTGACCTGGTACGCGGCTTTGTCGCGGGGGAGCCCGCGCTGATCCGTCGGCCTGACGCTATCCGCCCGTGGCAGCACGTGCTGGAGCCGCTTCACGGCTATATCACCCTGGCGGAAAAGCTGCTGCACGGCAATGCACGACTGGCCACGGCGTTCAACTTCGGACCTTTTGACGAGGATGCGCAGCCCGTGGGCTGGATCGTGGAGCGGATGGTTCAGTTCTGGGGTGACGGCGCCCAATGGGTGCTCGACCCAGAGCCCGGTGTCCATGAGGCCGGCTTTCTGAAGCTGGACGCCAGCCGTGCCCGTACGGATCTGGGCTGGTCGCCGCGGCTGCGCCTGGAGACCGCGCTGGAGTGGCTGGTCCGGTGGTACAAGGCACACGCAGCCGGAGCGGACATGCAGCAGTTCACGCTGGAACAGATTGCGGCCTACGAGACGTTGAGCCCTGGCCGCTGATCCA
>CAXTGE010000013.1:0-4505 GCA_964243645.1 uncultured Acidobacteriaceae bacterium | reverse complement strand
GCGCTACATGGTGCGGGATAGGTGTTGTTTGACGGCTGCTTTGGCATAGGGCTCGATGCCGTCACTATAGACGCGAACGGTGCGGGCCCCAAGGATTACCTGGTCGTGAACCTCACTCTCACAGAACGGATTTTCGATGCTCTCCGTATCCAGAATCTGCCGCCAGGGCGTCTCATTGGGCACCGGCGGCAGCACATACTCCACGCCGTTATCTGACGCATTCACCAGGATCAGGAAGCTGTCATCGACGATCTGATTGCCTTCGTCGTCCATGCTTCGAAGCGTCTTGCCGTTGAAGACCACGCTGATGGATTTGTTGCCGGCATGATCCCAGATCTCATCAGAAACCTCGGTTCCATCCGTTCCATACCAGGCCACAGCGCGCACTGTTTCACCGCGAATCTGCCGATCCTGGAAGAAGCGGCGACGATGCAGATTGGGATGGTCCTTGCGTAGCTGAATCAGTCTGGAGGTGAACTCCAGCAGCCGTTTGCGTGGCTCGTCGAGGTTCCAGTCGTACCAGGTGAGTTCATCATCCTGGCAGTAGCAGTTGTTGTTGCCCTGCTGCGAACGCGCAAACTCGTCACCACCCGTCAGCATGGGCACGCCCTGGCTCAGCATCAGGGTCGCCAGGAAGTTGCGGGTCTGCTTTTCCCGGTCGCGGTTAATGTTTTCGTCATCGGTGGGCCCTTCCACGCCCATGTTCCAGGAGTCGTTGTCGTTGGCACCGTCGTTGTTGTCATCGCCGTTGGCTTCGTTGTGCTTCTCGTTGTAGCTGACCAGATCGCACAGCGTGAAGCCGTCGTGCGCGGTGATGAAGTTGATCGAGGCTGACGGCGCGCGACCATCGCCCTTGTACAGGTCGCTGGAGCCGGTGAGACGGTACGCGAAATCAGACAGCTGGCCGGCGTCGCCCTTCCAGAAGCGGCGCACGGTATCGCGGTACTTGCCGTTCCATTCCGCCCAAAGGATGGGAAAGTTGCCCACCTGGTAGCCGCCCTCGCCGACATCCCACGGCTCGGCGATGAGCTTGATGCCGGCCAGTGTCGGGTCCTGGTGAATGGTATCGAAGAAGGCACCCAGCTTGTTCACATCGGCGAGCTCGCGAGCCAGGGTGGAGGCGAGGTCGAAGCGGAAGCCATCGACGTGCATCTCGAGCACCCAGTAGCGCAGGCTGTCCATCAGCAGCTTCAGCACCTGCGGGTTGTACACATTCAGCGTATTGCCCGTGCCGGTGTAGTCCATGTAGTGGCGAGGGCTGTCGGCGACCGTGCGGTAGTAGGTTGTGTTGTCGATCCCTTTCATCGAGAGGATCGGGCCCTTTTCGTTGCCCTCGCAGGTATGGTTGTAAACCACGTCCAGGATGACCTCGATCCCTTCCTTGTGGAGGCGCTTAACCATCTCCTTGAACTCGGAGACCTGGTTGCCGGTGTCGCCGCTGGAGCTGTACCGCGACATGGGCGCGAAGTAGCCCAGGGTGTTGTATCCCCAATAGTCCCGCAGATTGCGGTCGATGAGGTGGCCTTCATCGATGAAATGATGTACAGGCAGCAGCTCAACGGCGGTGACGCCCAGCTTCTTCAGGTACGCGATGCTGGAGTCGTGGGCCATGCCGGCGTAGGTGCCGCGCAGGTTCTCAGGGATCTCGGGGTTGCGCTTGGAGAAGCCGCGGACGGAGACCTCGTAGATGATCGAATCCGCAATCGGCGTCTGGGGCCAGCAGTCCCCTTCCCAATCGAACTTGTCGCTGACCACGATGCTCTTCGGAACGAAGTCTGCGTCGTCAGTCTCATCCTTCTTCAGGTCGTCTCCCGAGGTGACGTCATAGGGATAGATCGGGCCTTTGGGATCGGGCAGTGTGGGCTTGGTCTCGTCCGGATGCTGTCCGGTGATTGCCTTTGCGTAGGGATCCACGAGCAGCTTCGAGGCGTTGAAGCGCTGACCCTTTTCCGGCTCCCAGGGACCGTCGACGCGGTATCCATACAGCTGGCCCGGCTTGATGTGGCGTACGAGGCCATGCCAGACGAAGTGGGTGATCTCTCGCAGCGCGATGCAATCCACCTGCTTGCCCTCTTCGTCGAAAAAACAGACGCTGACGGCGGTGGCGTTCTCGGAGTACAGCGCAAAATTGGTGCCAAGCGAAGTCAGGGTGGCTCCGAGTGGGTATGGTTTCCCGGGCAGCAGGGTACGCGACATTCTGTTTACACTCTTTCTTTGGCCCCGGCGTATGCCACGGACCTTTTCTCGTAAATGACCATTCGGGGTCACATCGGTAGATGCGCGGAGGCAGACCTCACGCTGCTTTGCCGTTCGTCACCCCGCCCGGCCGGCAAGCGATCTCACTGTCCGACTGTAAGCGTCAATGGCACAGAGTGACTCACAACGACCCCTGCGAGATTGGTGGCCGTGCCGGTTACCTGAAGCGCGTAGCTCTGCGATACGAGCCCGGTAGCCCCCTCGCCCAGTGTCCTGGCACCGCAGCCTGAGAGCAGCCCCGTCGCGCCGAGCAGGCAGATCCACGCCCGTTTCGGCCGTCGCCGTCGCATCCCGAAACCAAGGATTGTGAGCATCGCCAAGCCGACGCCAGTCGGTCCGGAGCGTCCGCGCAGGCCGGCAGCGGTAGAGGAAGGCGCGGCGGTCTGCACCGTTACGGTCACCGTAGCGGAGCCCGCGCCGGGGATGACCTGTGGCGGAGAAAAGTTTGCGCTTGCATGAGCCGGCAGGCCGGCAATGCTGAGGTCCACGGCCCCGGTGAAGGGTCCAGGCTGCGCCGTCACGATGAGGGTGTAGGTCGCCGTGCCTCCAGCGGTTGTCGTGGCCGTCTGCAACCCGCTCGATCCGACGGCAAAGTCCGGGAGCGCCGACACCGCGACCGTGGCGGGCGGAGACGAGCTGGGAAGGAAGTTCGCGTCGCCCGAGTACTGTGTCGAGATCGTGCGCGTACCTCCCGCCGGTGCGGCGTAGACCACGCTGGCCACGCCGCCCGCCAGGGTTCCGTTGGCGACGACGAGATTGCCGTCCAGGAACTGCACGGTACCGGTGGGCTGCCCGCGGTTTGCGGGCGCGACGCTCGCCGTAAGAGTTAGAGGCACACCGGCAAACGCCTGGGCGGTAGGCTCCAGACTCGCCGCAGTGCCTGCCCTGGTGATCGTCAGCTGACCGGAGCCTGCGGACAGGCTCACGATGTAGTTCCGGGCTTTGGGTCCGGTAAGAGTGGCCACGATCGGGTAGGAGCCGACCGCCGGCAGGTCGGCGGCCGCGGCGGCAAAGGCTGCCGAGACCGCCGCCACATCCTGCGGCAGGACGCCCGCCAGCACGCCGGTCAAGGGTGGAAGCGTCGCTCCATAGGCCACCGTGGTCGCGTTGGCGGTTGCCGTCAGGGCTGCCGGCGAGACGGAGGCGCTCACCGTGCCCTCTGTCGCCGGATTCAGACCGTCCCCCATATACCTGACGGTCAGAGTATGAGTGCCTGCGCTCAGCGAACGGAGGTCAAGGGACACCTTTCCATCATTCAGGGAAGCGGAAGCAACAGCCTGACCGGCTTCGGTCGCCTGCATTTGACCCTGGGGCACCTCGATCTGGCTGCTGACCGTTGCCTGGAGGGTGTTTTGCCCGTAGGTCAACGCCAGGGAGGATGCGGTGCTGAGGTCGGTTCTTCGACCTGTGCTCAGCGCGGCGGGATAGAGCAGTTGCTCCCCTGCCAACTCGGAGATACTCGCGTTCCCTGTGTCAGCGAACACGGGGAGACCGAGGCCCGAAATCACCACAGATCGCGGAGCGCGCATAACGGCCGTTGTGGCCGACATGCCGTCCGCACTGCTGCCTTCCCTGCCTGTACCGGCCAGCGTGGAGATCAGCCCGGCAGGGTTGATCCTGCGCACGCGCTGGTTGCCTGTATCGGCGAGAAGCAGCGAACCGTCGGCACCCAGGGCGAGGCCGCGTGGCGCGGAGAGCTGCGCGAGGGTAGCCTGGCCGCCGTCGCCGGCAAAGCCGGGAGTTCCGGTGCCGGCGAAGGTGGTAATCACGCCCGCAACGTCAATGACACGGATGCGGTGGTTGTGCGTATCGGCGAGATAGATGCGGCCGGTGCCGTCAACGCTGACGCCCGCGGGCGAATCCAGTTCGGCTGCGGACGCCGGACCGCCGTCGCCACGGAAGCCCTGCGTAGCGGAGCCGGCGATCGTGGAGATGGTGCCTGCATTGATCTGGCGAAGGCGGTGATTGCCCGTATCGCAGAGGTAGAGCACGCCTCCAGCGGACAGCGCCAGGGCGGTAGGATCCCGCAGCGCCGCAGCCATGGCAGGGCCGCCGTCGCCGCTAAAACCGGCCATCCCTGTCCCCCCAACGGTGGAGATGGTTCCGGACGGTGAGACCGCGCGGAGACGTTGGTTGCCGGTGTCGGCGATGTAGACCGTCCCGTCCGCTCCGATCGCAAGCCCCTGCGGCTGATTCAACTCCGCTGCGGTGGCTGGACCACCATCCCCGGCAAAGCCCTGGGTGCCCGT
>CAXTGE010000012.1:30586-35193 GCA_964243645.1 uncultured Acidobacteriaceae bacterium | reverse complement strand
GTACCTTGCCACATCGAAGGCCCTTGCTCGCAACGTGCGTTCGTAGCTCTCCGGCTTCATCGCCTCCGGCCGAGGCACCACGCGCTTTAAGGCGTCGGTCATTCCCTGGCTCAGGGCGTTATAAGCCGTGAAAAGACCCTCAATCGCATGGTTAAATTCGTGCCGCTGATCATCCTTCAGCTCCGGCGTATACCAGCCTGATTGCTGAAAATCCTGGTAGCGGGTTGACCTCTCCTGCCCATCCCAACGCGTTTCATCCACCAGGGCAATCGCCGCCAGCAGACTCAACCGCTCGATGGCCATCGGCACATGCGCCAGGTCGGCGATCGAACGATGCCCGTATTGAAAATAGAAGGTGTTGAGGAACTGTTCGGCACGTTGCGTGCTGATCTCTGCCAGCGACTCGCGCAGACTCAGGGACGACCGCGAATACTTCGCCATTGCGTACGCCAGAACCTCTGGTTCAGCGCCATGGATCGCATACACCTCCGTCGTGGCGGCCTTGGCCTGATCGCCGGCCTGGGGCTCGGCGGCACCCTTGTCGAAGGCGACTTCATTCGTGGACGGCAGAGGAGGAACGGCTTCGGACAGCGACGGACTCATGAAGCCGTAAGTATATCGACCCAATGCCTCTGAAAAACACGTGCCCCATCCCATTTATCCTTGGCGTAGCGCAATCGTTGCAGGAGCCGAGTCCAAAGCCCATGTCCGCCCCCGAAGTTCGCATCGCCCTCGTCACCGGAGCCTCCCAGGGGATCGGTCGAGCTATCGCCCTCAGCCTGGCTAAAGACGGCTGCCACCTGGCTCTGGCTGCAAGAAATGAAGAAAAGCTCGCGGCAGTCAAGGCCGAGGTCGAGGCCGCGGGGGGAACGGCAGAGATCTTTACTCTCGATCTCGCCTCAGAGGACTCCATCAAAGCGGGCGCCAAAGCGGTTCTGGCCCGGTTCGGTGCCGTTCATGTGCTGGTGAACAACGCCGGCATCACGCGGGACGGCCTGGCGCTCCGCATGAAGACCACCGACTTCACGGACGTACTCCAGGCCAATCTCACCGGCACTTTCCTACTCACGCAGGCTATCCTCTCGCCCATGATGAGAGCCCGTTGGGGTCGTATCCTGAACGTTACGTCGATTGTCGGCGAGACCGGCGCTCCAGGACAGGCCAACTACGCGGCGTCCAAAGCGGGATTGATCGGGCTTACCAGATCGCTTGCCCGGGAGTTTGCCTCCCGTGCCATCACGGTGAATGCCATCGCTCCAGGCTTCATTCAAACAGCCATGACCGATGTACTCACTGAGGAGCAGAAGGCGGCGATCCTTGCCAACATTCCCCTGGCACGGTATGGCAGTGTGGAGGACATTGCTGCAGCGGCCACCTTTCTGGCGTCCGATGCCTCCGGCTACATTACCGGCCATACCCTCGACATCAACGGCGGTTTATACATGGGATAGGCGCTGGCCGGAACGCTGCGCCCCGATCACCGCCCTACCATTTTCGTAGCCGTTCCTCACTCGATACGGGTCTCTCTTCATACAAGAATCTCGGCTGGTTCGATTCGGGAAGCGAAAAATTTCGTCCTTGCGGGAGCTATCTCGGCCCGTTACTCTCCCGCTAATGGCTAATATGCATACTGCTCTGCCGCCTGCACACGTGCTTCCTTTACAGCCGACGCCCATCAATATCGGCGTGACGATCCGCGAGTTCCGGCTGCAGCGCAGCATGTCCCAGGGGGATATCGAGAAACGTACAGGCCTTCTTCGCTGTTACCTGTCCCGAGTTGAAAATGGTCATACGGTTCCGTCGCTCGAGACATTGCAGAAGATCGCCATTGCGCTGGACCTGCCCTTAAGCCAGTTCTTCGCCGACGACCCGGTTCGCGATCTGCCCGGCGTCAGTCTCAATGAATCTGAAATCCACTTTCTTGCGGAGATCCAACGTTACGCCAGCAACCTGACCGAAGGCGACCGCCGGCTTCTCCTGGCCATGGTGCGCAAGTTCGCCGCCACGGCCGGCGGCCCCACCGATTGAGGTGACCGAGCACGTCTCATACACCCAGAGAGCGGGCAAATGCCACCACGGCATAGCTCAGAAGACTGAGCAGCAGAGCAGCGGTACAAAAAACCAGGACCTGCCGAGCCCTGTAGCTGGACCGCCCCGAGGTCATCCGCGGAAACAGGGGTACTCCCAGCACGAGACCGCACAGGAATCCACCCAGGTGAGCGCCGTTGTCTATGCTGGGAAGCGCTGCCGGATCCAGGTGCAAAAGACTAAAAATCCCAGGGAGGAACCGCGGAATCAGGTCTGGAAGGCTCCCCAGCAGAAGGTTCGCCAGGGCAAAAAAGACGACCTGCCTTCGCAAGCTGCGCAGCTCGTCCCAGGGAGCCGCAAGTTTCCGGTTCGATAGCAGAATGATCAGGATGCCGGCAATGCCGAACACGGCCCCTGAGGCTCCTGCCACGACAACGCCCAGATGTCCTGAAACCAGGCTCACCATAACGGACTGCAGCATGCCCGCCGCTCCTGTGAGGAGATACACCGCGACCAAGCCGGACTTGCCGAGCAGCGGCTCACCAAAGAGGCCCAGGTTCCACAGGCACCACATATTCAGCAGCAGGTGCAGCAGTGTGACGTGCACAAAGAGGGACGTCAAAAGGCGCCACCACTGGCCATTCGCCAGAACCTGATCCGGCGTGCAGGCCCCGAAATGGGTCAGCACACGCTCTGTGTAGGGCGCGGTAAACAACGGAGCGAACCAGCCAGCCACTCCCCCGGCTCCATGAGGTCCTTCCATCCATACATGACCGCGAAGGGCCTCCGGCAGTGGCCCAAGCCGAAGCATGACGAGGTACACGGCAAGATTGATGCCTATGAGAAGGTAGGTCGCCGGATAGCTGAGCAACGACGGAGGGGCTGAAGCCTCGTGGTGCTTCTGGATGCCATGTATCGCTGTGTCCGCGGACACCATTACCCTATCCTGGGTCGCTCATCTCTTCCCGTCAAGACGAGATGACTAGACCCCTAGGCAGCCTGCTTACCGAAACGATCGCGCACACCAGGGATCATCCGTTCCCGCATCTCCAAAACCATTCCCGTGATCGGGGTCGCCACCGCGACCAGTACCCATAACAGCATCGAGACAAGCATGCCAAGAATGGCAACCGCCTGCAAGCTCAAGGTGATACTCGCAGGAATGTGCGAATGGACCAGATCGGTCTGCGGATGAAGCGGTACATGGACGCTGCTCAGGTGGCTTAGTGCCTGCAAACGGTGCAGCACTACCGCCGCAAGCAAAAAAGCAGCGAAGGACAGCGCGGTCGCCGCAAACAATAGCATATCGACGGTTCGATGGAGACGCTGACGTTTATGGCAGTGCTCACAGGTACGGAGGTGGTCTTCGTAATCCCCACGCAACTCCGCAGGAACGCTTGAAATGTCGTACCGCCATCCCGATAGAATCGCTCCAACGACGTAGTCGTTGCAGGTACTATGGCTGGATCGTCGGGATGTGGTTGTGTAGATACCCATAGGCCGTCTGATAGTTGATTCTACTGCATACGTACGGGACTCACCGAAGTTCCCGGCCCGCGTACCTACAGGCAAATGGGCTCCAGCGGAGCTTCCTGGGCTGCGAGCACAACGCGATTTCCCAGCAGCGAAAGCCTATCCCCGATGGCCGCCTCTGCGGCCAGCTTAGCCAACTCTGGAAGATTGTTCTGCTCGGACAGGTGACCCAGCACGATCGTGTGAGCCCCGCCGTCATAATCGCGAAGCAGAAACTCGGCCGTCGCTGCGTTTGACAGATGGCCTACCCTCGACAGTACGCGCTGCTTCACCGACCACGGATACGGGCCGTCTTTCAACATCTCCAGGTCGTGATTGGACTCCAGCAGCAGGACGTCTACATCGCGCAAAGCCATCTTGACGTTGGGCGGGACGTAGCCCAGATCCGTCGCGACCGCCATGCGTAGACTTTCCTTGCGCGCATGGAATACAAAGCCACAAGGGTCGGCAGCGTCATGGGGAATCGTGAATGGATTGATGTCGATCTCTCCGATGGAAAAGCGCTGTCCTGCCTGGAAGTATTCCACTGACGGAAGGAACGCCGGATCCCGCTTCACCGTCGGTCGATCCTCCTCTGACTCACAGGGTTCGTTTTCTTCGAGCGATTGCATCCTAGACTCTGCTAAATCTGTAGGGCGATTTTCCTCTGCGGCAGCGCCCCTGCCGGTATCACGGTGAACGTGTGCCGGCAGGTGTCCGGGGGCGGGTTCGGCGACCCGCTGCTCCCGCTCGCGCTGCAGCTGATCCAGCCACTGCGCATAGGTCATGGTCTTGCGTGGGGTCAGCATCCGGACCCACGCCCGGTGCGTCGCCTCTGTGAAAAATACCGGGATGTGCAGACGTCGCGCCAAGACCGCCAGGCCGGCGACATGGTCCAGATGCTCATGCGTGATCAGAATGGCGGTCAGTGCGGCAGGATCTTTGCCCACCGCTGCCATGCGCCGCAGAAGCTCCCGGCAGCTCAACCCGGCGTCCACCAGGATGTTCGTCGAGCCTGCTGAGATCATCGTCGCATTACCCTTGGAACCCGAGGCTAATACGGTCAT
>CAXTGE010000012.1:16790-30486 GCA_964243645.1 uncultured Acidobacteriaceae bacterium | reverse complement strand
AGCCTGCTGAGATCATCGTCGCATTACCCTTGGAACCCGAGGCTAATACGGTCATCTGCACTCTTCGAGCATACGCCAGAAGCGGACAAAAACCGAAAGGACACCCCCACGCCCTCCCCGAATCCCTGTCCTAAGGTGAGACACGCCGCGGCGCGAGAAAATTGACCACGCTGCGCATCACAACCTCATCCCGCTGGTTGAACACCGTCGTGCGCGACTGCACCAGGCCGAACTCAGGCCGCGACTGGGAGAGGCGCACCGAAAGGACCTCTGCCTCGGTCCGCAGCGCATCGCCGGGTCGAACGGGCTCCGTCCAGCGCATCTCTTCCACGCCCGCCCCGATGATGCCGCCGGCAATATGAAGCGACTCTACCCGGAGCCGCATGACGATTGCCGCAGTGAGCCAGCCCGAGGCGGCCAGCCCTTTGAAAAACGAACTTTCCCCAGCTGACTCATCGAGGTGAAACGGCTGCGGATCATACCGTTCCGCGAATTCCTTGATCTCCTCTACCGTGACCTTGTAACTCCGGTCCGAGTTAAAGGTCATACCAGGGTGCAGATCCTCAAAATACAATGCTTGCGGCAACAGGCGACTCCCTTCGCATCACGGCGTACTCCGCAGTGTACGTGGTCACAGTCTCAAAGCAAACGTCCTGCCTTTTAAGACCTTCACCGCACCTTCGGGTGTTCAGTTGTTTTCCGGTGCGACGCTGTGGAAGCCGTAGGTCTCATAGCGAGTCGTTAGCCTGCCGCCTCGCACGGATACCACGGTGAAGCCCTCCGGCGTCCCCAACCGCACACCCTTCCACCAGTTCCCGCTTACGGCACCGCTCGTAATGTACGGTATGCCACGCCACTCTACCCGCTCATTAATGTGTGTGTGCCCCTGCAGCACGGCCAGTACGTTGTGCCCTTCGAAGAGCCGGATCACCTCGTCAGAGTTGGCCACGGAGGCCCCGTGATGTGGAGGCGCCTGCAGCGGCACGGGAACATACGAGCCAAAAGCCGTCACGAGCGGAATGTGTGTCACGACAATGACAGGCACCCCGGGCGGTACCGCGCTGAGCTCCTGCCGTAGCCACGCTATCTGTGCCGTATCGATTCGCCCCTCATACGAGCGATCTGCCGTAATGCCGATCGAGTCCAGCACAAGAAAACGAACTCCCTTGTGCTCGAAGCTGTAGAACGTCTTGCCGAGGTGGTCTTCGTAGAAGCGCTTCCCATAGGTGGGATCCGCCGGAGCCATGCCGCTTGCCGGGTAGACGCCAAAACAATCATGGTTCCCGAGGGTGTGGTACACCTTCATGCCCAGATCTTGCTGCGTCTTGTCATAGAGATCGAAGAGGCTGAGGGCGCGCGCCTTCGGCACGCCCAGGGCGTCAAAGATGTGATCGCCACCCTGGATGGCAAACTCCGCCTGCAGGCCTCGCGCCTTTTGGAAGGCCATGGCGCAACCATGCGTTGCGTCCAGCTCCGGCTGCAAATGGGTGTCTGTGAGAAAGAGAAAGTCGAAATCCTGCGGCTTGTTCACCGCAACGTTCTTGGCTGGAGCCTTTAGTCCATGGGCCGGTCCAGCAAAGTGGGCAGCCAGCCCTGTGGCTCCCGCGCCGGCAAGAAATCTTCGTCTACTCAGCATGAGGAGGCAGTTTAAAGCAGGTCGGTTACAGTGCGGAGAATGTCCTGTTCGGAGGCCTAGAGCTGTTCTTCTGCAGGTGGGGTGCTGAGCCGATGCAGCTCGTGCCAGTTTTCTTCTAGGAAACTGGCACGAGCGTATCAACGAAAGCCATAGCTACGGGAGAACAGATCTAGTGACGTTCCTGTGCACTGGCAAGCTTCTCTTCCGCCACGCGCGACACAGCGTTGGCTTCGTCGTACTTGGCCTGATCGTCACCAGCCTGATTCCACAGCTCCTGCGCATGCTGCTGCTCGGCATGCACTTCATTCACGTCGATTTCGCTCGGCTTCAACGCCTGCTCCGCGAGAATGGTCACGCGCTCTGGAAGAACCTCGACAAAGCCCCACGCTACGAAAAAGGTCTGCTCCCCCGCTGAGCCGCCGTGAAGCCGCAACTCCCCTGCACCCAGTTCTGCAAGCAAGGGGGCAGCGCCATACAGCGTCTCCAGATACCCTGAGGTGGACGGCAACTCCACAGCCGTTGCCGTTGCATCGAGCAAGACCCGCTCCGGCGTTACCAGCCGAACTGTCAGCAATCCCGAACTGTTTTCCTGATCGGCCACACGCACTCTCAACTTCCAGCTCTCGCCGTCCGCCTCCAGGTTCAATACCCGGGAGCAGACGGCAGGAGCGGCTCTAGGCTGACGCCTTCATCTTCTCGGCGGCTGCCAACACTTCCTCGATGCCGCCCTTCATATAGAAGGCCTGCTCAGGGATCGCGTCATGCTTGCCCTCGATGATCTCCTTGAAGGAGCGCACCGTGTCTTCTACCTTGACGTAGGCACCCGGAATGCCCGTGAAGATTTCCGCCACATGGAACGGCTGCGACAAGAAGCGCTGGACCTTTCTCGCACGGGTAACCGTGAGTCTGTCCTCTTCGGACAGCTCATCGATACCGAGGATCGCAATGATGTCCTGCAGGTCCTTGTAGCGCTGCAGAATGCGCTTGACACCCTGTGCCACGTTGTAATGCTCTTCCCCTACGATGCGGGGCGAGAGGATACGCGACGTGGACGAGAGCGGATCGACCGCCGGATAGATACCCAGCTCCGACAACGGGCGTGACAATACGGTTGTGGCGTCCAGGTGAGCAAACGTTGTGGCCGGCGCAGGATCCGTCAGATCGTCGGCGGGCACATACACAGCCTGCACCGAGGTCACGGACCCCTTCTTGGTCGAGGTAATGCGCTCCTGCAGCTCGCCCATCTCCGTCGCCAGATTCGGCTGGTAGCCTACTGCCGACGGCATACGACCCAGCAGCGTCGACACCTCGGAGCCGGCCTGCGTGAAGCGGAAGATGTTGTCGATGAACAGCAGCGTGTCGGCACCCTCTTCATCACGGAAATACTCCGCCACGGTCAGACCGGTCAATGCGACACGCAGACGGGCCCCTGGCGGCTCCGTCATCTGGCCGTACACGAGCGCAGCCTTGCTCTTGTCCAGGTTCTTCAGATCGATAACGCCTGAGTCCTGAAACTCATGCCAGAGGTCGTTGCCTTCACGGGTGCGCTCGCCCACGCCGGCAAACACCGAGAAGCCGCCGTGTTTCAGAGCGACATTGTTGATCAACTCCTGAATGACGACCGTCTTGCCGACGCCGGCACCACCGAACAGCCCGATCTTTCCGCCTTTCAAGAATGGCTGGATCAGGTCGATCACCTTCACGCCGGTCTCAAACATCTCCTCCGACGTCGACTGCTCGTCAAACGCTGGCGCAGAGCGATGAATGGGACGGTACTCGGTCGCATTGACCGGACCCAGTTCATCCACCGGCTTGCCCAAAACATTGAGCACGCGGCCCAGGGTGGCGCGGCCCACCGGGACGGTAATGCCCGAGCCGGTATCCACGGCACGCATGCCGCGCACCATGCCCTCGGTCGCCTCCATGGCAATGCATCGCACACGACCTTCGCCGAGATGCTGCTGCACTTCCACGGTCACGTCGATCGGGGTCGGTACATCGAATCCCTCACTGCTGATATGCAGCGCCTCAAAGATGGGCGGCATCGTCGCCTCATCGAACTGCACGTCGACGGCCGGTCCGCTGACCGCGACTACCTTGCCAACATTTCCCTTGTCTGCCATAACTCTCTTCCGTCCAGGTCCGCGTTACAGCGCTGCGGCTCCCGACACAATCTCAATGATCTCTTTGGTAATTGCCGCCTGACGTACCCGGTTCATCGTCAAGCTGAGTTTATCGATCAACTCGCCGGCATTTTTTGTTGCCGCATCGGTCGCCGTCATCCGCGCGGCGTGCTCGGCCGCAATGGACTCCAGAACTGCATGCAGAATTTGCGTGGTCACATACCGCGGCATCAGGTGACGAAACAAGCGCTCGGGAGCTTGGTCGTAGATGTAGTCCACCTCCGCGTTGCCGAACCTCTTCGCCTCTGCGTCAACCTCGTTCTGCTCCGGGGCATGGAGGGACACACCGGCCGTCTCGGCTGCACGCATGGCCGCTTCCTTTTGCTCCTCGGTCATCTCCTCGGCTGCAGTGATCTCCTGCACGCCAAGCTTGCGGATCGGCAGAAGTTTCTCCACCACCACGCGCTGTGAGATCACCGACTTGAATTCGTTATAGACGATATAGACCGCGTCAATCTCGGAACATTCATACCGAGCGATGATCGAGTGAGCCATGCTGGAGATATCTTCGATATTGGCCCGTAGCAGCAGATCGGCATGTTCCTTGGCAACCTCGACCGGCGCTGCCCGATGACGGATGTCCTCGATATGTTTAGCCAAATCGTTGTCGTACAGCTCTTCCTTGTGCTCATAGGTCGCCGCCGGGTAGCGTCGCTTGTACAGACCGATGGCCTTTTTCCCGACAGGCTCGAGGTCTACGTCCTGGCCCTTCTCGCGCCGCTCGTCGACAAACCGCTGCGCGGCCTTGCCGATGTTGGAATTGAAACCGCCGGCAAACCCTTTATCCCCGGCAATGACGACAACCAGCACGGACTTCTCTTCCCGCTCCACCAACAGCGGATGCATGACATTGCCCGTCGCCTCATCCAGCAGATTGGTCCGTCGCACCAGGGATTCCAGCACATTGGTCAACATCTGTGCGTAGGGTCTCGCCTGCATGGCACGATCCTGCGCGCGGCGCAGTTTTGCCGCTGAGACCATCTTCATGGCCTTGGTGATCTGTCGCGTGTTTTTGACGCTGCGGATGCGTCGCCTGAGATCGAGTACGTTTGCCATGGTTTACGCGGTTACCGCCTCGGGAGCCTTTTTATGCTTCGACAGAAAGTCCGCCTTGTAATCGTTAATGGCGCCCTTCAGTCGGTTGCGCAGGTCGTCGTCCAAGGCCTTCTTGCTGGCGATATCACTCAGAACATCCGGATGCGCAGCATCGAGATAAGGATAATACCCGTGCTCGAAGGCCTCGATATCACCGACGGCAATGTCGTCCAGTAGACCCTGGGTACCGGCGAAGAGCATGGCCACCTGCTGCGCTGCTGTCAGGGGCTGGAACTGCGGCTGCTTCAGCAGTTCCGTGAGTCGCGCGCCACGGTTCAACTGCTGCTGCGTGACCTTGTCAAGGTCGGATCCGAACTGGGCAAAGGCGGCGAGCTCGCGATATTGCGCGAGGTCAAGCTTCAAAGTTGAACCGACCTGTTTGGTTGCCTTAATCGCCGCCGCAAAGCCCACGCGGGAGACCGACAGGCCGACGTTGACCGCTGGACGCACGCCCGAGTTAAACAGGTCCGTCTCAAAGAAGATCTGCCCATCGGTGATCGAGATGACGTTTGTCGGGATGTATGCCGATACATCGCCCGCCTGCGTCTCGATGATCGGTAGAGCAGTCAGTGAACCTCCGCCGTTCTCCTTCGACATCTTCGCCGAGCGCTCCAGCAGGCGCGAATGGAGGTAAAATACATCGCCCGGGTAGGCCTCACGCCCTGGTGGACGGCGGAGCAGCAGGGAGATCTCGCGGTAGCTGGCCGCATGCTTGGAAAGATCGTCGTAGATGATCAGCGCGTGCTTGCCGTTATCGCGGAAGTACTCGCCCATCGCCGTCGCGGCGAATGGGGCGAGGTACTGCATGGGTGCCGGCTCAGAGGCCGTCGCGGCTACGACGATCGTGTAATCCATCGCTCCATAGCGCTCAAGCGTTTGCACCACGCCGGCAACCGAAGAACGCTTCTGGCCGATAGCGCAATAAATGCAAATCAGGTCATTCTTCGCTGAATTGATGATCGTATCGAGGGCTACAGCGGTTTTGCCGGTCTGCCGATCGCCGATCAGCAGCTCGCGCTGGCCACGCCCGATGGGAATCATCGCGTCGATTGCCTTCACGCCCGTGTACATCGGCTCCGTAACGGACTGCCGGGCGATGACACCGGGAGCGATGCGCTCTACAGGCAGTGTTTCTTTCGTATCGATCGGGCCCTTATCGTCTATGGGCTGACCCAGCGCATTCACCACGCGGCCGATCAGCGCGTCGCCGACAGGCACAGCCATGATTTTGCCGGTGCGCTTGACCTGCTGACCTTCACGGAGCTCGGTGTAGTCGCCCAACAGCACGGCACCCACCTGGTCCTCGTCCAGATTCATGGCCAGTCCGGAGACACCATGCGGGAAGTCGATCAGTTCGCCGGCCATGACCTTATCCAGACCGTGCACACGCGCGATTCCGTCGCCCAGGGTCACAATGGTCCCGACCTCGTCCACCTGAACGCGCTCATCGTAATTTTCGATCTGCTGCCGCAGCAGCTCCGTAATCTCATTTGCCCCAATTGTCGGCATGCTTTTCTTCTCTCTGCGCTGATGTCAGCTACCCTGACCCACACGGGTCATCGTTGTTGTCTTCCTAAAGTATTTAGCCTGCCGCCGCCATCAGCTGCTGCTTCATCTGTTGCAACTGACCTCGAACCGAGCCATCGTAGACAGTGGAACCGACCTTCACCACGGCCCCGCCCAGCAGACTGGCATCTTCGGTATAGGTGGCGCGGACCTGTGTCTCTCCGGTCAGCGTGGCAATGCTCTGTTCCAGCGTACGCCGCCCCGCCTCGTCCAGCGGGCGTGCACTGGTAATCTCCGCCTCCACAACGCCATTCTCTTTGTCGGCGAGTTGAAGATAGGCATCCACGATCTCGGGCAGGTCCGCCAGGCGCTCGTGCGAGGTCACCACAGCTACGAAATTCCTGACCGTGCCGCCCATACCCGTGCGGCGCGCCATCGCGTCCAGCATGCGCGTCTTCTGATCCCCCGGAATGGAGGGATCGTCCAGCACCTCACGCAGGGGGGCGCTGTCGGCATACATAGACAGAAAGTCGTGTAGCTGCTGCTTCACCTCGCTACGGGTCAACTTCTGTTCCGCAACGACCGTCTCCAGCGCGCGGGCGTATCTCAGGTCGATCGCCGCCATTAGTTCTGGCCTCCCTTTTCGCCCACCAATCGCTGCGCAAAGCTCTCTATGAGGAGCCGATCCGTCTCAGCCGAGATCTCCAGCCGGCGAGTTGCCTGATCGATGGCGAGCTCTGCCGCGTGACGCTGCAACTCCCGGCGAGCTGCCGAGGTAGCCGCTTGAATCTCAGTCTCCGCGGCGGCGAGAACCTTTGCAGTCTCCTGCTCCATGGAGATCTTCAGGCGCGCGTCCTCACGAACGGCATCGGCCTCCGCCTGCTTGCGCATCCCCGCTATCTCGTCATCCAGCTTGCTCAACCGCGCTTCCACCAGCTTGAGTCGCGCGTTCGCTTCTTCTGTTACGGTGCGCGCGTCTACAAGACCCTTCTGAATCCCTGAGCTCCGGTCCCGGAACGCCTTGGGCAGCGTCTTCGCACACAGGTAGCCCACACCGCCGAGGAGCACCAAAAAATTCAGGATAGTGAATGCGGTAGCTGCCTGTTCAGGGCTCATGCCGACCAAACGCCCAATCTTCTGTACGGAGGCCGAATGACGGAATCCCTCATTCTCGTCCTTCTCTTCCTCACGCTTCTCAGGCACCAGATTGCCCGCTGTAGACCGTTCGCTTGTCCCAACCTGAGACGTCGAGTTTGCCGCTTGCGCCTCCGCGCGGCCGGTTACGACAAAGCTTCCCAGTAGCGCCAACATACAAAGAGAGTGCAGGAGGCGATTTCGTCTTCCGTGAATCGTCATTGCTGAACCTCAGCCCTTCCTGCCCCTACCGGCAGAATGGCGCGCACAATGCGCTGCCCGAGATCATCCACGGTCAACTGGAGCTGGCCGCGAGCCGTCTCTACGGACGCCTCGATCTCATTCTTTGCAGCCCGTATCTGAGCCTGGGCCTGCTCGCGCGTCATCGCCAGCGAGCGGTCACGCTCCGCCTGACGCTGCTTCTGACGAGCCTCCCGTTCAGAGGCAATCGCGGAGCGAGCGGCGCGCATTTTGTCTTCGTAAACTGCCGTTTCCGCCTCCGCCGCGGCAATCGCGCCCCGTGCCTGCTCAACGGCTCCGGTGGTCCGCGCCCGGCGCTCGGTCAGGGTGCGCTCCAAAGGACGCTGCACCAGCGTGCTGTACGCGACGACAAGCAGAATGAACAGGATCATTGTCGGCACAGCGCCAATGATCAGTGATCCTAATGAGTGAAATATGTCCATGAACCTACGATTCGATGCGGGCCGCCAAAGCTGAGATAAGGATGTTTCTCTCCTCAGCACTTACAGGGCAAGGCAAAGCGCACGGGTATCTGTGTACCTTTTAGCAAAGCGATCCGGGCGAAGTCAAAGCGGTAGTCCGGTTACCGAACTTGTGGGCGCTGTTCGCTCAACGCTCGTGGGTCCGCTTGCCCTTATTGTACGAAATGAGCGCCCCGTTGTGGGTGCGGTTTTCGGGGTTCTGAAGCGATGCCTACCGCGAGTCACGTTCCCGGCCTAGATATTAGGAACGATTTCGGGCTTCAGTTCGAGATCGGCTTCCCCTCGCAACGGCTCCTCCGCATCCCGACGCTGATATCGCCTGTAGCGGCCAAGCAAGGACACGGGACCGACAGCGTGCAGATAGATCAGATTGCCCGCGAACCTTTGACCGCTGAGCGTCGCCCCCCGTTCCAGTGCGGCCAGTACCCGACCCTCCGACTGCGGAATCCGAAACTCCGCCTCCTCCAGCGGATCGGCCGTCAGAGCGGAATCCATGGCTGCAAGCACCGCGTCCAGTCCTTGGCCGGTGCGGGCCGACACCAACAGCTCTCCCGGAGCCGTCGCCACCGCATCCGACAGCAGATCTGCCTTGTTCAAGACCTGCAACGTCGGTGTTTCGCGCAACTCTAGCTCCGACAACACGGCCTCTACCTGGATCTTTTGCTCATCCAGGGTGGGGCTGGCCGCGTCACGCACATGCACCAGCAACTCGGCCCGCTCCACCTCCTCCAAGGTCGCCCGAAAGCTGGTCACGAGCGCGTGTGGCAGGTTGCGGACAAATCCGACCGTGTCGGCCAGCAAAACCCGGCGACGCGAAGGTAGCGTGAGCTGCCGCAATTTTGGGTCCAGCGTCGCAAACATGCGCTTCGATTCCACGACATCGGCTCCCGTCAGCGCATTGAACAGCGTCGACTTGCCCGCATTCGTGTAGCCCACCAGGGCCACGGTCGGTACGGGCACGGCCTCGCGCCTGCCCCGCTGCTGGCGGCGGATACGCCGCACGGCCTCAAGCTGCTGCTCGATCCGCGAGATGCGCAGCCGAAGCTTACGCTTGTCCGTCTCCAGCTGCGTTTCGCCAGGGCCACGTGTGCCGATGCCGCCTCCAAGCTGCGACATGGCCTTGCCCCGTCCACCCAGCCGAGGCAGTTGATATTCCAGTTGTGCGAGCTCTACCTGCAACTGGCCTTCGCGCGTCCTGGCATGGCGCGCAAAGATGTCCAGAATGAGCTGGGTACGATCGATCACCCGGCACGGCAAGCGATCCTCGAGATTGCGCAACTGAGAAGGCGACAGGTCGTGATCGAACAGCACTAGATCGGCGGAGGTCGAGCGTACGGTCGCCTCGATCTCGTCGACTTTGCCGCCCCCAATCAGGGTGGCCGGATCGGGCTTCTGGCGTCTCTGGATCAGCAGCGCCGCCGTCTCTGCACCCGCGGAACGAGCCAGCTCCTGAAACTCCGCCAGGGACGCATCAAAATCGATGTCATGCGGGCTGTCGGTCATCCGCTCCGTGGCCGAACCGGTGGACCGCTCGCCTTCCATCAACTCGGCGGCTACACGAGCCTGGCGGGCTGCCGGCGTCCTCTGCGGACGCAGGGCAGTGAACTCCACGGCGACCAGGACCGCACGCTCGCCTGAGGCGCGTTGCCGCATCCGCAGCAACGCCTGCTCTTCGCGGATACGCTGGTCGACACTGCCTTTTGATTGTGGCTGCTGCGACACGGTTTCCGTCTAGCGGACGCCCACCGGACTTACCGTCACACCGTTGTCCTGAGGAGTGGCACCCATTGCCGGGCGACCCTCCGCACGTACTTCTGTGTGAGCCGGCCGTCCGCTGACGACCGTGGAAATGGCGTGCTTAAAGATCAACTGCTCCTGAGCGTTGTTCTCCAGCAGCACCGAATACTTGTCAAACGAGCGGATCTTCCCCGTCAGCTTCACGCCACTGACCAGATAGATCGTGATGGGGCTCTTGTCCTTGCGGACCGTGTTCAGAAAAGTATCCTGAATGTTTTGCGCCGGCTTGATGTCCATATGGCCGATCTCCTTTTTCTTAACAGCGAGTGGATCCATACCAGCAAACGTCCAGGCAGGACCCAAGTCGTGGCTTTCGGGTCATCTTCGCCGCCGTGTACACCCTACAGGTTTTCCTCGCCATTGCACAAGGGGTGTAGGCCGGGGCGCCGGGAGCTGGCGGGGACCTAAAGCACAAACCGACCCCGTGCCCGCCGGTTCTGCCGCCAGGACACCCCCAGATCCGAAGTGGAGCCGCGGTACCATACGGCTTGATGTCCGTTTCCCCCGCGCCCTCCCAAGAGTCTCGTCCTTCCTGCAAGCAGACCCCCGTGCCGCTGCTGGATCTCAGCCGGGAGTTTGCCGTCATCCGGGACGAAGTAATGACGGCCGTCGAGGAGGTTTGCACCCGGCACCAGTTCGTCCTCGGGCCCCCAGTGGAGCACTTTGAGCAGGCAGCCGCAACCTTTTGCCACGCCCACGCCGCCCTTGGCTGCGCCAGCGGTACGGACGCCCTCTGGCTGGCAATGGCCGCGCTTGGCGTCGGCCGTGGCCATGCCGTGGTGACTACGCCGTTCAGCTTTTTTGCTACCGCGAGCTCCATCCTGCGTGCCGGGGCCCATCCGGTATTGGCCGACATCGACGAGAGAACGCTGAATCTGAGTTCATTCGCGACCGAAGCCGCTCTCGCACGGCCGCTTCCGGCAGGAACCACGATGGCTGCCCTGATGCCCGTTCACCTGTATGGCCAATGCGCCGACATGGACGCGCTGGGAACGCTGGCTGAGAGACACGGCTTGCGCCTCATCGAGGACGCCGCCCAGGCCTTTGGGGCTGCCTGGCACGACAGGGTGGCTGGTTCGTTAGGAGACGCAGCCGCCTTCAGCTTCTATCCCACCAAGAATCTTTCGGCATTCGGCGACGCCGGCATGATTACAGTGCGGGATCCAGCTATCGCGGATCGCGCCCGGGCGCTGCGCAACCACGGCATGCGCCGGCGCTACTTCCACGACGACTTCGGGGAGACGGTCGGCTGGAACTCCCGGCTGGATGGCATTCAGGGTGCGGTGCTTTCGGTAAAGTTGCGCCGTCTGCCCCTGGGCAATGGGCGACGCCGCGATCTCGCGGCACGCTATGATGCGCTGTTTACCTCAGCCGGCCTGACCGCAAACTCTATCTCAGAAGGCATCGTTCTCCCCTTCACCGATCCCCGGGCGACACCCGTATTTCATCAATACGTGATCCGCGTGCCTCGTCGAGAGGAGTTGCGAACCTTTCTTACGGAACGGGGAATCGGCACCGAGGTCTACTACCCCCTGCCGCTGCATCTGCAGGAGAGCCTGGCGTTTCTCGGCTACCGGCGGGGCGACTTCCCGGTAGCGGAACGCGCAGCGGCCGAGGTGCTCGCCCTGCCGATCTATCCCGAGCTGCGGGACGACGAAGTGGAGATTGTCGTGGATGCCATCCGGTCCTTCTTTGCCTGATCCTTCACATCTGACGCAAAGAGATCTAACGGCGTCTCTTGCCCTTCGCGGGCCTGACCTCTTCCGGATCCGGATGCGCGAACTGCGGACCCGGAACATTCGGCGGCCAGATGCGCCGGCAAAGATTGCCCTCCAGGCGTAATGTGTCCTCCACTGTCTTCTTCGGCTTGATCAAGCCGGTCTGTGGATCTGGAACAGGCAGAGGAGCATCCGCCGCCACGAGCTTCACTGTGAAGCTCGGCAGGGCGTCCGCGAAGTGCGCGTCCTTGTTATAAGGGTCTTTTTTCAATCCCAGCTTGACCGGCAGATAGCCCGCGATGTTGCGCTCCCGGAAAGCCGTCTCATAACGGTGCTTTCGCACGTTCCAAATGAAGACACGGATCTGGTTGAAGTCATACGGAAGACCAGCCTTGAAAGGCGAAAGAACGGTCACATACTCCGGTATGCGTGTCACGGGCTGCCCGTTGCTCACGACGTTCGACTCCGGATCCTCCACGTTGGCCAACACATAGGCACCGACGATACGCTGCCCTTCGGCATACCGTGCAAGCGTATCCGGCTCTGTCACATCGATCATGCGTCCATAGATCCAGCCGGTCTGACCACCCCTGGTGCGCACCAGATACCAGTCCTCCATCACCGGCGCGGGTGGCCCCGCAGGCACATCGGCGTTTGCTTCGGCCGTTCGCGCGGCGGAGCCACTGTCGCGGACCGGCAGCTTCCCTGCATTCGGCTTGGAGGGCACACCCGGCGTAATACCGGCCGGCAGCCCTTTCGGCACGCTCGCCCGCGTGAGCAGGCTGAGCGGCTCATTTTCGGCAAGCCGGTAGAAGTGCATGGTGTCCCGTCCTGGCGCCAGGTGCAGGTACACCTCGTCCCGCGTGACCGCCTGGGAGATGACCGGGTCCTTCTCGTGCTCGCTTTTCAAGCCGTCAAACTGGTCGGCCACGCCCTGATCGGCTGTCAGCTTCTCTTCGATCCACCCCACGGTCCCGTTGGGCGCACGCACCTGGAGAAACCTGCGCTGGTGCCCGATGACGGTCAGCTTGTCCCCGTTCTGTACCTCGCCCGTGCGGTTTGAGACAGCCGCAACACGATCCCGCAGATAGGCCTGCTTGGCCGTGACATACACCTTCTGCGGAATAACGGCTTTCTTCAGGTTGCCGCAACCGGCCAGCAACAGGCCGGTCGCAACAAGACCCCCTCCGCAGATCGCCTGGGAAAAGCGCAAAGACAAGGCAGATCGCTGGACGAAAGACAGGACGAAACGGGGCTGCATGACTCGGGAGAAACCTTTCACATGGACACGGCGCGAGGGGGGCACGCGCTGTTTCTAGTGTGACATGGCCACCAGCACCGGATCCTGCTTCGCCGTGGAGGTCGCGGCCGAGTGAACCGCAGTCAGCGCCCCCGCGCTGCCGATGGAGTAAAGCTGCACGCCCGCGTTGGCGTCGTACCCCGCCGCGACCAGATACCCGTTGGTGCTGTCGATACCCAGAGCAGCAACACTCGCCGGCGCGGCGTAGGGTGAACCGGCCAACAGCGTCAACGCGGTCGTTGTGCCCGTTCCAAAGCCGGTGATCGTTCCGAGCCCCACATCCGCGGTGTACACGTACTTTGAATCGGCATCGACCACGACACTCCGGGGAACGCTTCCACTCGGATAGGTATAGGTCCCGCGATTGGTGTTTCCCGAAGATGCAATCCCCCAGGCCGTGATTGCACTTGTCTGCGCAATGTACAGATTGTCGCTGCCGTCCAGCACCACGGAAAAATCACCGCTGGCCGTAGCCGCTGTGATCTGGCTGAAGGCACCGTTGTTGGTGATTCCCGTGGAGCTGCTGTAGCCGAAGACCGCGACGCCCTGGGTTCCAAGCGCGGCCACCACATAATCCTGCTCCGGGGACACAGCCACCGAGCAAC
>CAXTGE010000012.1:14758-16690 GCA_964243645.1 uncultured Acidobacteriaceae bacterium | reverse complement strand
ATCGGTACAAACGGCAGTGTCACCGTATTGATCGCCGTTAACGCGCCACTGGCGACGTTATAGCCGGTGAGGACGGAGCTGCCGCCCGTCGTCGTGTAAGAAACAAAGGCGTAATCGCCGGAACTGGTGTCGCCGCCCGTGCCGCTACCCGAAGAGGGGCAGGCGGTCTTGTTCTCGCATTGAAAGAAGCTGCTGCACGCCACCAACGGCAGCAATGAGGCTCCCAGCAGCACCACCCGTGCCCCGCGAAAGAGGTCTCCCGCCCGTCTTCCCCCAACACCGTCGCCGAGGCGCGAACGCCAGATCTTCCTATCCATGCCACTCCCTCGCGCTGCGATTGTCTCCGTTAGGACGCGCCAACCGCCAATCTGTTTCACTGCTTCAACCGTTTCCCTTTTGGCCTCTCTGGCCTGAAAGCCGTATCATCAGGTTTCGTATGCCAAGCTTTGCCGACAGCATCTTCCTCTTCGTGCTGGCCCTTCTGCTCTTTGGGCCCAAGAAGCTGCCTGTGCTGGCTCGCGAACTCGGAAAGTGGATGGGTGAGTTTCGCCGGGCGTCCAACGACTTCAAAATGCAGATGGACGACGAACTCCGGGCATCCGAACAGGCTGATCGGCAGAAACAGATCACAGCCATGGAGGCAGCGGCGCCCATCCCCCCGCCCCTCAGTGAACCCGCCGAGCCCCAACGCCCCCATCCGCGCCGTAGCGCTCTCCCACTCGAGCCCGAGTCATCCCTGCCGGCCGCACAGCCCTCGGCCGAGCTCCCGGCGTCGGCAGCAGTCCCTCTCGAAAGCCGTCCTCCTGAGCGCGGGGCCGGCTCCCCGTACTCTGCCGACGCGTCGCGAAGTGCCGACCCGCTGGGTGGCCCCCCTTCGACCCCCACTGCAGACGGCGTCCGCCCCATTCCTATCGCTACCTCCGGCAGTCTCAACATGATGCCTCCGGCCACAGGTCTGCCCACGCCTCGCGGCAGCCGTCCCAACGCCCTTGCCAGCCTGGTCGACTTAATCCCGGAGACCTCGGCGAACAGCGCGCACGCCGAGCAACATCAGCCGGAAACAGAGAGCGCCACCCATGGCGACTGAACAGCTGATCGATCGCGCCCGCACCTCGGTGCATGAACGCGTGGAACTTCCCGGCATGTCGCTTATGGAGCACCTGGAAGAATTGCGCACCCGCCTCTTCTGGTGCGTCGGCTTCCTGGCCGTCGGCTTCGCCGTCTCCTACGCTTTTCGCGCTCGCCTGATTAACCTCATCCAGCAGCCCCTGCTCGATATCGGGCTCAAGATGACCATGACGCATCCCACCGATGCGCTCAACCTCATTATCAAAACCTCGGCCGTCTTCGGGGCCATTCTTGCCAGTCCGCTGATCCTCTACCAGGTTTGGCTGTTCATCTCGCCAGGCATGTATGCCAACGAGAAGCGTTATGTCTGGCCCTTCATGGGTGCCACAGTCGGTTTGTTCCTCTCCGGGGCGTGGTTCGGCTACCGCTACGTTCTGCCCGGGGCCATGAAGGTTCTGATCGAAGACTTCGGGAAGAACTTCAGCCACATGATTACCATCGAGGACTACACCGGCTTCTTTCTCGCGGTGATCCTCGGCCTGGGCATTACCTTTGAACTGCCGATCCTGATCTTTTTCCTCGCTCTGTTCGGCATCGTCGATGGCAAATTCCTGCTGCGGAACTTTCGCTACGCGGTGCTCGCCATCTTCCTGGTGGCCGCGGTCATCTGCCCGACGCCTGACCCCATTGGCATGTGCCTGTTCGCGACCCCCATGCTCGCGCTGTACTTCATCGGCGTGGGCGTGGCCTTCTTCGTCCACCCAGACCGCCGCAACAAGAAGCTCAAGGAAGCCGCGTGATCCGCCGCCTGCTCTTTTCGTCTTCCCCAAGCGGCACCTGCTGCGCAGGGCAATCCCTTCGTGG
>CAXTGE010000012.1:6057-14658 GCA_964243645.1 uncultured Acidobacteriaceae bacterium | reverse complement strand
GACACGTTTGTGGCCAGCACCCCGGCCGGACCCCAGACCATGCACAACCTGCTGGTCAAGTTTCCGGGCAAGCGCGACGGCATCATCGTCCTCGCCTCTCACTACGAGACCAATTACAACCTGCGCGACATCAACTTCGTCGGGGCTAACGACGGTGCTTGCACCTCGGCCCTGCTGATCGCCATCGGCCAGTATCTCCGTGAGCATCCGCCTGCCGGATACGCCGTCTGGTTGCTCTTCGATGACGGTGAGGAATCGGTCTCCGGCAACTGGGAAGGCTCGGACGGTCTCTACGGCACGCGTCATCTCGCGGCAAAGTGGTCTGGAGACGGCACGCTGGCGCGGCTTAAAGCCTTTGTGCTTGCCGATATGATCGGCTGGAAGCAGCTGCTCATCGACCGGGAGAGCAACTCTACCCCCTGGCTAGCGCAGGCGCTGGTCGAAGCCGCGAAGCAGACCGGCCATGCCAAGTATCTTGCGCCCAACGGGATGGCCATCCAGGATGACCACATTCCGTTTAAAAGCCGGGGCGTGCCCGTTCTCGACGTCATCGACTTCGAGTACGGAACCCAGGAGGACCCCGAGGCCTACCATCATCACGAAGGTGACAGCCTGGACAAGCTCAGCGCGGGCAGCCTGCAGGTCTCCGCCGACCTGTTCCTGGCGCTCTTGCCGTTGATCAACGCGCACTGACCGGTCTTAAGGCCGTCATCTCAGTGCAGTGGATAGGACGGATGACCCTTCCTCTTCGAAAGTGCTCTCAAACTTTCTCCCACGTAAGATTGCGTTTCGACATCGAATCTGTCACTGCATGACGCCACTCTCATATTGGATCGGCTTTCACCTCGCCCTTCTTGCCCTTCTTGCACTGGAGTGGCTGATGGCCAAACGGGTCCACCACGTCCATCGCCGCGCAGTGTATGCCACTGCTCTTTGGGTTGTGGCTTCGCTCGTCTTTGCTGGACTTATCTGGCGCACGATGCACGCAACGGCTGCCTCGCAGTACCTCGCCGGGTATGCCCTTGAAGAGGCCCTGTCTGTTGATAACCTGTTTGTCTTTCTGTTGCTCTTTGGCATCCTCAGGATCCCGGAAGGCCGCCAGCAGATGATCCTCTTCTGGGGCGTTGCCGGTGCCATTGTCATGCGGGGAGCCTTCATCGCTGCCGGACTGGGCCTGTTGCAGCGCTTCGCCTGGCTGGAAATGGTTCTCGGGATCGTTCTTCTGCTGGCCGCGCTTCGCCTGCTCTTTCCAATGTCAAAGGGGGACGGGAGCAAGCCGCCCATGTGGCTTGCGTGGCTTACCCGCGTTCACCCAGTGAGTTCAAGTCAAACCGCCTTCCTGGTGCGCGAGGAGGGCAAACTGATGCCGACCGTTCTTCTACTCGCCCTGGTGGCCGTCGAACTCACTGACGTCGTCTTCGCTCTCGACTCCATCCCCGCCGTGCTCTCTATCACCCGCACCCCCTTTCTTGCGTACAGCTCCAACATTATGGCCGTCATGGGCTTGCGCTCGCTCTACGTCCTGCTTGCCGCCATGCTCTCCCACCTGCGCTTTCTGCACTACGGCCTTTCGGCGCTGCTTACCTTTGCCGCTCTGAAGATGCTGCTCGCGCGCTGGCTGGAGATCGGGCCGTTCCTCTCCCTGATCGTCATCATTAGTCTTCTCGGATTGACCGTCGGCCTGTCCTTGCTTTTTCCGTCGCGGCCGTCCGATAGATCCGGTGGTCTGTCCGAACCCGCATAGCTGTCCGTCCGCTCCTAACGCTTTTGTCTCAGATTCGATCAGACGCAAACCTGCTATCCAACTTTCGTCGCGGCTCCACACCCCTGCAACTTCCGCGGGTCGCGGTATTCTAATGGATATTGTTCGAGCGAACGGACCACGGTCACAGGCCGCAACGCTCCCACGAGGAACCGACCTTGCCGACCGTCGCTCCACCCTCCCCATTGCTCGCCATCCTACCTTCATCGGACCGGACCAAGACCTCTACCTGCGATCCGGGGTTGAGGCTGGATCCATGGTCGTTTGACGCGATTCCGAGCTATGGCCCCGGTGCCTCTGCGCATGACCTGATCGCGTCCGACGCGCCCCGCCAGGGGGTTCTTCCGTCCGAATACCGCAGTGCCGGCGCCGAGGAGCTTGACCTCCGTATCCGCGCCGCGAAGCATGCGCTTGGCGAGCGCGTGGTGATCCTCGGTCATTTCTACCAACGAGATGAGGTGGTTAAGTATGCGGACTTTCTCGGAGATAGCTTTCAGCTGGCAAATGCTGCCCGGACCCGTCCGAAGGCTGAGGCCATCGTCTTTTGCGGCGTCCACTTTATGGCGGAGACAGCCGATATGCTCTCTCGCCCGGATCAGGCCGTGATCCTGCCCAATCTGGCTGCCGGCTGCTCGATGGCAGACATGGCCGATCTGGAGTCTGTGCAGGCTGCCTGGGACGAACTAGTAGACGTCCTCGGCACCGCCCCGGACGCGCATGGCCGCCAACTCGTGCTTCCGGTCACCTACATGAACTCCTCAGCCGCCTTGAAGGGCTTCTGTGGCGAACATGGCGGCATCGTCTGTACCTCCTCAAACGCGAGCACCGTCCTCCGCTGGGCGTTTGAACGTGGACAACGCGTTCTGTTCTTCCCCGATCAGCATCTTGGGCGCAATACAGCCAAGGCCATGGGCATCCCGCTGGAGCAGATGCCGCTCTGGAATCCGCGCAAGACCTTGGGCGGCAACACACCGCAGGCGCTCCAAGACGCGCAGGTCATCCTGTGGCACGGCTTCTGCTCCGTGCATAAGCGCTTCACCGTCGACCAGATCGCGCAGGCACGTGCCGACTATCCCGGCGTTCGCGTCATTGTGCACCCTGAGTGCCCGATGGAGGTCGTCGATGCTGCTGACGAGGCCGGCTCCACCGATTACATCAAAAAGGCTGTCGAAGCGGCAGCCCCTGGAACCGCCATCGCGATCGGGACAGAGATCAACCTGGTCCAGCGCCTTGCCGCCGAGCATTCGGACAAGATGATTTTCTGCCTCGACCCTGTGATCTGCCCCTGCTCGACGATGTACCGCATCCATCCCGGGTACCTCGCCTGGGTTCTGGAATCCATTGAGCGCGGCGAAACACCGAATCGCATCACCGTCCCAGAATCTGTAGCCGTGCCGGCTCGCGTGGCGCTGGAGCGCATGCTCAGCGCGAAACCGGCGCCCCTTCAGCAGGTCCAGGCATGAAGGTCATCGTCGTCGGCAGCGGCATCGCCGGTTTGGTCGCTGCCCTGGAGCTGTCCCGTGCGCACCAGGTCACCATCGTGACCAAGTCCCGTCTAGCCGAGAGCAACACTCGTTACGCCCAGGGCGGCATCGCTGCGGTGACCACGGTCGAGGATTCGGTAAGCGAGCATGTCGATGACACCCTTCGCGCGGGCGCGGGGCTGTGCCGTCTCGAGGCCGTCGAGATCCTGTGCGCGGAAGGTCCGGATCGTGTTCGCGATCTCATGCGGATCGGGGTCCACTTCGACAAAAAGAACGGCGAGCTCGCCCAGGCACGCGAGGCTGCCCATTCCAGGGCTCGCGTACTTCATGCAGGGGGCGATGCAACCGGTCTGGCTATTGAAACGGCCCTCGTAGCCGCGGTACGCAACGCGAACATCCATGTCCTCGAACACACCTTTGCAGCCGATCTGCGTGTTGCGGGCGAACAGGTAACCGGACTCGATGTGATCTCCGAGTCCGGGCGTTCTCAGACGCTTGCCGCAGAAGCCGTGTTACTCGCCTCGGGCGGCGCCGGACATCTCTATCCCTATACGACCAACCCCAGTGTTGCCACGGGGGATGGTGTAGCCCTGGCTTTGCGAGCGGGAGCGCAGCTTGCCGACGTCGAGTTCTACCAGTTCCATCCGACGGCCCTCTCTGCCGAAGGTGGTTTCCTCATCTCCGAGGCGGTGCGCGGAGACGGAGCCGTGCTTCGCGCCCTGGATGGGTCGCGCTTCATGCAGGCCGTGCACCCCCACGCGGAGCTCGCGCCACGTGACGTGGTCGCCCGCGGCATCGCTGCCCAGATGCGTCTTCAGGGCAACCGGCCCGTGCTGCTGGACGCAACACACCTCGGCGCCGAATTTCTAGCCGCCCGCTTTCCGACCATCAACGCCGCCTGCACACGAGCCGGGCTCGACTGGGCGCACAGTCCCATTCCGGTTGCACCGGCGGCCCATTACTGGATGGGTGGCATCCGTACCGACGTCTGGGGCCGGACCAACCTGCCGGGACTGTTCGCGGTTGGTGAGGTTGCCTGCACCGGCGTGCATGGCGCAAACCGTCTTGCATCGAATTCCCTGCTGGAAAGCATCGTCTTCGCATACCGCGCAGCCCATCTGCTGCTCGACAGCCGGGACGCGGCATTCACATCCGCAGCACCGGACAGCGCCGACCCCAACTCGGCAGAGGGGGCGGTTGCCCTGGTTCTGGAACCAAATGACGCAGCGCGCACGGAACGCCTTCCCAGCCGTGCCGCCCTGCAGGAGCTGATGTGGAACGCCGCGGGCATTGTGCGCGACGAAGATGGGCTTTCAACTGCCCAGAACCAACTGCGCCGCTGGTATTCACCCGGTCAGACCATTCATGATCGTGAAACGGCAAACCTCCTCCAGCTCGCCGCAGCCGTCGTTTCGGCAGCCCTGGTACGCCGTGAGTCCCGCGGGGCGCACTCTCGTGCCGACTACCCGGAAACGGTTGAGAGTGAGCGTCACCACCTCGTCCTCACGCGGCCGGTTGAGGTCTCGTGTTAGGGGCACTGTCCCTGGCGGCCGTTCAGAGCGTCGTTCGCATGGCTTTGGAGGAAGACGCTCCATGGGGCGACCTCACCTCACAAACGCTGCTCCCCGCCACAGCTCACGTGAAAGCCTCGCTGGTTGCACGTGAACCAGGCGTTCTTGCCGGCTTGCAGCTGTTTGAGGCGGCCATGCAGCAAGTCGGTCCGTCTATAGACGTTCAGTTTCATCGGCAGGATGGAGCCCCCTTTGAGACCGGAGATCTTCTAGCTACCGCGGAGGGCCCAGCCCGCGCCATATTACAGGCCGAGCGAGTAGCCCTGAACCTGGTGCAACGCCTAAGCGGGATCGCCACCCTCACCGCAAAATTTGTGGCTGCGGTCGCTGGGACGAAAGCCCGGATCGTCGACACGCGCAAGACGACTCCCGGTCTCCGCCTGCTGGAGCGCTACGCCGTGCGCTGCGGCGGCGGGCACAATCATCGTTACTCGCTTTCTGACGCCATGCTGGTCAAGGACAATCACCTGGCCGTGCTTGCGGCGCAGGGGGGGATGGACCTCACCACTGCCCTTTGTCAAGCTCGTGCCGACCTGCCCCACACGGCGCATCTCGAGGTGGAGGTCGATTACCCGGACCAGATCGAAGCCGTCTTGGCTGGGGGCGCGGACACCATACTTCTGGACAACTTCACCCTGGATCAGCTCCGTGCCGCGGTCAAGCAGATTAACGGGCGCGCCCTCGTCGAAGCCAGCGGCAACGTTCGCCTGGACACGGTCGCTGCCATCGCCCAAACGGGCGTGGACCTGATCTCTGCTGGGGCTCTGACACACAGCGTCCGCTCCCTGGATCTAGGCCTGGACATTCTCCCGGAATCCTAGCCGGGTTCCCGCAGGAGCCTTCACCATGATCTATCTCGACGCTGCTGCTACGACGCCCGTCCGCCGCGAAGCGCTCGAGGCCATGTGGCCCTACCTCACCGGCGCGTTCGGCAACCCGTCCAGCAGCCACAGTCTGGGAGACCAGGCTGCCCGCGCTCTTAAAGCGGCGCGTGAACGCGTCGCCACCGTGCTAGGCTGCCGTCCCAACGAGATCATCTTCACCTCCGGCGGAACCGAGGCCGATAACCTCGCCCTCAAAGGCATCGCACTCGCCAACCCACGCGGACGCTGCCTTCTCACGACACCTATTGAGCATGAAGCCGTTCTCGCCAGCTGCGAGTACCTAGAACGTCACCATGGATTCGCGATTACCCATTTGGGCGTCGACGGGACCGCACGCCTGACGACCTCTGCCCTGGAAGCTGCGCTGCAGGAGTACCCGGACACCACGCTCGTCTCGGTGATGCTCGCCAACAATGAGGTGGGTACGATCGAGCCCATTGCGAAGCTGGCCGAGGTCGCCCGCGCTGCCGGTGTTCCCTTCCACACCGACGCCGTGCAGGCCTGCGGCGGGCTCCCTCTCCGCGTCCCCGATCTCGGCGCGGATGCCATCTCGCTCTCCGGCCACAAGCTTGGTGCTCCCAAGGGCATTGGCGCACTGTATCTGCGCTCTCGCGTCCCGGTCGAACCCGTTCTGCACGGCGGAGGCCAGGAGCGCACGCGACGCTCCGGCACGGAAAACGTGGCGGGCGCCGTCGCCTTTGCCACCGCCCTCGAACTCACAGCGACCGAGCTTCCCACCCGTATTCCCGCCCTCATCGTTCTTCGCGACCAGCTCGTCAGGGGTGTCCTTGCCGCGGTTCCCGAAGCCGTTCTCACCGGCCATCCCACGGAACGGCTGCCCAACAATGCCAGCTTCTGCTTTCCCCGCACCTCCGGCGAGGCCGTTCTGCTCCAACTCGAAGAGCGAGGCATCCTTTGCTCCAGCGGCTCGGCGTGCGCGGCGGGCTCGGATGAGCCCTCGCACGTACTCACCGCCATGGGATACGCACGCGAGGTGGCCCAGACCGCCGTGCGTTTCACCCTCACCCACGAAACAACCCCGGACGAGATCGCCGAGACGATCAGCATGGTCCGCGAGGCCGTCCAGGCCGTGAGCTCGCTGGCACCCATTCGCTAAGGAACCTTGCTCCGACGTTGGAGGGCGATAGCCTCTGTTCGGCGCTGGCACATTGGACGGCATCCGAGTCATCCCAGGACACCAAGCACGGCTCCCGGCGGTAAACTAAGCTCTGCCCGATGGCCTACCAGGTTCTAGCCCGCAAATACCGTCCTCTACGCTTCGCCGACGTTGTCGGGCAGGACCACGTCACCCGCACGCTGCTGAACGCCCTCGCGCAGGACCGCATCGCGCATGGGTATATCTTTTCGGGCCACCGCGGCATCGGCAAGACCACCATCGCCCGCATTCTCGCCTCCGCGCTGAACTGCCAGAGGGCGATCGGCTCCGAGGTCCGTCCCACCGCTGAGCCCTGTTTGCAGTGCGCTTCCTGCCTGGAGATCCGGCAGGGCAACGCCGTCGACGTGCTTGAGATCGACGCCGCCACAAACCGCGGCATCGACGAGATCCGTGAATTGCGCGATGCCGCGCGCTACCGTCCCGCGCGGGATCGCTTCAAGATCATCATCCTTGATGAGGCGCACCAGATCACCGACGCTGCCTTCAACGCCCTGCTGAAGACGCTCGAGGAGCCGCCCGAGCACATTGTCTTCATGATGGCGACCACGCAGCCGGAGGACATCCCACAGACCATTCGCTCGCGCTGCCAGCACTTCAGCTTTCATGCCGTCCGGCTGGACGACATCGTCGGCCAGCTACGCAAGATCTCCGACGACGAACATATCGCTGTCGATGACCCCACCCTGGGCCTGCTCGCCGAAGCGGGTGACGGGTCCATGCGCGATGCCCTGTCGATCATGGACCAAGCCATCGCCTCCGCCCCGCAGCTGCCCGATGGCCGCCCGCACATCGAGCTTGCTGAAGTGCGAGACCTCATGGGCGCGGTCTCCAATGTCGTCTTTGAGGACGTCCTGAGAGCCGTTCACGACAACGACTCCGCCGCGGTGCTGGCCACCGTGGGCCATCTGCTGGATCTTGGCAATGGACCCCAGCAGATCGCACGGCAGTTCACCCGGTTTCTCCGCAACTGCATCGTCGCCAAAATCACCGCGCTGGATCCGGAAGGCGATGCCACCGGCGTCGCCGCAGAGCTTCTGCAGATCTCCCTGGAGGAGCGCCGCCGTGCTGCCCGCGCCGCCACGCCCTTCAGTGAAGAAGAGCTCTCGCGCTTTCTCGCCATTATCCTGCGCACCTTTGACGATCTTGGCTATCGCCAGGAGCAGCGTTTGCACCTCGAACTCGGTCTGCTGAAGCTGGTCCATGTGCAGCGACTGATACCGATAGAGGAAATCCTCTCCCAGCTCGGCGGTGCCCCTTCGTCAGCTCCTCCGAAGCCGGTCCCCGCCGCTCCGACGCGCTCACTCCCACCAGCACCCGCCGCGAGAACCGTCGCTCCCAGGAGCACGGCTCCTCTCACCGCGCCCCTGACCAGGCCCGAGATCATCACACCTCTGCCGCCGCCGATCCCCGCATCCCTTCCGGATGTGCCGGGTGCGGGGGAGCAACTTCGTTCCTCCCCCGCTCCCCTGACGGACAGTCTCGGAAGTGTACTTGCGCCAGTCACCGTGGAACCCGCAGCACCTGCCGAGCCTCCAGTTCAGCCCACCGCGGTGATTTCCCTCCCGGAATACCCGTCACCTGACGAGCCGGAGAGGAAGCCTCCGATCGGGCTAGAGACCCCGCCTCAGGCCGCCAAGGACCACTCGGCTCTGCAGACAGCGGTGGTCAGGGCCCTGCTCAACACCAAGGGGCAGACCTCCGCGGCGGAGCAGCTTGAGGACGC
>CAXTGE010000012.1:3661-5957 GCA_964243645.1 uncultured Acidobacteriaceae bacterium | reverse complement strand
CTTCGCAAGCTACCCGGTGTGGGCACCAAGACCGCGCAGCGCTTTGCCTTTCACATCCTGCGCAGCACGGACGGGGACGCCGCCGCGCTGGCCGGTGCCATCCATGCGCTCAAGCAGGCACTGCGGCTCTGTTCGATCTGCAACAACGTCACCGATGTCGATCCCTGCAACTACTGCTCGGGCCCGTCCCGCAATCATCGCCAGATCTGCGTCGTGGAAGAGCCGACCAACATTGCAGCCATCGAGAAGACCCGCACCTGGAACGGGGTCTATCACGTGCTGCACGGCACACTCTCCCCGGTGAATGGCGTAGGGCCGGATCAGCTGCGCCTGAGCAATCTCTGGCCGCGGCTGGAGCAGGCCGAAGACGGCGGCGAACTGATCCTGGCTACCAGTCCAACGGTGGAAGGCGAAGCGACCGCACGCTATGTGGCCGACGAGGCCCACAAGCTTCGCCCGGCTCTTGCCGTCACGCGAATCGCGACTGGCGTGCCGGCAGGCTCCGATATCGAATACGCTGACGAGGTAACCATGATGCGCGCCCTGGAGAACCGCCGCGCGCTCTAAGCGATCGTTCTTAGCGAGTAACGATCGCGAATTCCGGCTAGAGCTGTTCTCCTGCAGGTGGGGTGCTGAGCCGAGACAGTTCGCGCCAGTTTTCTTCCAAGAAAACTGGCCTGAGCACGTCAATGGTAGCCACGGCTACAGGAAAACAGCCCTAGGCGGGAAGAACCCGCAGATCGCCACCGGTCATCTCCGGTGGTAGCTGCAGCTCGAGTAAACTCAGGATCGTCGGCGAGATATCGCGCAGGCTTCCACCATCCCGCACCCCGATCTTGCGGCCATGCTCCGTGACCAGCAGGAAGGGCACAGGGTTGGTGGTATGCGCCGTGTGCGGTCCACCTGATACAGGGTCGATCAACATCTCGGCATTGCCATGATCGGCGGTCAGAATCCAGCTCGCCCCGGCGGCGCGCACGGCACTATAGATGCGTGCCAGCTGCGCATCTATAGCCTCCACCGCCTTTACGGTGGGTTCCATCTTGCCGGAGTGACCCACCATGTCGGCATTCGCGAAGTTCACGATCATCACATCGAAGGCCCGGTCGCCCAGGGACCGCTCCACGATATCGCCGATGCCCTCCGCCGACATCTCCGGCGCGAGATCGTAGGTGGCTACCTTCTTGGACTGCACCAGCTCACGATCCTCGCCGGCAAAGGGCTTCTCAATACCGCCGTTGAAAAAGTAGGTCACATGGGCATACTTTTCCGTCTCGGCCACGCGCAAATTGCGCAATTCATGCTTCGCCATGACGTTGGCAAGCAGATTGTCCATGCTCTCCGGCGGAATGATCGTTGGCAGCGCAAATTTCTTGTCATACTGCGTCATCGTGACAAAGTGCAGGTCCGCCGAAACATCCTCGCGCGGGATCTCGAGCTCGAGCTCATCGGCCTTGGGCAGATCGATGCCGCCATGCTTCGTTAGTCCACTGCGCCGCGCCAGCACGCGTGTAATCTGCCGCACACGGTCGGCGCGGTAGTTGAAGCAGATCACCGCATCGCGGTCCGCGATCCGCGCAATCGGCTCGCCGTGTACGTCTACACACACGAACGGCTCGATAAACTCGTCGCTCACGTCATTGTTATAACTCTCGCGGACGCGCTCCACGGGATCCTGGTAAGCGCCACCGTCCGCCCGCCCTTTCACCATGGCATTGAAAGCTCTATGCTCCCGCTCCCAGCGCAGGTCGCGGTCCATGGCGAAATAACGGCCGCTCACACTTGCCAGCTTACCCACACCGTATTCGGTGAAGCGCGCCTGCAGCTGTTCCAAGTAGCCCGCGCCCGAGGTCGGCAGGGTGTCACGCCCGTCCATGAAGGCGTGGACATATACGCGAGTCAGTCCGCGCGAAGCCGCCATGCGCAGCAGCGCATATAGATGCCGCTGATGCGAGTGCACCCCGCCATCCGACACCAGGCCGATCAGATGCAGTGCACGACCTTCGACCCCGGCATGATCCATCGCCGCCACAATCGTTGCATCGCTGAAGAACTCGCCGGAGGCGATGGCCGCATCGATGCGGGTCATGTCCATGCGCACCACGCGACCGGCGCCAAGGTTTAGATGCCCCACCTCTGAGTTGCCCATCTGCCCATCGGGCAAGCCCACGAACTGCTCACTGGCACGAATCAACGTGTTCGGATACTCACGCAGCAGCATGTCATAGGTGGGCTTCCGCGCGAGGGCGATGGCATTGCCATGCGTCTCGGTGCGGTAACCCCAACCATCAAGAAT
>CAXTGE010000012.1:0-3561 GCA_964243645.1 uncultured Acidobacteriaceae bacterium | reverse complement strand
ACTCCGCGCAGTTCACAGCGGTACGACCCAGGAAAAGCGCCGCCCCACCCAGCTCTTCTTCAATGCGCAGCAGCTGGTTGTACTTGGCGATGCGGTCCGTGCGCGAGGCCGATCCGGTCTTGATCTGACCCGCGCCCGTACCAACGGCGAGGTCTGCAATGAACGTATCTTCGGTCTCACCCGATCGGTGCGAGATGATCGCCGTATACCCGTTGCGTCGCGCCAGCTCAATGGCGTCCAGCGTCTCGGAGATCGTGCCGATCTGGTTCACCTTCACCAGGATGGAGTTCGCCACGCCCTCGTTGATGCCCCGTTGCAGCATCTTCGTATTGGTCACGAACAGGTCATCCCCTACAAGCTGCACCTTGCGCCCGATCTTCTCGGTCAACAGGCGCCAGCCGGTCCAGTCATTCTCGTCCAGACCGTCTTCCAGCGACACGATCGGGTACTGGCGTGTCCAGCTCTCCCAATAGCTCGCCATCTGCTCGGAGGTCTTCTCACTCTTGTCGGACTTGTGAAAGACATAGCGCCCTTTGCTCTTATCGAAGAACGAGCTGGCTGCCGGATCCAGCGCGATGCCGATCTCTTCCCCGGCCTTGTAGCCCGCCAGTTCGATCGCCTCAAGGATCACTTCGATGGCCTCAACGTTGGACTTCAGCGACGGCGCGAAGCCGCCTTCATCGCCAACCGACGTGTTGTAGCCGCGCTTCTTCAGCACGCCCTTCAGCGTGTGGAACACCTCGGTACCCCAGCGCAGCGCGTCGGAAAAGCTCTCCGCCCCCACCGGCATCACCATGAACTCCTGGAAGTCCACGTTGTTATCCGCATGCGCGCCGCCGTTGAGGATGTTCATCATCGGCGTAGGCAGGATGCATGCATTTACGCCACCCAAATAGCGGTAGAGCGGCATGCCAAGCGCCTCGGCAGCCGCACGCGCACAGGCCATCGAAACAGCCAGAATGGCATTCGCGCCCAGCCGGCCCTTGTTTTCCGTCCCGTCGAGCGACAGCATGGTCGCATCGATCAATCGCTGATTGCTAGCGTCCAGCCCTTTGAGCTCCGGAGCGATGATGCTCTCCACGTTCTCCACAGCCTGCAGCACACCCTTGCCGAGATAGTGCTCCTTGTCGCCATCACGCAGTTCCACCGCCTCGTGCTCGCCCGTGGAGGCACCGCTTGGGACGGCCGCGCGCCCGCGAGCGCCGTCTTGCAGGATCACGTCGGCTTCAACCGTCGGGTTGCCACGGCTGTCCAGGATCTCCCGTGCTTGGATGGAGACAATCTCAATCATTTGCTGCTTCTGCCTTCCGTCGTTCCTGCGTTTGGCCCGGTTGCGGGCAATCCTGTGATGTAGCCGTTCTTCCAGGCGTGGCCGCTTGTCCACCGGAACTGACCGGCCACCGAGGCCAACAATGCTTTCAATCAGTTCAGTCAAGCCGTTCAGTCAAGGGACTCTCCACCGCGGCCATTCTAACAAAGAGGACCCAACGTATTGGCCCTATACGACGAGGCTTCCCTAGACCTGCGCCAGCACACCCACGCCGCGTAGCTTCACATCCTGCCGCGTCAGCACCGGCAAAAGCAAGCGGATACGGGTTCCCCGCCCCGGCCTGCTGATGACCTCCACCTCGCCGCGTCCTCCGTAGAGCACCTGGATGCGCTCACGCACATTGCGCATCCCTATGCCTGTACCGTCGCTGGATAGGGCGCCCGGCTCCACGGCCCGCTCCGGCGAGATGCCCACGCCGTCGTCCTCTACCTCAAGCAGCAATTGGCCTTCCGCCACGCGTCCTCGCAGCGTTACCGTGCCCCCATGCAGGCGCGGTTCCAGACCATGCTTGATGCTGTTCTCGATCAAGGGCTGCAGCAGCATACTGGGCACCTCCAGGTGCAGCGCCTCCTCCGAGATCTCCTTCACCACCTGCAGTTTTTCGCCAAAGCGCACCACCTCGATATCCAGGTAGTCATCGGTAAACGCGAGCTCTTCTTCCAGAGGCACAAAGGCATCGCGCTCTCGCAGGAGCGTACGCAGGATGCGGCTGAGCTTCACAATCATCTCCCGCGCTAGCTCCGGCTCGGAACGGATCAGGGAGGCAATAGAGTTCATCGTGTTGAACAAGAAATGGGGGTTGATCTGGCGCTGCAACGCATCCAGGCGCGCCTCCATCAGCAGCCGGCTCTGCTCCTCCAGCTTGCGTTCGATCCGGACCGCATTCCATATCTTCAACGGGATGCCCACGATCACCGGTGTACACGCGCAGACCAGAGCCTGCAGCAGCCAGTGGGAGGAACTCAGCTCAAAGTAGCGGTGGGGTTCCATCTCCGCCAGAAAACTGGCGACCAGCTGGGTAACCGTCAGCAGGACGAGCAGGGAGATCTGGCGATCCAGATTGGGCCGCCGCAGCGTGCGCCGCACCCACCGGTAGATGCTCAGGTCGATCAGGGGCGAGAAGGACCAAATCGCCTCTAGATCGACAAAACGGCGGAACGCGCCGAACAATAGGCCGACTCCCACGTTCACCGGCAGCGCGAGCCACTCATGATGCCCCAGCGCCGGAAGTGCCAGTAACGCCCCGCCCAGAGCCGCCGGCCGGGCTCCCAGCAGCAGGCCAATCAGGGCCGTCGCCTGCAGGGAAAGGTCGGCAGCCAGAAAGTTTGGTACGCGCACCCGCACCCACACGCCCAGCGCCAAGGGCACGCAGATCCAAGCCAGCAGTTTCAGCATCTCGCCTTGGCTTCGATCCTCAAGGAGAAGCAATCGCTTGAAGCGTACCGAACGCGCCAGAGAGCTCGCCACAGCCGCCGCCACGCCCAGCTTTACGAGCAACGAGATCAGCAGCAGCTTGTTGTCGATGCCATGCACGCCTTTACTCTACGCGCGCACTCGCCTCTCGCCAGCGTGAACGCGAATCCCTGGAGTCTTTGCGGAATCTAAACTGTTGCCATGCCTCTGTTAAGTCTCGCCAAAATAGCGGATGCCGCCTTCCCCACCCGTTGGGGACACTTCCGCATTCTTGGCTTCGAAGGCATTCCGCAGCCCGGCGATCCCACTCGCCAACCGCTCGAAGCGGCCGTCGCCCTGGTGATGGGTGACATCCACGGCGCGACGCCCGTCGTGCGCATCCACTCGCAATGCCTGACCGGCGATGTCTTTCACTCGCTACGCTGCGACTGCCATGACCAGCTCCACCTGGCCCTGAAGCGTATCGCGGCCGAGGGTGCCGGCATCCTGCTCTATGAGCAGCAGGAAGGCCGCGGCATCGGCCTGATGGCCAAGCTGCGCGCCTATGAGCTACAGGATGGGGGTCTGGACACCATCGAGGCCAATCACCAGCTCGGCTTTCCCACCGACCTGCGCGGCTTCGAGCTGCCGGCCGAGATCCTGAAGCAGATGGGCATCTCCGCCGTCCGCTTGATCACAAATAATCCGGAAAAGGTCTCGGCTCTCGAAGCCGCTGGCATCCGGGTCACGGAACGCATCGACGCAACAATTCCCTCCGAACCCACCTTTGAGCGCTACCTTGAGACCAAGCGCGAGAAAATGGGCCACCTAGTCAGCTA
>CAXTGE010000011.1:33897-35344 GCA_964243645.1 uncultured Acidobacteriaceae bacterium | reverse complement strand
ACTCCGCCGCGCAGGTGTCCACCAGCTTGAAGACCGGCTTGACGCCGAGCTTCTCTCGAATCGCACGCACGTGGTCGGCACCGGCCTTGCCTTCCAGACCGAAGAGGGAAGCAAGCCTCTCGTCCGACAGCCCCATGCGCTTGGCGATCTGCAGACCGAAGCCGTCCATGGCCTCCAAACCGCGTTCGCCGAGGGTCTTCTGCTCGTCGGCAATCAGCTTCATCTGGTGCAAAAACCAGGGATCCATGCCGGTGAGGCGTGCGGCCTCGCGGACCGCCATGCCATGTTCAAAGGCGTAGCGCAGATAATTGAGGCGCTCCGGATGCGGCGTCACCAGGCGCTGCGTCTGGCGGCGTGGATCGATGTCGTCCGCGCCGACCTTTTTGCCCGTCTCGAGCGACCGAATGGCCTTCATCATCGCTTCCTTGAAGGTGCGACCGATCGCCATGACCTCGCCGACGGACTTCATCTGCGGCCCCAGCGTTTCGTTCGCGCCGGGGAACTTTTCAAACTGCCACTTCGGGATCTTCACGACGACATAGTCAATCGTTGGCTCAAAGCATGCAGGCGTGGCCTTGGTGATGTCGTTCTGCAGCTCGTCCAGCGTGTAGCCGACGGCAAGCCGCGCCGCGATCTTCGCGATGGGAAAGCCTGTGGCCTTGGAGGCCAGCGCCGAGGAGCGCGACACGCGCGGGTTCATCTCGATGACCGTCATGCGGCCTGTCTGCGGGTCCACGGCGAACTGCACGTTGGAGCCGCCGGTCTCCACGCCGATCTCGCGAATGACCGCAATGGCCGCGTCGCGCATGCGCTGGTACTCGCGGTCGCTGAGCGTCTGTGCCGGCGCCACCGTGATGGAGTCGCCCGTGTGCACGCCCATCGGATCGAAGTTCTCGATCGAGCAGATGATGACGACGTTGTCATTGAGATCGCGCACGACCTCGAGTTCATATTCCTTCCAGCCCAGCACCGACTCCTCAAGCAGGCACTCGTGCACGGGTGAGAGATCGATGCCGCGCGAGAGAATCTCCATCAACTCCTCGCGGTTGTACGCGATGCCGCCGCCTGAGCCACCCAGGGTGAAGCTCGGCCGGATCACCACCGGGAAGCCCAGCTTGACCGCGAACTCCAGGCCGTCTCGGATGTTGTTGACCAGCATCGACCGGGGCATGTCGAGCCCGATCTTCTTCATCGCGTCCTTGAAGAGCAGGCGATCTTCGGCCTTTTTGATGGCCTCCAGCTTGGCCCCGATGAGCTCAATGCCGAGCTGATCGAGCACGCCTTTATCAGCAAGTTCGACGGCAAGATTCAGCGCTGTCTGACCGCCGACGGTCGGCAGCACGGCAAACTTGCCGCTGCTCGGGGGCATGCGCTCCAGCTCGGCGCGCAGAATGGCCTCAACGAAGGCCTCGGTCAAAGGCTCGATGTAAGTCCGATCGGCGATCTC
>CAXTGE010000011.1:17618-33797 GCA_964243645.1 uncultured Acidobacteriaceae bacterium | reverse complement strand
TGCACGCTGAACATGGGATCGGTTTTGTGCTTCAGGCCGGCGAGCGTGTTGTCGTTCAGATTCACGTGCGTCACCGCGACGTCGTGCGGCAGGCTCTCCGGATCCACATTGAAGTTGTGGTTCTGGGCCGTGATCTCGACTTTGCCTGTCTCCAGGTTCTTGATCGGATGATTGCCGCCATGGTGGCCGAACTTGAGCTTGTAGGTCTTGCCGCCCAGCGCGAGGCCGAACAGCTGATGTCCCAGACAGATGCCGAACAGGGGCGTCTTGCCCTGCAGCTCGCGGATGGTGTCCTGGGCATACTCCAGCGGCTCTGGGTCGCCAGGGCCGTTGGAGAAGAAGACCCCGTCCGGATGCAGCGCCAGTACGTCGGAGGCGGGCGTCTTCGCCGGCACAACCGTCACGCGGCAGTTCTCCCGAGTCAGCATGCGCAGAATATTCTGCTTGATGCCGAAGTCATAGGCCACCACGTGCATCGGCTCCCCAGCGGTCGCGTTGTCAAGCGGCAGCAGCTTATCCCCAGTCCCATTGCGCTCGTCGGCGGATGTCCACTGATACGTCTGCTTCGTGCTCACGACACTCGCCAGGTCGGTGCCGTCCATGGTGCGATGGGCACGCGCTTTGGCGACCAGCGCCTCGATATCGGCCACGTCGGTCGATAGGCAGCCCCGCATGACGCCGTGGGTGCGGAGGTGCCGCACGATCGCGCGCGTGTCCACATCCGCCACCACCGGGATGCCATTGCGCTCCAGGTACTCATCGGTGACCTCCGTGGAGCGCCAGTTCGAGCTGATGGGGGAGAACTCCCGGACGATGAGGCCCTCTATATAAGGGCGCGCGGATTCTGCATCCGACGGCGAGGTGCCGTAGTTCCCGATTTGGGGATTGGTCAAAACCACGATCTGTCCTGCATAGGACGGATCCGTGAAGATCTCCTGGTAGCCCGTCAGCGACGTGTTGAAGACGACCTCGCCCACCCGCTCCACCGGTGCGCCAAAGCTCCGCCCTCGAAACACACGCCCGTCTTCCAGGGCGAGCACAGCCTGCATGATCTCTCCCCTCTCAAGGCAATCGCCCAAGTTTACCAGTCACTCGCCCGAAATCGCGTGGGGCAGCACAAAGCCCGGCCGAAGCCGGGCTTTGTGGACGTCCGCCAATCCTAGCGGTTGTAGCCATGGTGATGGTGATGGCGATGATGCCGGTGGTGATACTGCGCTTCTGCCGAGTTCATTGTTCCGAAAAGAACCGCCAGAGCAAAGATCGAGAGCAAGGTCCGCTTGAATGTCATTTCCTGAGTCTCCTGTCGTACTGATCGCCTGAGAGGCATCAGTACCCGACGCTCTATCAGAGCACGTCGGCAGGAGGAAAGTTTGTCCACGCGACACGATTCTTTAGGAATCAACGGAGGTCCGCCAGAATCTCGTCATTCTCGTTCCGAATCGGGAAAATTTTTACCTGCGCACGTTCCGGCTCGGCGGCAACACCCGTATGCACGTCGAACGCCCACGCATGCCAGGGGCAGATCACGGCCTGCCCTTCCACCCAGCCCTGGCCCAACGGGCCCTGCCGGTGTGGACAAAGATTGTCCATGGCATGCAGGGTGCCGCCAATGTTCGCGAGGCATACCTGCGTGCCGCCGGCCTCGACCTCTGTAACCTCACCGTCTTTCGGCGCTTCCTGCGCGCTGCAAAGCCTAACCCACTCCGCCATGCGTGTTCCCCTTCCGCTCCACGTAAGATGCGAGGGGAGGACCGACTCTTTGCCCCCTGCCGGACCAGCCCGCCCCCGCGTACCGCAAGCAGAGCTCCCTGAGGTTGTGGAACCTCTCTGGATGCTGAAAGCTGTCGCTGCCGTCTTTGCTGTCGGGCTGCTTTGCGCGTACATCACACTCTGCCTGTTCTTCTACAGCACGCAATGGGAGTTCGTTCTGCATCCCTCCCGCACGGTAGCCCAAACCCCAGCCTCACAGGGGCTTGCGTTTCGGAGCGTTCGCTTTGGGGACGATGTCGCCGGCAAGCCGCAGCTTACGGGATGGTGGATCCCAGGCGATCTATCGTCGGATCCAGCCGTCCTGCTGTTGCACGGTGAAAACGGCTCGATGAGCGATGCGCTGCCTTTAGCGAAGGCCCTGCACGACGCCCGCCTGAATGTGCTGCTCTTCGATTACCGCGGTTATGGCCTGAGTGATGGCCGGCATCCCACGCAGCGCATGATGGGGGAAGACGCCCGGGACGGGCTGCGCTTCCTTACTGAAACACAAAAGATTCCGCTGACGCGCACCCTGGTCTTTGGAAACGGCCTCGGCGCGTCGCTCGCCACCGAACTCAGCCGACAGCAGCCCGGCATTGCAGGCCTCCTTCTCCTCGATGCCGATGGGGATACGGCTTCCCGGGTGCAGGCCGATCAACGCTCCCGCGTGGTGCCTATCTCACTGCTTTTTCACGAGCGCTTCCCGCTCGCCGATGCGTTGCACACCCTGCGCACCCCCAAGCTGCTGATCAGCTTCACCCGGGGAGCCGCGCCGGAGTTCGCCCTGCGGGCCGCTGACCCTAAGATCACAACGGAGCTTGCTCCGAATGCCGGCATGGCTTCCATCACCGCTGCAGTCCGGCGCTTCCTCGACACCTATATGGACACTCCCGTTCCGACACTTACGCCTTCGCACTAGCTCTCCAGTGCAGGAAAAGGCGCGAAGGCTCCCGATCTACCGGGAGCCCTGGAGAGGCGTGAGGCTCCGATATGCAGGAGCCTGGATGGAGGGTGGGAAGGGGTGCTGCGGATGGGGGATGCCGGGTACCGAGGGAAGTGCTGGCCCGGCAGTTGGGAGCTACACCTGTAAAGACGCGGCTGTGGAGAAAAGGTTCTTCTGTTTTCCACAACTTTGATGACATCTTCTACTGAATTCAGGATGTAGGCCATCCCACAGAGGTGGGAGGCGCTGTCTGCACTACAGGTAATGCAAGTAGGATGCCTGATCGAGCTGCGACCCTGGAAAGACAGCCTGTACATGCCTCGTACCGAGACAATGTGCGGAGGCTTCGGCGAGAACGCTACGGAAATCTGTAGTCACCGTGAGGTCCCGGCCCTCGTTCAACTGATCGCTGCCCAGGCCCGGCCAACGACCGTAGACCTCCCCGCCCTTCACCGATCCACCCAGAACAAACATCACATTGGCATGCCCATGATCGGTGCCACCCGTGCCGTTCTGGTGCGCGGTCCGGCCAAACTCCGACATAGTCACGAGCGTGATCTGCTCGGCACCCTCGCCCATGTCGCGCCAGAAAGCAGCGAGGCTGTCGGCAAACTCACGAAGTCGGTTGGCGAGCTGGCCTGTGGCCCCGCCCTGATTCTGATGGGTGTCCCAGCCGCCCACATCGGCAAAGGCAGCTTCAACACCCAGGTTCGCCTTCAGGAGCTGCGCAATCTGCTTCATGCTGTTGCCGAAAGGGGTGTTTGGATAGCTGACGCCGGCTGCGGGCTTATATTTCGCAGGATCCGCGGCCTTGAGCATACGCACCGCTTCAAAGGTCTCCTGCCCCGTCCCGTGCAATATGGCGTCGGTGCTCCTGTCATACATGGCCTGAAACGCATTGGCCACCGGGGAGGGCTCAGGCCCGCGGCCGCCTACCGAGAAGTCCTGCACGTTGGCGACCGCCACCGCCGGCACATGTCCCTGTAAAGTCCGCGGCACCTGGCTGCCCAGGGCCACGGCGCGGAAGGGCGATAGCTTCGACCGCGTGGGCTCCGCAGCCAGCGCACGGTTCAGCCATCCATCCGTGGTGGCCTTGACGCCTGGCGTGCCTGACTCCATATAGTCCTGGGCGTCGAAATGCGACCGCGTGGGGTCCGGCGAGCCCACCGCGTGGACAGCGGCAAGATGCTTAGCATCCCATAGCGGCTTCAGGGAGGCCATCGCCGGGTGCAATCCGAAGAAGCCGTCCAGATCCACGACGTCCTTCCTCCCGATCCCGATCGTGGGGCGCATGGCGTAGTAGTTCGGTTCGGCGTAGGGCACCACGACATTGAGCCCGTCACACGCGCCGCGCTGGAAGATCACGATCAGCTTCTTGCCGTTGGCCGCAGCCGTGTCCATCTGGGCGTAGACGGAGCGGGTCAGAAACGCGGGGATGACCGAGGTTCCCACCAGCGCCAGCGCACCATGTTTCAGGAAGCCACGCCGGGTGATGCCGTTACGCCGGGATAGGTCGCGGCCATGCATGTCGCATCCCCAGCCGCTCTCGTCGGTATAGATCGTCTTGTTTGCCATGCTTCCCTCTCCCCACGTGCCACTCGGGTACAGCTTGCCTTTGTTTGCAGCGCCAACTCTGAATCAGCGGCGCTGAAAGTCCGGCGAGCCCAGCAGCAGACCAGCCGTCGTGGCCAGGGGCGTCTCCGGAGCCTTCGCCACGGCCGGGCCGCGACCTGCTCCCACCCGCACCATCGCCCCGGCGTCCTTTCCCTGCCCGTTGCCCTGCTTCAAATCAACCGTTGTTCCCCGAAAGCTCTCTTCCGCCTGGGCCTGGACGCCAGGGACAACGGCACCGCCCAGAGCGGCGTCGCGTGTCTGTGCCGCAGCAGGCTGTCCCAGCAGGGCCCGTTCGAGACGGCCTTCCGTATCCCCCGTCGGGATCGCTGTTGCCTGGACGCCACCCCCGAGCAGCTCCGGCCAGGAAAGCTTTGTTCCCCCCAGGCGATTGCCGCTCAGCACCAGCGCGAAATTCATCCTGGTCAGAAGCGCGTTGCTGCTGACCCAGGAGTCCGCCTGCCAGGAGTAGCCATTGGGCGTCTGCATGCCGTACAGTGGCATGCCCAGGCGATCCATTGACTGCACCAGCGGTGCGGGGTTGGTCACCTCGGCATCGGTGGCGCGCAACGCCGAAGCCACGTACTCCAGGGGCGTTTTCACCTTGGCCCGGTAGACGTCAGGCGACCAGAACTCGGGGGAATGGAACAACGTGGTCAGCACCGCCGCTATGTCGCCGTCGGTCTTCAGGAAGGTCGCGGCCATGCGATTGACCAGGGCAGCCGGTGGCGCATCACTGACGAAACGCTCCGCCAGCTTCTGCGAAATGATGTGCGCCGTTGCGGGGCTTGTGGCCAGAAGATGCAGCACCGCCAGGCCTTCGTTCATGCCGCCCTCCGGAATGACGTGGCCAAGCACGACCTTGGGCCCGGGCTCATGGCGATTGGCGTTGAACTGGAAGGTGCCCCCATCTTCGGGCCGGTCGATGGTCCAGCCGGTAAAACAGCGGGCGACCTCGATCACATCCCCTTGGGTGTAGCCGCCCTTGACGCCCAGCGTGTGCAGCTCCATGAGCTCGCGAGCGTAGTTCTCATTGATGCCCTTGAGGGCCTTTGCCGTGGCTTTGGCTGACGGCAGGCTGCTGGGTCGGTTGAGCTTGGCATAAGTCGCGTTCGTTGCGCGACCGGCGGCTTTGGAGTTCGGCCCCAGGCTCTCCCAATTGTCTAGATACAGCAGCATCGCGGGGCTTTCCGCCGTTGCGATCAGCAGGTCCTCAAACCGGCCCAGCGCATGCGGCAGGATCGCCTCACGTTCGTAGGCGGGCAGCAGGTAGGGCTCGTTCCCATCTTTGTGCAGGTAGACGCTGAAGTGATTCAGCCAAAAATCCGTCATCACCGCCTGCAGTTGCCGCTGCGAGTACACGTCGCGGAGCAGGCGCGTGCTCAACACCTCCGCATCGATCAGCCGCTCCGGCGAACGCAGGGCGGCCACCTGCTCCACCTGTTCAGGGCTGAGGCCAGCGATGAGTCTGGCCTGGTCCGGCCCTTTAAACGCGCCTTGCAGGTCATTCATCTGCTCGGGGGGCAAAGCGGCCAGCCTCCCGACGCGCATACCCGGCGGAAGGGCGAGGACCGCATCTTTCAGGCTGGCCACAGTCTCCTGCGGAACTGGCGCGGACGGCGGGGCGGGCGTGCTGACGGACCCTGCCTGGGCGCGAACGATCGGCACGGGACTGTTGGAGGGCGTGGCGGCTTTGTCCGGCGTACGAGCTCCGAGGGCCGCCTGTTTCCCCTCAGCCTTTTCCTGATAACGAAACGCGCCGTCAGCGTAGATGGCGCGTTCGACGGGGTCGGCCGGCGCGGGGAGGCCACCGCGACTGTAGCGACGCAGCATCCCGGGCGTGGGAAAGCGCGCGACCAGCTGATCCTGCGGCAGCTGCATGGCAGGGTACTGTGCGAGCCGCAGAGCCAGGGCATCATCCGGGAGGCTCTCAGGGTGCAGCTGCCGCGCAAACCAGGCGTCGACGCCGATGGCCTGCACCTCCGCCAGCTCGCCTGGCCGCGGCCCAAAGCTGAACCGGTTCAACGCGTGCAACGTCCGCTGCTCGGGCGTGAGATGGGTTGTCGCGGCGTGCTTCCGTGCGGAGGTCTTGGTAGAGGTCCTGGCCGTCTTCGCGGACGCGGCCGTGCGGGACTCGGCGACCAGATCGGCCGGCAACGCCATGGCAACGCAGAGCGTACTCGTGAGTGCCGCGAGAGCTGACCGGCGGCACTGGGTGATCCACTGCGGGCGATTGCGACGATGCGGCATGGGCGACCTCGTGGAAGGATGCGGCCTCGGAGCCGCTATCCTTCCTAACCCGAACGGCACGTCGAGGTTGCGGCTAGAAGGCAGCCAGGTCGGCCATTGCCTCAAAGATACGGTCTGCCTGGGGCAGAATCGCGTCCTCGAGCAGGGGTTGGTAGGCGACAAAGGTATCCATGCCCGCGACCCGGCGCACGGGCGCGTCAAGGTCATGGAAGAGTTCATCGCCGATGCGCGCGGCCAGTTCCGCGCCATAACCCCAGCTCAGCATGTCCTCATGCGCGATCAGAACCTTGCTGGTTTTGCGCACGCTGGCTGTGATCGCTTCCCAGTCATACGGCGCCAGACTGCGAAGATCCAGGATCTCGACATCGATCCCGCGCTCCCGCTCCATACGTTGCGCGGCCTGCAACGCCCGGGGTACAACCGCCCCGTAGGTGATAAGAGACAGGTCCTTGCCCGGCCGCACAATCCGGGCTTTGCCGAACGGAACGGTGTACTCCGGCCCTGGGTAAGGCGCCCGCCCATAGGTGGCGCGGTACAGATTTTTGTGCTCCAGAAAGAGCACTGGATCATCGCAGCGGATGGCCGTCCTTAACAGCCCCACGGCGTCCAGCGTGTTGGAAGGCATCACGACCCGCACGCCCGGGGTGTGGGTGAAGATGCTTTCCCCGGACTGCGAGTGGTAGATCGACCCGCCGGTCAGGTAGCCGCCGATAGGAACGCGCATTACCAAAGGATTGGTGAAAGTGCCGTTGGAGCGCCAGCGCATCACCGATAACTCATTCCGCATCTGGTGCATAGCCGGCCAGATGTAATCAAAGAATTGAATCTCCACCACCGGCTTCAGACCGCGTACGGCCATGCCGATCGCCCGGCCCGTGATGTTGGCCTCGGCCAGGGGCGCATTCCACACGCGATCGCCGCCGAACTCCTTCTGCAGCCCGGCCGTGACCTTAAAGACGCCACCCTTGCCCTTCAGCTTGCCCGAGCGTAGATCGCGATCGCGGGTCGCATCGGCAACATCTTCGCCAAAGACCACAATACGTCCGTCGCGGCGCATCTCGTCGCGCAGGCAGGCGTTGATGCCGTCCAGCATCGTCCGATCGGTGGCCGCCGGAGACGCAGCCATGGGCTCCGAGGCAAAAACCGCATCGGTCGGCCGGAGATCTTCAGAGTACACATGCTTCAAAATGCTGAGAGGCTGTGGCGGCGCGGCCTCCAGGGCACGATCACTGGCACGCTGCACCTCGATCTCGACACCCTTTTCGATCTCACGGATATGCTCGTCGTCAGCGATGCCATTGCCGACAAGCCACGCCCGCATGCGGGAGATCGGGTCGCGCAGAGCGTCCGCTTCGAGCTCTTCGGCGGCCCGGTAATGCGTCTCGTCGTCACTGAGCGAGTGCGAATAGGGCCGGATTACGTGTCCGTGCACCAGCGCCGGACCCTGCCCGGACCGGCAGTACGCCACCGCCCTGGCCATGGCTTCGTAGCTGGCCACGGCGTCTGTCCCGTCCACCTCGGCGAAATGGAAGTTTGGAAAGTTGGCCACCAGCGTAGAGATATTGCCGCCCGGCGTGTTCGCCTCCACAGGCGTAGAGATCGCATAGCCGTTGTCTTCCACGACGTATAGCACCGGCAGCTTCAGGTTGGAGGCCGTGTTGAGCGACTCCCAGAACTCGCCCTGGCTGGTGGATCCTTCGCCGATGGAGACGTAGACCACCTCGTCAGCTTCGAAGTGCACATCCTTGAAGTGTCGGTAGTCCGGCTTGCCCGTCGCGGGTGGTTTGGCGGCTGACTCCGGATGCCGGCTGAAGTAGCGTCCGGCCTCCGCGCATCCCACCGCATGGAGGCATTGGGTCGCCGTCGAAGACGAAGGTGAGACGATATTCAATCTTTTGCTGGTCCAGTGCGAGGGCATCTGCCGTCCACCGGAGGCAGGGTCCGACGCCGCGCCCACTGCCTGCAGGAGCTGCTCTTCGGCGGTATTGCCCAGCGCCAGGCAGATCGCCCGGTCACGGTAGTAGGGGAAGAACCAGTCGTAGCTCGGCTTCAGGGCCATGCCGGCCGCCACCAACAGAGCCTCATGTCCCGCACAGGAGATCTGGAAAAAGATCTTTTGTTGCCGCTTCAGCAGGATTTCGCGGTCGTCCACGCGCCGTGAAAGCAGCATCAGGCGGTAGAACTGCAACAGCTGTTCGTCCCGCAAGCCGCCCTTGTTTACCGGCTCGGGAGAGGTGTCGCGTACCGTCACTGTCACGCCTTCCATAGAGCAGTTCTCCTGAAGGTGTAGAGCGCATTGAGACCGTTCGCGTCGTTTTCTATCAGGGAAAACGACCTTCTCCATCGTTCTGCGCTCCCCGGTATCAGGAGAACTGCTCTAACCCTGCTGTCCACTCGCCTCTTCGCTGCCACCCGGCGTGATCCTCCCCGGTGATTTACCAGAAGATTGTACGCGTCCGCGGGCGAGACTTTGCTCACCGGCCTGGTCGGTTAAGTTCGGTTCGACTCAGCCTTTCATCCGTTCCTTGACGTCCCGGGCGAGCCTTTCGATCTCTGCCGCCTTGCGGACCACATCCAGAGAGAGCTCATCCTTGGACGACTTTTCCACTTCGGCTTTCAGCTCACCGGTCAGGGCCACCAGTCTTGCCGTGTCCGCCACCAGCTTCTTGTGGCGTTCCTCTTCACGCATTTTTTGCATGCGCGCGGCATTTCCCGGACCGAAGGGATTGGCAGAATCCATGGCATCCCGGCCCATCTCGGAGCGGTGCGTGCCCGGGGCCGTCTGGACTGGAGAGGGGTCCCCCGCCGAGGGAACCTGTCCCATCCCAAGGGAGAACGAATAAACCAGCAGCCCTGCAGAAAGCCCGGCGAGAAGGCGGCCGGACGTGAATGAGGTTCGGGGTTGGAGCGCTTGCCGGCCCATCATGTTTCCTCCCGCGACGGTCCCCCGGTAGGCGGAGCCCGCTGCGTTCGCTATCCTGAGCGGAACAAGTCTCAGGACACCTCCATCATGCCCCCCACAACCGCCGTGCCACAAGAAGAACATTCCCTGCTGTCGATCGAGCACGGCTGGCACACCAATCTGCTTGAGTTTGTGCAAGTAGGTCTCCCCAAAATCGCTGTGGCGCTTCTGATCGCCTTTATCGCCCAGCGGCTCGCTTTTTTCTTCACCCGGCGCATGCGCCGCCGGGCAGACATGCTGGTCGGCAACGCACGGCGTTCCGCGCAGCTACGCACAGTGGCGGGCATCGTTCGCGCCAGCGCGTATGGCCTGATCGGCTTCTACGTCTTCCTGCAGATTCTCGGCGCTGTCGGCGTACCGTTAGGGCCCTTCATTGCCTCCGCCGGCGTCATCGGCCTGGGCATCAGCTTCGGAGCGCAATCCCTGTTCAAGGACATGCTCAACGGGGTTTTTATCCTGATCGAGGACCAGTTCAGCGTGGGCGATGTCGTCAAGATCGCCGGCCTGCAAGGAACGGTCGAAGACCTGACTCTGCGCTGCACCAAGCTGCGCGACGGGGACGGCACGCTGTACATCGTTCCGAACAGCCAGATCGCCACGGTCTCCAACCTGTCCCGTGACTTCTCCGTGGCGTCCCTTGCCGTCAATGTCAGCTCTCGCGAAAACCCCGACCGGGTGATCGGGGTGCTGCAACAGCTGGCGGCAGCCATACGGGTGGATGAGGCGTTCCAAGACGTCGTGCTCAGCGATCCCAGCGTACCGGGCGTGGACAGGATTGCCGGCCGGGAGGTTACCTATCCGATCAACGTCCGTGTGCGCGCCAACCAGCGCGACGGCGTGCTTCGCGAGCTCCGCCGCCGTATCCTGATTGCGTTTATGAAGGAGAACATCGAGCTGGGTGCAAGTGCGAACCTGCTGCTGATGGAAAAGGCCGACCCACCCGCCGCGCCAGGCCCGGCCAGCTAGCGCAGTTCTCCTGAAGGTGTAGAGCGCATTGAGACCGTTCGCGTCGTTTTCTATCAAGGAAACGACCTTCTCCATCGTTCTGCGCTCCCCGGTATCAGGAGAACTGCTCTAGCGCTTCCGTTCGTCGTCCAGGGAAGCCAGCAGCGCTTCTGGGTCGCGGGTGGGCGGCAGGCAGGAGAACCCCCTGCACACCACCGCGACGCTACTCCCCTCGAGCCCCGGCAGATTCGGCAGAGTCCCCGCGAGAGCGGGGGGCAGACGGCCAAGCTGATCGCGCCGCAGGCGGATGACGCTCTTGCCCAGCAGAAACCGTGCGGTCCCCGCGGCAGCCAGGTCCTCCGCAAGGGCGTCCTCGCCGACGACACAGACCTGCAAGGGAGGCGCGATTAGACGGCGCAGTGCCTGGGCGTAGCTCGCCCCATTGAGCCCCAGATGCTCGGCGACCCCCGCAAAGGTGGCCAGGGTCTCCTCCGCGTGCTGGCGGTAGATGATTTCATTCGTCAGTGCATGCAGCCGAAGCAACAGACTGGCAGCCACCGGATTGCCGGCGGGGGTGGGGGCATCCTGCAGCGGTTTGCGACGCGCAGCCAGGGCACCGAGTCTGGGCGTCTCGTCTCCCTGGGCGGTGTCGAAGAAGCCGCCCTCCGCCGTGTCGTAGAAACGAGCCAGCAGCGTGTCGGCGAGCTGCTTGGCCACGTTAAAGTACCGCAGTTCACCGGTCGCCTCCCAGGCATCGAGCGTTGCCATCCCGAGGAACGCATAGTCGTCCAGCACCGCCGGGACCGGCCGGGCGGCGGCTCCCGTCTCACGGTACGAGACCACGCGCGAAAGCCCAACCGCGGGCTGCCAGGCCGCCGTCAGCACGCGATCCAGAGATTTCAGGCCGAACGCCGTGGCCTCCGGCAGCGCCAGAGCCCTGCCGGCAGCCAGGTACGCCGCGATGCAAAGGCCATTCCATCCCGTATAGACCGTCTTGTCGATGAAAGGCGTGCGGCGCCCGAGTCGCGCGGCGAGGAGCTTGTCCTGCACCGTTCTTAGCAGGTAGCTGGTCGTCTCTTCCGTTATGCCGAGTGCCGTGGCGATGCCGGATGCATCCCCGATAATGTGTAGAACGTTCTTGGCGGGGTTACCGTGCATGTGACCCACGGCACGCAGTGAATAGAGTCGCTCGGCCACGGTAAACTCTTCGGGGGTCAGGGCCGCCTCAGCTTCGGCGCGGGTCCAGGTGAAGTAGTCGCCGTCATCCTCCAGCGAGTCGTCCGCGTCCTGCGAGGCATAGAAGCCGCCACGCTCGCGGTCGCTCAGCCAGGTATCCATCCATCCCATCGTCTTGGCGGCAATGCGCGCGAAACGAGGGTCGACGAAGCTCTGGAACGCCTGCGTGTAGGCCCCGAGCAGCTCGCTGTTGTCGTACGCCAGCTTCTCGAAGTGCGGCACGATCCAGCCCTCGTCAACCGAGTACCGGTGAAAGCCTCCGGCAAGCTGGTCGTGGATCCCGCCGGCGGCCACGCGTTCTAGCGTGATGGTGACCACCTCGCGAGCTCGCTCCGCAAACGGCCCGGGGCGGCCCGCGGCATCCACCAGCAGATGGAGCGCCGCCGTGTGGGGAAACTTGGGCTGCGAGCCGAAGCCGCCATTGCGGGAGTCGAATTGCTCAAGGATGGACTTGAGCATCGTGTCCAGCAATGCCTGATTGAGATCGCCGCCGCGCTCGGAGAAGCTCTCGTTCTGCTCGACCGCGGTCATCACGCTCTCGGAGGACTCCTCCACGTCCGAGCGCTGAGACCGGAAAGCCTCCGCCATGCTGCGCAGGACGCGGGCAAAGCTCGGTCTGCCGTAACGCTCCTCCGGCGGGAAATAGGTCCCCCCGAAGTACGGTTTGCCCTCGGGCGTCAAAAAGGCCGTCAACGGCCAGCCACCCTGCCCGCTGATGGCAGCGACCGCCGCCTGGTAGCGCGTATCGATGTCGGGCCGCTCATCGCGATCCACCTTGACCGCGACAAACAAGTCATTAATCAGACCCGCCGTTTCGACGTTTTCATAACTTTCGCGGTCCATCACGTGGCACCAGTGACACCAGACGGCACCGATGTCCAGCAGCACAGGCTTGTCTTCGCGTTGCGCCCTGGCGAAGGCTTCTTCACCCCACTCATGCCAGTCCACCGGCTGGTGCCGAGCCGACCGCAGATATGCCGAGGCTGCCTGCGCCAGGTGGTTCTCTTGTTCCTTGCTCATACAGCTACGTGTGATGCGCGGAGAAAACGTCCGATTCCCTATTTGCCTCCGGCGGGCGCAGCGGGTGCGGTCAAGGGTTGCGCTGCGGGAGTGGGGGCGGGCGCGGGTGGCACCAGGCCGGGTAGATGCACTTGGCCCGCGACCTTGCCGGTGACCGCATCCCCGAGGCTGACGCCATAGCGGTCCAGGGTGTTGGAGAGGATTTGGCTCAGGGTGGAGCGGTCACGAGCATAGGCACCCAGGGCAGAGTTCAGGTTGTTCTCCGCTGTGGCCAGATTTCGACCCTGCTGCAAGACATTGGCGGTGGTGGAGGCGCCGAGCCGCAACTTCTTGCCTTCATCCTCAAAGGACTGGTTTGCGTAGTCTCGCGCGGCCTGGGAGGCGGCCACACCGGCCCTGTCGTTGGTGAGCGCGTAAAGAGCATTCACCATCTGGATGCGCAGCTGGGTATAGATCTGCTGCAACCGCATCTCCGACTGGCGGTACTCCATCTGCGAGCGCACCTGGTCTGCCTGAGCACCGCGATTCCGCAGGGGAATCGTCATATTGACGCCTACCCCATAATCGGGCGCGCTATTGTTCAACAGATTCTGCAGCGTCGAACCGTATCCGCTGCTGGGAACATAACCCGCCGGGCAAGGGATGAAGGTGGTGGAGGTAAAGCCGCCGCAATTTAGAAGGGGATTCTGCTGTCCGCCCAGCGTGGAAGCACCGTAGAAGCCGTAGGCATCCACGATCGGCAGAAGCCCGTTCTTTTCCGCACGGATGGTGATTTTGTTGTTCTGCATGGAGAGCACGGCCTGCTCCACCTGCGGATTGTTTGCATACGCCTGGCTGACCAGGTCCTCCAGCTTGGCGTCCTCTTCCGGTAGTCGGTTTAGACCTACACGGTCCGTCGGCACCACCGGTGCGTTGGCCAGCTGCGGGTCGTTCAGATTGCGGACGATGGCCTGCTTCATCAGCAGCTGCTGATATTCAAGATTGCTCTGCGAGGAGATCAGCGCCTGTTTGTCGGTGGCGACCTGCGAATCGGCATTGACCACATCCAGCGGAGCGAGCGTACCGATCTCCACCTGACGGCGATCGTCCGCCGCCAACTGCGTGGATTGGTCCAGAGCCCGCGTCTTGGCCTGTACATCTTCGTAGCCGCTCACCAGGGACCAGTAAATGCTTTCGACCTGCGTGATGGTGTAAATGACCTGCTGGCGGAAGGCAGAGTCCGCGATGCGCCGGTCGTTCTTCGCCTGGATGATGAAGCGCCGATTGATCCAGGTCCCAAAGCCCTGCAGAATATGCTGCGTTGCCTGCGCCCGCAGGGTCGACTGCAGCAGAGGGTTATAGGTGCTGTTCAGGTTGTTGGTCGTCTGACGTGCGTTGCTAAACGTCACCGACAACAGCGTGCCGGGGGAGAAGCCCTGCTGATAGCCGAAGTTATAGGTGGCCGTGTTGTTCTGCAGCGTATTCGTGCCGGTCAGAAACGTCACCGGCTGCGGGGTGGTGGAGCGCTCGTATTGCAGCGTGCCGGTCAGCACCGGATCGAAGACCTCGGGCGCGGGACCGCCGCCGTTGGTGCTCAGCACCAGGCCGGACGCGCCGGTGCTGGCCGCCGTGGCAAAGGTCGTCCCTCCCGGACCCCCGCCGCCCGTGATGGTGGAAGAAGAGCCTCCGAGGGTGTTCGTGATCAATCCAGTCGACACACCGCGCAGGTTCAGGCCTGCTTCCGCACGCAGGATATCCGTATCCGCGATATCCAGATTCACCCGTGCAATCGCGATGTCGTAGTTGTTCTCCATGGTCAGCGTCACGGCATCGGCCAGGCTGAGATAGATCTTGCCGTCACGCAGCAGGTCGCCGAGCCGGGGCGTGTTGCTGAGCCGGGTCTCCGGGTAGTTCTTCGGCTCGTAGATGGCCAGCGGATTTGGCCAGAACGGGTTCGGCTTGAGATAGTTCACCGGCGTGGGCCGCATGTACAGCGGCTCGGTCAGGATGGGCGCGGGTGCCTGCGGCAGCCCGGGAACGCCGGTGGTGTCGTTCTGCACAGCCTGCGGCGGCGCGGGCGCCGTCGGTCCCACGCCCTGAGAGGTCGTGTTGGGGACCTGCTGCGCGGCGGGAGTCTGGGCCGGTGCCGTGGCCTGCCCCATCGCCCGCGTCTGCATGGCCACGCTCAGCATCATCAAAGCCAGGCAAGCCCCCCCGCGGTACTGTGCCATTCCCCCACCCTGCTTTCTCACGGTCCGTCCTTTATTGCTTCAATTGCTTCGCAGTTCGGTACATATACGGCCTGCCGGCCTGGAGGTTCCAGATCAGGAGATTCCAGTGCTAGGAGTTCCAGACAGGAGGTTCACCGCATCCTACCGGGCAGTACCCCTATCTTATCGGCGCTGACGACATACTTTAGCGCGCGATAATAAAGTCTCTGTCCCCTCGGACGCTCCCACCTGCACGATGACCCACTGGAAGCTCACCATTTCATACAACGGACACGGCTTTCACGGATGGCAGATTCAGCCCGGCCTCCCGACCGTGCAGGGCACCCTGGCCGACGCGCTCCGCCGCATCACCGGGGAGCAGGTCCTGCCGCAGGGTGCCGGACGCACCGACGCCGGGGTACACGCCCTGGCGCAGGTCTGCTCCTTTGCCCTCCGGTGCCCCGTGCCGGGCCCCAACCTGCACCGTGCCCTCAACCACGTGCTGCCCGCCGGGATCCGCGTCGTGGCCGCAGAGACCGTGCCGGACACGTTTCATGCCCGTCATTCCGCACGCGGCAAACTGTACGAATACCGCCTCTTTCAGGGCAGGCTCCCCGCAGACACGTCGGCGGCCCCCGAAGAACGCATCTGCTCCCCCTTTTTGGCGCCCTTCGTATGGGATTGCCCCTGGCCGCTGGCCATCGAGCCGATGCAGGCCGCCGCTCAACTGTTTCTCGGCACCCATGACTTCTCGGCCATGGCTGCCAGCAGCCGACCGATCCCGCATGCGCAAGCCGCAGACGCAGCCCCCGGAGACGGCCACGGGAGCTCGCAGCCAAACCCCGTGAAGACCCTCTACAGCGCCGATTGGGGCCATGCGGACGGCCTGCTCGTCTTTCGCGTCCGGGGCAGCGGTTTCCTGCACCACATGGTCCGCAATCTTGTGGGAACGGTGGTCGATGTCGGGCGTGGCAGCCTCCCGGTGGAAGACATCCCCTGTATCCTCGCCTCCCGCGATCGCGCGCAGGCAGGACCGACAGCGCCGGCCAACGGCCTGTACCTCGTGGAGGTTCTCTATCCCGAAGCCATCAAGGCTGGGATCTCCGAACAGGCCCCCGTCCTGGCGGAGAGAGCACCTCGATGTCGCTAGACCCACGCCGCATCGCCCGTCTGGCTGCCGATGCGGGAGTGCACCGCGCCTTTCACTGGCTTCACCTTCACGAGCTGCAGCTTCGCCGTTGGCAACTGGAGTTCCTCGCCATCCCCGCGCCGCC
>CAXTGE010000011.1:16382-17518 GCA_964243645.1 uncultured Acidobacteriaceae bacterium | reverse complement strand
GCCGGTCTGACGGCGTTGCTGGCCATCGCCGCGGCTCTGCAATACGCGGGCAGGCAAGCGGCCTGCCCTCTTGTGTTTGCAGCCAACGTCGGCGAGGAGGGCGAAGGGGATCTACGCGGCATGCGCCATCTCTTTGAACACCCGCCGTTCAACGTCGCCCCATCGGTTGCGATCGCGCTCGAAGGTGCCGGGGATGCCCTGGTCGTCGACCGTGCGCTCGGTAGTCGGCGCCTGCGCGTGACGGTCACCGGCGCGGGAGGCCACTCGTGGGCCGACGCTCGGCTCCCCAACCCGATCCTGGCCCTCAGCGCCGCTCTGCTCGCCGTCGCACGCCTGCCGTTGCCCTCCCAGCCACGCACCGTCCTCAACGTCGGCACGTTGCAGGGCGGAACCTCGGTCAACTCCATCCCCGAAAGCGCGGTCGCCCAGCTGGATCTTCGGTCGACCTCGGAGCGTGAGCTCGACAGGCTGGAGGTCTCCGTGCTCTCGCTGCTCTCCGCCGAGATTGCGGCTGAGACCCGGCTCAGCGCGCAAGGCGAGAAGCTAGAGCTTCGTGTCGAGCGCATCGGAGCTCGCCCTGTGGGCGCGCTCGCGCCCGAGTCGCCGCTTTACAACAGCCTCCGTGCGGTGGATCGCCATCTCGGGATCGTCACGGACACCCGCATCGGCTCCACCGACGCCAATCTTCCGCTCTCGCTGGGCATCCCGGCCCTCGCCATCGGGGCAGGCGGCACCGGCGGCGGCCTGCACTCCACGTCCGAGTGGTACGACCCTGCGGGGCGTGAGCTCGCGCTGCGCCGTATCCTGCTGCTGGTTCTGGACGCCTGCGCCACGGTCGCGCGGGGCCATGCCGACGTCGAGGAGCCCCCTCCGCTCGGGTAAACTCGGGACGTGACCCACACCAGACTCACCCAGGACAGGCGCCCGTACTGGCTGCGCGGAAGAGAGCTGCTGCGCTTTGCCGCACTATTGTGGGCAGTCGGGACCGTTCGGTCTGCTTCGGCGCAGAATCCGCAGGCCGATGCGCTTTTCATCCACGGCAATATCCTCACCGGTACCCATCTGCGGCCCGCCGATCCGGACGGCGTGCCGGCCCGGGTCCAAGCGCTTGCCGTCCGTGACGGCCGTATCGTGGC
>CAXTGE010000011.1:10265-16282 GCA_964243645.1 uncultured Acidobacteriaceae bacterium | reverse complement strand
GGCGGCGGCTGGGATCACACCCTGTGGGCTTCGGGAACGCTGCCCACGCGTGCGGACCTCGACGAGGTTACGGCAGGCCACCCGGCTTTGCTGGTGCGCGTCGACGGCCACATCGGCGTCGCCAATACGGCTGCCCTGCAGGCAGCAGGCATGGCCGCCGAAACGAGCGATCCGGCAGGCGGCAAGATTGATCGCGGCGCCGACGGTCAACCCACGGGTATCGTCCGCGAGGCGCCCGCTCTGGCGCTGCTCCAGGCCCACATCCCCAAACCCGACGTGGAGACCCGCAAACGTGCCCTGCGGCTCTCGATCGACGACGCGCTCGCGCACGGCGTCACCAGCGTCCAGGACTTCTCCGACTGGGACGACTGGCTGGTCCTGGAGGACCTCGAACGCCGCGGGGAGCTGCCCCTGCGCTTCGCGGAATGGATCGCCTTTGATACGCCCGTGCCTGTCCTGGATGAGAGACGGCTCAGCCATGCCTCCAATGATCCGCTACTGCACCTCACGATGCTCAAGGCCTTCATGGATGGCTCGCTGGGCTCCCGTACCGCCGCCCTGAACGCTCCCTACAGCGACGATCCCGGGAACGCCGGCCTGCCGCGCTACGAAAGAGGCAAGCTGAACCAGATGGCCACCGAACGCGCCAAGGCAGGCTTTCAACTCGGCTTTCATGCCATCGGCGACCGCGCCAACGATATGGCGCTCGATGCCTTCCAGGCGGCAGAGCGGGTCTGGAAGGTCTCAGCCAGGTCCTCAGCCTGCAGGGACCAGACAGCCCAGGAGCACAGCGAGCTCTGCACGACCGAAGGGCAGCAGCCGCGCTTCCGCATCGAACACGCCCAGGTTGTCTCTCCGGGCGCCTTCGACCGCTTCGCTCGTCTGGGCGTGATCGCCTCCATGCAACCCAGTCACCTGCTCACGGACATGGCCTGGGCGGGCGAGCGTCTCGGCCCGGAGCGCTCCACCCGCGCTTACGCCTGGCGTTCGTTTCTCAATCACGGCGTCACCCTCGCCTTCGGGACCGACTATCCCGTGGAGTCCATCTCGCCCTTTCGCGGCCTCTATGCCGCGGTCACCCGCCAGAATGAGGCCGGCACCCAGACCTTTCAGCCAGGGGAACGCCTTTCCCTCAACGAAGCGCTCTATGCCTATACCCAGGCCTCCGCATTCGCCGAGTTCCGAGAGACGCAAAAGGGCCGGCTTGAACCTGGGTTCCTTGCCGATTTCGTCGTCCTCGATCGTGACCTCACCGCCGTGAGTCCCATGAGTCCAAAAGATCTGCTGCAAACCCGTGTTCTGCGAACCGTCGTGGGCGGCCGGACACGCTATGAAGACAGCCGGGCTTCCGCCCCGGCATCTCTCGCCGCCCCGCCGAGGATGCCGGAGTGACCACGCCGTCTTCACGGCACCGGCGAAACGGTCTCCTGGCGCACCTTCTGCTCATCGCGGTAACGCTGGTGTGGGGCAGTACATTTCCGCTGGTCGAGGCGGCGCTGCGAGAGGTCTCTCCCCTGCTCTTCAATCTGCTGCGGATGGCGATCGCCTCCGTCCTGCTCCTTGCCGTCAACCACAAGAGCCTTCGTTCGCTCACCCGGGCGCAGCTCACGCTCTGTGCCGTAGCGGGGCTTTGCCTCTCTCTCGGCTATGAGCTGCAGACCACGGGGCTCACCCTTACAACCCCCTCGAAGTCCGCCTTCCTTACTGGTTTGGTGGTCGTCTTCGTCCCTTTGCTGAGTCTGATTCCCGGACTTCGCGCTGCCGGGACTCCAAGGCCGCGCTCTCTCGCCTACGTCGGTGCCCTGATCGCCTTCTTCGGCATCGTTCTATTGACCAGCAACCCCGGCGCCGGTTTCGCTCTGCTCTCCGGCATGCATGGGGGCGAGTGGCTGACCCTGGCCGGTGCGGCGGCCTTTGCCGTCCACCTGCTGACCCTGGCTCGCGGTGCCGGCTTTGTACCCGCCCGTGCCCTCGGAACACTGCAGATCGTCTTTGCGACGCTGTTCATGCTCTTCTTCCTGCCGCTCGGCAGACATCCACGGCTTGGCTGGACACCGCTTGTCGTGATCGCCCTGACGGTGACGGCCGTGCTGGCAACGGCTGCCGCGTTTACGATCCAGAGCTGGGCGCAGCAGTACCTGCCCGCCTCCCATACGGCGCTCATTCTGACCCTCGAACCCGTCTTTGCCTGGCTGACGTCGCTGCTCTTCCTTGGCGAACGGCTTGGACCGAGGGCGTTGATAGGGTCGACATTCATCCTTCTGGGCATCGTCCTGGCGGAACTCGGGCCAACCGCACTCTCCGGAGCCGGTATCCTACCGATGGAACCGTAACGAAGTTGTGGCGACTTTTCGCCTCAATCCGCGTCTACTAATTGATTCGAGGGAGCAAGCAGACTGCTGTTTCTTGGTCTTCTCCCCTGCCGCATTTCGGCCAACTCACCTGCGTAAGAGGACTTACACTTTCATGGCTCTGAACAACTCATCCGACGGCGATCTGCGGTCGGCTCTCCGCCGCCGCTTAACGCCCGCGACTACCTTTACCGCGCTCGGGGCACTCTCCGCGCTTGTTCTGGCCGGCTCTATGCTCACCGGCAAGGTCAGCGGAAAAGAAGGCCAGGCGGTCAACTCAAGTGATGCGCGTCCCTTGGTCATGCCCTCGCCGGTGACACTCTCAAATGGCTTCTCGGCGATCGTTAAGCAGGTCGGCCCTGCGGTCGTCAACATCAACACCGAATCCACCCCGAAACAGGGAGGACAGGCCAATCCGCATCGGGGACGCCGTGGTGTCCCCAACCCGGACGGTGAGGGCGGCGGTGGTGACGGCGGGGATATGCAGGACTTCTTCAACCGCTTCTTTGGTGGGGGCGGCAGCGGCGGCGGACAGCCCGACGCGGGTACGCGTCGCGCCCTGGGCTCCGGCTTCATTGTCGATCCGCGAGGCTACATCATTACCAATAACCATGTCGTAGACAAAGCCGATCACATCTATGTGAAGCTTTCGACCGACCCCGACAACGCCACCGATGAAGGCCGTCCAGCGAAGGTGATCGGCGTCGATCCCTCGACCGACATCGCGGTCATCAAGATCGAAAATGCCCAGCCGCTACCCACGATTAAGCTCGGCAACTCCACCGGTGCCCAGGTCGGCGACTGGGTCCTGGCGATCGGCAGCCCCTTCGGCCTTTCCAAGACCGTCTCGGCCGGGATCGTCTCTGCGGTGAACCGTTCCAATCTCGAGCAGGGACCTGAAGGCGCACGCGACGCCAATCAGTTCCAGCGCTTCATCCAGACGGATGCGGCCATCAATCCCGGCAACTCGGGCGGTCCTCTGGTCGATATGGCCGGTGAAGTGATCGGCATGAACACCGCCATCTACACCAGCGCGGCAGGCTCGGAGGGCGTTGGCTTTGCCCTGCCCTCCAACATCCTGCTTACGGTCTATAACCAGCTTATTAGCCCGGCCCACAAGGTGACGCGTGGCTCGATCGGTATCCAGTTCCAGGCCGCTCAGAACTCCGCTGTCGGCCGGGTATACGGCTTCGCCAGCGGCGGCGTTCGCATCTCCACCGTCACGCCCAACCAGCCCGCCGCCAAGGCCGGTCTGAAACCGGATGACATCATCACCTCCGTCGACGGCAAGACCGTCAAGGATGGGGATGAGTTGGTAGGTATCATTTCCGAAAAGGCACCCGGGTCCACAGTCCGTCTTGGCTACGTCCGCGAAGGCAAATCGCAGACGGCCGAGGTTGGCATTGTGGATCGCTCAAAGATCACGGCCGATCTAGACAAGACGGACGACACCGACACCCCGGATCAGGTCGACGCAGGGCAGACCAAGCTCGGCATCACCGAGCAGGCCGTTCCCGCCGCACAGGCCTCCAAGATGGGCGTTCGTGGCGGCGTTATCGTCACGGCCGTTCGTCCTGGATCCTTTGCCGAAGACGTAGGCCTTGCGGCAGGGGCCGTCATCACGGCCATCAATCGCAAACCGGTGAACAGCGAGGCGGACTACCGCGCCATCGTCTCAGGCCTGAAGAACGGGGATGACGTCGTCTTCGCCATCCACGATCCTCGTAACCCTGCCAGTGGAGAAACTCTGCTGGGTGGCACGCTGCAGTAACCAAAAAGCAGCACAAAACAAGGTGCGCTTCCCCGAAGCGCACCTTGTTTTCGTTTTTGTGCATCGATTCTGTACATCTTTGGCGGCAAGGGTACTTGTGGACCTTGTTCACACTGAAGTAACCTCAACCACATCGTGCGGCTGGTACAGCCGTTCCACTTCTCTGCACGAGGTCCTCCTTTGATCCGTCGTCTGCAAGCCCTCCCCTTTGCAGCAAGCCTCCTTTTGTGTGCCCCCGCCTTCGCGGCGGTTCGGCCGCATCATCACAGCAGCTCGCACGCCATCGTTCGGCGTTCGACATCGGTATCCACGACGCATGTAGGACACATCGCAGAGCACTCCTCCTATTCCGGCATCTCTTCTGATCGCGCAACGGCTATCCAGTCGGCGCTGATCCAACGCGGTTACCTCACCGGCGAGCCCACAGGCAGCTGGGACTCCGCTTCCGTCTCCGCCATGCAGCGACTGCAGTCCGATAATGGCTGGCAGACGAAGTTCGTCCCTGATTCCCGTGCCCTCATCAAGCTCGGCCTCGGGTCAGGATCCGGAACAACGCCGACCACAAGCAGCCCCCAGATTCCCACAGGCGCGTCCTCTGCAACACCCGCCGTTGAAGCAGCCCAGGCCGTCCAGTAAGCAACTTTGCAATAGCAAGGAACAAGGAAGAAGAGGGGAGCTTAGGCTCCCCTCTTTCCTTCGGGTGTGCACAGCCTTTTGACTATGGCCTATCGCCAGCTGAAGGCAAGGTGCCATCGTAGTTTGCGTTCCGCTGTCTTCTCCAGAACTCGCTTGTATTCCAAAAGTTCACTGACAACCACTACGCTTTCCTTGCCGAGCCGCCGTGGTTCCTGTTCCAGCGCCTCGATCAAGCCGCGAACCGTGGTCAGCCCCTCTTCCGGGCGATACCACTGGGGTGGCGGTAAACGCTTCAGAAGCTCCGGATTGCCGGCACCTTCCTGAATCAGCAGCGCCATGGAGTTCTCGTCGGCTGAAAAGAAATCCAGCAGCGGCCGCACGCCGAGCGTGTGCGCCAGGCGTTCCACTGCCGCCTCCTGCCGCGCCAAAGCCCGGCCATTCACATAGATGTCGAAGCCTGGGTCCTCACCCTCCACGACAATGTACATGGAAGCCGCCATGGCCTGAGTGTACAGAAGCGACCCACGGCGGAACAGGGCCGGAAAGCTGCCTCGTATCACCCGAGATGCATCATGGGAGGCCCGCCTGATGCGCTGTCGTCCACGAGAAGCAGGCGCACGGCGCTGATCGACAGGATGCCAAGCCCCACCCACGACCTGGCGTCCAATACAGGATGCACAGAGACGACGCCCTCGACGAAACCCAGCAGGGGGATGAACAGAAATTGTGCACTCCAACGCGCGGGACGCAGGCGACTAAGTGTAAGAACCGTGAGGAAAACCGTCAGGGCGTCGAGGCCACATGCGGTAATCGACAGTGAGGCAGTGCGGAACCCCTTGAACGCTGAAAGGGCGGCAAAGACGAGACCAGAGGCAAGATATGCGATGGGGGTGCTGTGTTCACTCTCTGATGCTTGTTCGCCAGAAGAATTCCTGCCCCTACGCGTCATCGCCGCCCCAATGCCGGACAGTAGAGGCATACTCACCAGCGCAGCCCACAGAGTCCACTCTGCATTCACGGGGGACGGCAGCAGCAGGAGCAGACCTGCAAGTCCCGCCAGGCCCGGCCAAAGCGAAGCGATCAGATCTGTATTGCCGCTCTCGTCGGAGACAGCGGCAGCAATCGCGATGACAACAGGGGTGAGCGCCATCGCCAGAACCGCGTTGTTGGAACCGATATGTCTGGGGTACACCACAGCAACGCATGCGGGCCCGGTGAGAACCATCGTCATTCCCGCGATACTCAGGAAGCCTGGCCGC
>CAXTGE010000011.1:3087-10165 GCA_964243645.1 uncultured Acidobacteriaceae bacterium | reverse complement strand
CCCGGGCCGGAGCGGCGGCTCCGGCGACGACGGCGGCGTCCATTGGCGGGGGCACGACCTTCGCCCTGCGGCTGGCTCTCACCTTCCGCACCCTGCACAGACACGAGCTCGCCCTCTTCGCCACCCTCGTCGTCGGTCTCGAAGTCCTCATCGTCGTCCTCGAAGTCGTCCGAACCGCCACTGATGGTGATGGTCTCCTCGTGCTGGGGCGCTTCAGGCTTCGGTCCACGATCTGCACGATCGCCCCTCTCGGGACGGTCGCCTCGACCACGGCCGGCATCCTGCCCGCCCTCAGGAAGTTCGGGCAGGCCCAACTTGGCGCGCTGCTCCCGAAGAACTGCCTTGCGGCTGAGCTTGATGCGATTTCCTTCAATCGCCAGGACCTTTACGAGCACCTGGTCGCCCTCGCGGAGCTCGTCCTTCACTTCCTTGACACGGTGCTCTGCAATCTCAGAGACGTGCAGGAGCCCATCCGTTCCGGGGAAGATCTCCACAAAGGCGCCGAACTCGGCGAGCCGAACCACTTTACCGAGATAGGTCTTGCCTACCTCCGGCACAGCGGTGAGATCGCTGATCATCTGAATGGCCTTATTCAGCCCTTCAGCATCACTGGACGCCACATTCACGCGTCCAGAATCCTCAACGTCAATCTTGACGCCCGTTGCATCGATGATCCCGCGAATCGTCTTGCCGCCCGGCCCGATCAGATCGCGGATCTTGTCGGTGGGTATCTGCAAGGTGTGGATCCGTGGTGCATATTTGGACTTCTCTTCGCTGGGTGCCGAGATGACGGCGTCCATCGTGTCCAGCAGGAAGATCCGTCCGCGACGCGCCTGGGCCAACGCCTCCCGCATGATCTGGGGTGTGATGCCCATGATCTTGATGTCCATCTGCAGAGCCGTGATTCCCTTACGCGTGCCGGCGACCTTGAAATCCATGTCTCCATAGTGGTCCTCGGCTCCCGCGATGTCGGTCAGAATGGCGTAGCTTTCGCCTTCCTTGACCAGACCCATCGCGACACCGGCGACCTGTGCCTTCAGCTTGATACCTGCCTGCAGCAGGGAAAGCGACGCGCCGCACACCGTGGCCATGGAGGACGATCCATTGGACTCGAGGATGTCCGACACAACCCGCAAGGTGTAGGGCGATTCGTCCTCTGCCGGCAGAACTGCCTCGATGGCTCGCCATGCAAGAGCGCCGTGGCCGATCTCGCGACGCCCCACGCCGGTCATGCGGCCGACCTCGCCTACGGAAAACGGCGGGAAGTTGTAGTGCAGCATGAAGCGCCGCTTCTGCTCGCCCTCATACGACTCCATGCGCTGCATGTCGTCCGCTGTGCCCAGGGTGGCCGAGACCAGCGCCTGTGTTTCACCACGAGTAAACAATGAGGAGCCATGCACACGCGGCAGCACGCCTGTTTCGATCGTCACCTTGCGGATCTCGTCAAAGGCACGGTGGTCCGGACGGATATGTTCCTTCAGTACCTGTTCGCGGAAGATCTTCTCACGCTGGAGCTCGAAGTACTTCGACAGCTTCTTGCCGTGCTCAGACCCTTCCGGCAGTTGCTTCTTCAACTCGTCCTTGAGCTCTTTGACCTTGGCATAGCTCTCAAACTTCGGGAACTTCTGCGTATCCAGGGCATCTTTCAGCCGATCGCCGATCTTGGAGGAGAGGTCGTCGGCATACGCCTGGTCGAGCTCCACGTCCGCTACCTGGCGCTTCGTCTTGCCCGCGCGGGACGCAAGGTCCTTGATGCCGGCCACAAGTTTCTTGATCTCACCATGAGCGAACTCGATGGCATCCACTACGCGCTCTTCTTCGATCTCGCGCGCGCCGGACTCAATCATCGTGATGCCTTCATCGGTGCCCACAACCATAATGTTCAGCGTGCTCACCAACCGCTCGGCATAGGTGGGATTCACGACGAACTGACCCTCCACGATGCCGATACGGACTGCACCTACAGGGCCATGAAAAGGAATATCGCTCAGCGCCAGCGCACAGCTCGCGCCATTAATGCCCAGGACATCCGGATCGTTTTCACGATCAGCGGAGTACACGAACGCAACAACCTGGGTCTCGTTACGAAACGTCTCCGGAAAGAGGGGCCGGATCGGCCGATCGATCTGACGGCTGGTTAGAATTTCCTTTTCACTGGGTCGCCCTTCACGCTTGATGAAGCCGCCCGGGATTCGGCCGCCTGCATACGTAAACTCGCGGTACTCCACGGTAAGCGGGAAAAAATCAATGCCTTCTTTCGGGTCAGGCGAAGCGACGGCCGTCGAGAGCACGGCATTGTCGCCACTGCTCACAAAGGCAGCGCCGGAAGCCTGCTTGGCCAACCGCCCGGTCTCGAATCGAATCTGCTTGCCACCTGCAAGCTGAACTGTGATGTCCTGCATTGTCCATCCTCTGTTTCGTCTATTCCATCTTGGGGTTGGTAGCCGCACCGGCTACGTACAAACGCGCCAAAGCCCCGCACAACGGTCATTGCCGTCGACGGGGCTCAGTTTCAAGCGCATGCATAGGAACTCTCATGCAGAGAGCGGGGCAAACGCCCGAGCACACCTGTGTAGTCCAAACTCTTTGGTTTCCGGACAGGCGTCGCGCGGTGAAAAACAATGTGATAGTTGCACTCCGAGTGACCGCGCCGGAGAGCACGGTCGAACGGGCCTACTTGCGAATGCCCAGTTTGCCGATGACGTCGCGGTAGCGATCTGAATCTGTCTTCTTCAGATAATCCAGAAGACCACGCCTCTTCGAGACAAGCATCAGCAGGCCGCGCCTCGATCCATGGTCTTTCTTGTGTGTTTTGAAGTGCTCGGTCAGTTCGCCGATGCGCTCCGAAAGAATCGCAATCTGCACTTCCGGACTTCCAGTGTCCGAGTCGTGCGTGCGAAAGCTCGTGATAATGTCTGTTTTCTTTGCAGGTGCCAACACAGCGGGTACTTTGCTCCTGATTCTTTATGCTTTTGTCACTTCTCTCAGTGTCCAGCGAAAAGGATATCATGATGAGTCTGCCTCAGCCCGATATCCCGGCAGCCTTGCTTCGCCTTGTCGGGTTAGCTTACGTGTTGACCCAGAAACGCCAGAGTTCGCTGCCGCGCGAGTTGGGCCGCCGCCGGGTCGAAGCTCTTGGGATCCACGTCCCGGTTGAAAGCATGCCCTGCGCCCGGGTACACGAACATTTCCACCTCGGGATGGGCGTTACGTACAGCTTCGACCTGATCCGGACCGATATGGCTGTCTTCGGCACCGAAGTGAAGCAGTACCGGGCATTGTGGCTGTTCCGTGGCTACCTTGCCGATGCCGCCCGCGTAATAGCCCACAGTGCATCTCGGCTGAAAACCGGCACCCTTGCCTCGAGTCGCCGAGAGCCACGCCATGAAGCCCCCGTAGCAGAACCCTAGAACGCCGACGCCCTTGCCCTCCTCTCGAACCTGTTCGAAGGCGGCTGCAACGTCCAGGATCGCCTTTTGGGGATCCAGCTTTCCGTAGAACCCAAAGGCTTTCTGCATGTCCTCCGCACTGTAAGACAGCTCTATCCCTGGTTCAATACGGTCAAACAGTGCCGGCGCGATCGCTACGTATCCCTCCTCCGCGTAGCTGTCCACCACACTGCGAATATGGCTATTCACGCCGAAGATCTCCTGGACGACGACAAGCCCTCCTTTGACCGCTCCGTTCGGGCGCGCCACATATGCCGCCAAATCCTGTCCATCGCTTGCCTTCAACTGCAACCGCTCGCCCATCCATCCCTCGTGACTCGCCAGGCTTATGCATCGCTTCTGGCAGCCGTTTCTTACCCAAGCGTACTCTGACGCGCGGTCCTGGACCAACCGACGGATCGGAAGAGGCTTTCTGCCAGCACCTCCGCGGGAATACGGTATGTGCCTTCAGCGATGGCACGTCGCAACGCAAGGACCTTTTCAACGCGTACAGAGTCGCTTGTCTCGCTCGTTTGTGCGGCATGGTCGGGCCCCGATCCTTCCTCTCGAACCCGCGGTTGGCACGTGCCCATGACTTGTTCCAGGGAGAAAGCCCGGCGACCTTTTCGTTGAGCAGCGCTCTTTTGCAACGGCATACCATTTGTGTCCTCCCCACCCTTATCGGCGACAAGGAGAAAAGCTTTAGGGGTTCTCCGAAAATAGTTCAGCAGGAGGTGTCGCGGTCCCTTACTGCATCTGGGTCTTCGCCTTTAACGACAGACTCTTCCGAGGCCCTGCCTGTAGAAGGCCACGAAGCCGCGTCACGGCAGCTGACCGAATCTGAGACACACGAGACTCCACGACGCCGAGGATCAGCCCGATCTCCTTCAGCGTCAATTCCTCATAGTAGGACAAGGTGAGAACCAGCCTCTCCTTTTCAGGAAGGGCTTCGATGGCCGCGGCGAGTTGCGCGCGGCTCTGATTCTGCATGCAGAGCGCAAGGGGATCTTCGTCCGAAGGCGTTGCGACAAACGCTATCTCCATCTCATCCGCGTCCTCGGCATGTTCCACGTCAAGACTGCCGATCTCCGTACCTTTGAGTTCGCCCGTCATCTGCTGAAATGTCGCCAGCGGCATACCCATCTCCTGCGCGATCTCGGTGTCGGCAGGTGTGCGGCCCAACCTGGTTGTGAGTGCGCGAATTGCCTCCGCCATCTCCCTGCCCCTGCGACGGAGTTCGCGCGGGCTCCAATCAAGCACACGCAAAGAATCGAGGATGGCTCCACGGATACGAAACTGAGCGTAGCTCTTGAATTGCACCTGCTTGCTGCGGTCGAATTTGCTCGCCGCATCAAGCAAGCCGACCAAGCCTGCCGAGACCAGGTCGTCTAGATCGACATGCTGAGGCAGCCGCTCGTAGATGCGCCGGGCAATAAACCGAACGCTGGCCATATGCTGCGCGACCAGGGCTTCCGGGTCGAGAGAGACAGTCAGGGCGGAGCTCTCATTCCATACGGTGTCGCGTTCAGCGGGCTGTATCTCGGGCAGGGAGAACGAGTTTGTAAGGGCATGAAGCACGTCGTTTGTGTTCTCTAGCTGGTTTGCGAGCTGTGTGCGCATTTGCATCTCCTGGACCTTCTACGAGGTTTGTCTGACCGGTCACTGAGCTCTGTGACCTGGATTGAAGATTTCGCATTACGTTCGCTTCAGCAATGTCTAAATGCGGGACTGGCGTGCTTTTCTTCCCCTTTTGGAAAAGGCGAAAGTCCGGTTTCATTTTGGGAATAGTGGCGGAAGAGATTCGTCGCGAAAACCTTTTGCAGTTCGCTTTTTATTCGCTACAATTCCGAGCATGGCTATCACACGGCGCCAGAAGGAAGTTCTAGACTTTCTTTCCGCTTTCACCACGCGTAACGGCTACTCCCCTTCATATGAAGAGATCGCGGCCGGTCTTGGCCTGAACTCCCTTGCGACGGTGCATAAGCATGTCACCAATCTCCAAGGCAAGGGCCTGCTGCAAAGATCACACAACCGCAGCCGCTCCATCGATGTGCTGCCGCAGCGATCGGCTCGCAGGGGCGGTGATCGACTGCCGCTGCTGGGGCGCATCGCCGCAGGACGTCCGGTGGAGGCGATCGAGACCGCAGAGACCATCTCGTTAAACGACATCATCGGCGCCCGGGAGGTCTTCGCGCTTGAGGTGCAGGGGGATTCCATGCGCGATGAGCACATCGTTTCCGGCGACTTTGTTCTAGTCGAGCGAACCCGTACAGCCCGTGAGGGCGAGATCGTGGTCGCGCTTGTGGACAACTCTGACGCGACACTGAAACGGTTTTATCGCGAGGGGAACCTCGTTCGCTTGCAGCCTTCCAATGCAGAGATGACGCCCATCTACGCGCCCGCAGCCAATGTCAGCATCCAGGGCCGGGTTCTCGGCATTCTGCGCAAATACGCCTGATGTGGCAAGGGGTGGGACAGGCAAGTTCACTTTTTGCATCGAACCTGAGCGATGGGGACCTGTCCGCCTTGGCTCGTTGTCTTTGATCTCGACGGAACGCTGATCGATTCGTCTCAGGACCTGTGCCTCGCAGTCAATGCCGCGCTCGCCCATGTCGGCGTGCCTGCACTCTCTCAGGCGGCCATTTCCGACTTCATAGGAGACGGCGCGGCGACGTTGATGCGTCGCGCACTCAACGCTGCTCTAAACAGGACGAGTTTGAAGTCTGCGTTGCAGAACGATGCAGAAGTACACTTCGACCGTGCATTTAGGCACTTCCTCGACTTTTATGGAGAACACAAATTGGACAACACGAGACTCTACGAGGGCGTACTTCCTGCGCTTGAAGAGATCCGCTGGCGTGCTCCGCATCTCGCCATGGCGGTCCTCACAAACAAGCCCGTTCGACCGTCACGGGAGATCAGCGATGCGCTTGGCATCTCCCCCTTTTTCTTCGCCAATTACGGGGGAGACTCTTTTTCCAGCAAAAAACCAGATCCGGAAGGCCTCTTGGCCCTGATCTCCGAGGCCCGGGCACTTCCATCAACACGAAACTTGGTCACCCGGCAGCAGCATGCCGGCGGCGTCGTGATGGTTGGAGACTCAGCCGTGGATGTCCTGACCGCACGAGCCGCCGGGGCGAAGAGCCTCGGTTGCCGCTACGGCCTTTGTCCGGAGGCGTTGCAGCTTGCCGGTCCGGATCTGTGCTGCGACACACCTGCGGAATGGCCACATCTCCTGGAAATGATAGGCCTTACTGTGTAAGCCCAGGGATTTCACGGGCAGGCCAGAGCCAGGCAGCTCCACGAACGCCGCTGGAATCGCCATGACGATTTTTCACCACCTTCGTGTGTGTCCTCCCACCAAAGGTGTACTTGGCTATCAAACGGTCCAATTCCTCCCCATACAGCTCATCGATGTTGGACACGCCCCCGCCCAGCACCACGATGTCCGGATCCAGAATGTTGACCACCATCGCCAGCCCTCGGGCAACCCGGTTTCGCAGTCGCAGAAAGGCTGCCACTGCCGTCTCGTCACCCTCACGCATGCGCTCCAGAATCTCCCGCCCGCTCACGGCGGTCCCGGTGACCTGCAGAAAATCCCTCTCAAACCCTGTGCCGGAGATCCAGGTCTCAAGGCAGCCGGCCCGGCC
>CAXTGE010000011.1:0-2987 GCA_964243645.1 uncultured Acidobacteriaceae bacterium | reverse complement strand
GATCGTGCCCGGTATGCCGACGCCCACGGTTCCCGTCTCACCCAGGGTCGACTCGATCTGCTGCACCAAGCTGGCAATAGTCTCAATCGTGCCCCGGTAGTCATCACGCCGGGTGGGCACGCGGAGCCGCTTCAGTTCACGGCCAATACCATCCAGTGCGATGGCCTCCGTCTTCGTTCCGCCCAGGTCAACACCAATCCGCAACAATTTGATTCTCCCTGATAAATGGATGACCAACAGCACTCAGTGGCGCGTCACCGAACAGGCACGCGATTGCCACCAAATAAGCGACCGTCTCCGGATTGCGATCAAAGCTTAACGGACGTTATGCGAGGACGGAGAATCCGGACGCAGCGTGTAGATGACCTCACCTGGCCGCGTGTAGTGCAGCTCTTCGCGTGCCTGGTGCTCGATCGCGCCCGGATCGCTTCCCAGACGATCGACGTGCCCACGCAGACGCGCATTCTCCCGCTGCAGTAGCTGCATCTGGTGCTGAAGCCGCTGTTCTTCCTCTCGCTTACCCTGGTACGCCGTCAGGCCGTTATGACCGAACACGACGCCATATCCCATGACGAGAGCGAGGCCGAGCGCGACAGCGATCGCGCCTTTGCGACGCCACGTGAGTAGGCGGGGACGCACCCCGTCCTGCACAACGGGCAGCCTCCGGCTGCGCTCAAGGACTCGGGAAGGAAGAAACAAAAGGGCCTCGTAGACACAATCAGTATCCACGATGGTTCCTCGCACCATCATGGGGAATCTCGAGGTCGGAACCAACCCATGCACGCTCAGAAGTTGCACCGCGTCATTGTGCCCACCGTTTGGGAGGTTGGCGCGGTCTGTAGGCCGTCAGCAAGTTTGATACTCTTAGGGGGTCGATGCGCGTGCTTTTTGTCACTTTTGTAGTAGCGATTGCCGGATTGGTATGGGCGACGGTTGCCGCTTCTCGGCACATCCGCCGGACGCGTGTACGTTCACAAAGCCGTCCCACCGACGGTGGCCCGCGGGGTTCCTCCCTTCACCTGTCCCAGGACGTCGTCTCGACCCAGCCGATGTCGGAACATCAACAGAAACACTCGCTCCGCCAGCAGTTGCAGGTTTACTGACCAGCTATGTTCTCTCCCGTCGCGATCTCCGCCCCGTCCCGAAAATCCTCCCTTGCGGGTGGTCTCACGCAACGTGTGACCGTCGGCCTTGCCGCGACTTTGGTGTTGGCCCTGGCCTCTCGGATTGCATTTCCCCTGCCGTTTACGCCTGTTCCGCTCAGCCTGCAGCCCCTGGCCGTGCTGGTGGTGGGTCTTTTACTTGGGCCGGTGGATGGAACTCTTGCGGTTCTGGCGTATCTGGCAGAGGGGGCATTGGGCCTGCCTGTCTTTAGCCCAACCGGTCCGGGGGGCCTTCTGCAGCTGCTGGGCCCGACCGGGGGATATCTGCTCGCCGATCCGGCCGTCGCGTTTCTTGCGGGGTTCACCGTCCGGCGCGTAATACGTCGAGGTGCAACATCGGGAGCCGGCCTGTACTGGAGAGCCGTGACCGGATGCGTTCTCGCCACCGCCGTTCTGTTTGCGTCCGGCGCCTTGTGGCTTGCGCACCTTCATCCCATGACGACACACGCCTTGTGGATCGTGGCTGTCGCGCCGTTCTTACCCGGTGAGGCCGTCAAGATCCTGGTCGCTGCCGGAATCTATCGCACTTTCCACTCAGGTTTTGCGCACTAAGCGCTTTGTCTACGATCGGGACTCCCACATGCTTGCAGCTCCTCCTCAGGTTCGCGAAATTACGATCGCCCATAGCCCGGACTCAGACGACGCCTTCATGTTCTACGGTCTGGCAACAAATAAGGTCCGCGTCCCAGGCTATCGATTCACTCACACCTTGACCGATATCGAAACACTGAATCGCAAGGCGCTCGAAGAACAGACCTATGACGTCACGGCGGTCAGCTTTCACGCGTACCCGTACATTCAGGACAACTACGCCATCATGAACTGCGGCGGCTCAGTTGGGGAGAACTACGGTCCCATGATCGTGTCGCCGCGAGCGTTCACCCTGGACGAAATTAAACGAGTACGGATCGCGATTCCCGGCACGATGACCACCGCGTATCTGACGCTGAAGCTGTTTGCGCCAGAGATCGAGACGGTCGCCGTTCCCTTCGATCAAATTATCCCCGCCGTACTCGCCGGAGAGTTCGAAGCCGGCCTGATCATCCATGAGGGACAACTCACCTATGCCCAGGATGGACTGAAGAAGATTCTCGATCTTGGCATCTGGTGGACCGAGCAGACCGGGCTCCCCCTGCCTCTGGGTGGCAATGCGATCCGTCGTTCGCTCGGCCCTGAGGTACAGAAGATCGTCTCCGATGCGCTGCGCGACAGCATACGGCATGCCCTGGATCATCGCGAACAGGCACTCGACTATGCCATGCAATTTGCCCGCGACCTGGACCCTTCGCTGGCGAACCGGTTTGTCGGTATGTACGTAAACGAGCGAACGCTGAACTACGGAGAGGACGGTCGCGAGGCGATCCATAAGCTGCTCGATATGGGATACCAGCGCGGCATCATTCCCTATCCGTCCCGCGTGGAATTTGCGGGTTAGAGCTGTTCTCCTTGAGATGTAGTGGTGCTCGGACAGCAGATCCCTTCGCTGCGCTACGGGATGACAACCATAACGACATAAACCTTTGTCATTCCGAAGCGAAGCGGAGGAATCTGCTTTGAGATTGGGACTACAGCTGCAAGAGAACAGCCGATAGAGCTGTTCTCTTGCAGATACGCTGAGCCGAGGCAGTTCAACCAAAGCCGTAGCTAGGAAAACAGCTCTTCTCATCCACTCCCCAACCTCCGTTCGCGTGGGAGAGCCGTGGTACAGTACCTGAAGGCATGGTCTTCCAAGGCCACCTTCGACGGCACCTCCTCGGTGCGTTCGAAGTGGACGCGTAGCTCAACTGGCAGAGCATTCGACTCTTAATCGACAGGTTGAAGGTT
>CAXTGE010000010.1:28176-35898 GCA_964243645.1 uncultured Acidobacteriaceae bacterium | reverse complement strand
TCTGTGCCGCTCTTGGTCTTGTCTGCCGCGGTCTCTGTGCCGCTCTTGGTCTTGTCTGCCGCGGTCTCTGTGCCGCTCTTGGTCTTGTGATAGGCCTTTTTGGTAACTTTCTTGGTCGCGTGGCCGGTATCGACAGCGGCGTTCTTGGTGTCCTGGCCGGCATTGCTGGCGTCCTGCCCGGCGGTCTGGGCCTGAATAAGCGAGGGCGCAAACAGGCTGGACGCCAGTACGAGGGACGCAAAGGCTGTGGCGATACGTTGGGTAGTCATATGCCTAAGGTTCCGTTTCCCCCGGGGGAGTTGTCAACCCTTAACTAGAAAAATGGTTCGCCTTCACGAGAAATGATTCGAACCGGCAGGTTTTCAAACCCGGTATCGGTCCCTGGGTTTTGCGATTTGCATCTTCCGGAGCCGTCCTCCCATACCATAGGCTAACCTTCAGCATTGTTCGAGGTACACGTGCGCATCCGCTCTACCACCGTCTTTGTGCTGTCGGCTTCCTTCCTGCTCTCCCCGTCTCCGTTCCTCGGCGCTCAGGCAAAAGCCTCACCGCGGCCCTCGCTTTCGCAGCCGGCACTCTCGCCCGATGGCAAAGAGATCGCGTTCGTCTCCGGGGGCGATCTGTGGACCGTGGCGGCGGGGGGTGGTGAAGCGCACCTGCTGATCTCGGATCCGGCGGAGGAGTCGCGGCCCCTGTACTCGCCGGATGGCACCCGGCTGGCGTTCATGTCGACAAGAACGGGTGGCGGCGACATTTATGTGCTGACCTTTGCGACCGGCTCTCTGCAGCGAATCACCTACTCGGATGCGCCGTCGAATCTGGATGGGTGGTCGCGTGACGGAGAGTGGCTCTACTTCACCTCCGCGACCACCGATGTAGCAGGGCAGGGCGACATCCAGCGGGTCAGGGCGACGGGCGGCACGCCGCTGGAGGTGTCGCACGAGCGCTACCTGAACGAATTCGAGAGTGCCCCCTCGCCGGACGGCAAGCAGATCGCCCTGGTCGCGAAGGGTATATCGAGTGTGCAGTGGTGGCGGGACGGACACGCGCACATCGACGAGACAGAGATCTGGCTGAAGCCGATCGAGGGCGAAGGTGGCTACCGCAAGCTGGTGGCCGCAGACGCGAAACATGCCTGGCCGATGTGGTCCAAGGACGGCAAGGCGGTGCTCTTTATGGGCGACGCGAGCGCGGATGGCGGACCGGGACACGAGAACCTGTACGAGGCCGACGTCGCAAGCGGGGCTGTAAAGGAGTTGACACACTTCAAGGATGGCCGCCTGCTGTGGCCGACGCTCAGCTCCGACGGCACAACGGTCGTCTTTGAGCGGAACTTCGGCATCTGGCGCGCAGACGCACGCTCCGGCAAGACCGAGGAGGTGAAGGTGACGCTGCGAGGTCTGCCTTCGGGTCCTGGCGTAACGCACACCACCGTAAACGGCTGGACCGACCTGGCGCTTTCGCCGGATGGCAAAAAGCTCGCCGTGGCGGGGCATGGAGAGATCTTTGCCGCGAGCGCAAAGGAGGGCGGTGAGGCCCAGCGGCTGACGCACACAGGCGCGGAGGAGTCGCAGCCGAAGTGGAATAGGGCGTCGGACGAGGTGGTGTATGCGTCCGAGCGTGGGGGCGGATCGCAGCTGTATGCCTACAACTTCATCACCAACGTCGAACGGCCGATCACGCGCAGCACGCATCCGGCCACGGGCTTGGCTACGGATCTGGATGTGAGTCCCAGCTACTCACCGGACGGTAAATTGCTGGCGTACCTGCGAAACCGCAAGGAACTCCACGTGCTGACGCTGGCCACTATGGCGGACAAGGTGATCGCGACAGGGGACCTGGACGACTCCGCGCTGGGGTGGTCTCCGGACTCGCACTGGCTGGTGTATGTGCCGACGGGCACCAACGGGTTTACCAATCTATGGGCCGTGCCGGCGGATGGTTCCGCCGCCGGACGAGAGATCACTTTTCTAGCCAATGGGCAGAATGCCAGTCACATCGCATGGTCGCCGGATGGAAAATATCTGCTGTTCGACACCTCGCAGCGGGCCGAGACGCCGCAGCTGGCGCGTGTGGACCTGACGGCCCATGTGCCGATGTTCCGCGAAGACCAGTTCCGCGACCTGTTCCGCAAACAGACCACGCCGGGTGCCCCGGATACGCCCGGCGACCCGGGCCGGACGACGGTGCCGGAGGAGCATACCCCGCCTACGGGGGAGATTGCCGGAAACTCAGACGATGGAGCGCAGGAGCCCGGACCGGCGGAAGCGGGCGCGCATGCCGGGGCCGGAAAGGCGGCGGCCAAAAAGCCTGCCGAGCCCACGAAGATCGTCTTTGAGGACATACGCGATCGGCTAACCTTGCTGCCCCTGGGCGATCTTGGCGTGCGCTACCCGGTGATCAGCCCGGATGGCAAGACGCTGGCCTTTCTGGCCGAGGCGGCAGGCGAACAGAACATCTACATGTATTCGCTGGACGAGCAGGCGGCGGAGCCCGCCTCGCCCAAGCAGCTTACGTCGACGCACGGTGCCAAGAGCGACATCGCGTTTTCCCCTGATTCGAAGACGGTGTTCTTTGTCGAGAGCGCGGGCGGCCGTCCCGGTGCGCCCGGGGCCGGCGAAGGATCCGGCGTGCGTTCGGTCTCCGTGGAGAGCCGCGTGGTGAAGCCGGTGAACCTGACCGCCAGCCTCGACGTGGACTTCGAGCAGGAGAAGATGGTGGTCTTCGACGAGGCGTGGTCGACGCTGGATCACCGCTTCTTTCGCGGCGACTTCAACGGCCGGGACTGGGCGGCGCTGAAGACGGAGTGGACGCCCTATATCGAGGGCGCAAAGACCGGCGGCGAGTTGCGACGGGACATCAACCTGCTCATCGGGGAGCTGGATGCGTCACACTCCGGCATCGGCAAGCCAAGCGTGCCCGCGGTACGGACGGGGCAGCTGGGCGTGCGCTTCGAGCGGGCCGCGTTTGAAAACAACGGAGCCCTGGTCATTCGCGAGATCGTGCCTCTGGGCCCGTTGGCGCTGGAGGGCTCGGTGCGCGTTGGGGATCGACTGCTGGCGGTGAACGGCGCGCCCATCACGCCGGCGACCAACCTGGATCAGCTGCTGGAGGACGGGCCGGGGCGGCGTGTGGTGCTGTCCGTGGCGCCGGGTGGCGATGCGGCAAAGAAGCGTGACGTGGTCGTGCGGCCCGTGACGCTGCAGGTGGAGGCCGGTCTGCTGTACCGGGCGTGGGTGGAGAGCCGGCGGGCGTACGTGGACAAGATCTCCGGCGGCAGGCTGGGCTACGTGCACATCGCTGCCATGGGCGATGCGGATCTGGCGCAGCTGTACGTCGATCTGGATGTGCTGAACCAGGCCAAGAAGGGCGTTGTGGTGGATGTGCGCAACAACAACGGCGGCTACGTGAACGGGCGCGTGATCGATGTCTTTACGCGGAGGAACTACCTGATCGGAACTCCGCGGGACGAGGCGGCTATGCCCATGCGGCAGGCCCTGGGGCAGCGCGCGCTGGGGTTGCCGACGGTTCTGGTGACCAACGAATCGACGCTGAGCGATGGCGAGGATTTCACCGAGGGATACCGCACGCTGGGGCTGGGCAAGGTGGTCGGGACACCGACGGCAGGGTGGATCATCTTCACCGGGGCACAGCGGCTGATCGATGGATCGAGCGTGCGGGTGCCGGGCGATCGCATCCGGGACACGCGGGGGCAGGATATGGAGATGCATCCAAGGCCGGTGGACGTCGAGCAGTTGCGGCCGCTGGGGGAGACGGAGACGGGAGCCGATGCCCAGCTGGAGAAGGCCGTGCAGGTATTGATGGCCGAACTGCATTAAACTTCGGCCTTCACGCTTCGATCCCAGAGATCTTGGCCGAGGACAAAGAGCGAGTTTGAGATGCCGCAAGTCGCGGCAGGCGTTTGCGACCGGTTGCAGCCGCGACCGTCTACTCTGTAGACAGAGGGCCAGAGACGCATGAAGCTCACGCGCTACACGAAATTCACCGGAGATCTCTCCACCAGCTTCGATCTTGAGGATCTGATGGAGGCCCTGAGCGACTTCTTTCTGGATTCCGGCTTTCAGGATCCCTACTCGCAATTCCAGAACTCCGGCGACAACTCCATGCAGGATCTGCGCGAGGCGGTGCGCCAGTCTCTGGATGCGGGTGACCTGCTGGACGAGGATGCGCAGGAAAAGTACGAGGAGCTGCCCGAAGAGGGCAAGCAGGAACTGGTTGAAAAGATCATCCAGCGCATGAAGGATGAGGCATTTCTGAATGCCGAAGAGCCCGGCGAAGGGCAAGGCAAGCAGGGCGAAGGACAGACCGAGGACGCGCGCTTCGAAGTGACCGACAAGGGCATGGATTTCCTGGGGTTCAAGGCGCTGCGCGACCTGCTGGGGCCGCTGGGCAAGAGCTCGATGGGACGGCACGACACCCTGTTTGAGGCTGCGGGCGTGGAGACGAACGGCTCCTCCAAGCAGTACGAATTTGGTGACTCGTTAAATCTGGACATCGGTCAGACGCTGAACTCGGTGTTTGCGCGTGAGGGTGCGCCGGATGGCTCAGGCGTCCTCAACCTGGAGTACGGCGATCTGCATGTGCAACAGGCGGACTTCCAGAGCTCCTGCGCGACGGTGGTGCTGCTGGATTGCTCGCACTCGATGATCTTGTATGGCGAAGACCGGTTTACGCCGGCCAAACGCGTGGCCATGGCGCTGGCTCACCTGATCCGGACGCAGTATCCGGGCGACCAGGTCTCGCTGGTGCTGTTTCATGACTCGGCCGAGGAGATCCCGATCTCGCAGCTGCCGCGCGTGAAGGTCGGGCCGCACTACACCAATACCCGTGAGGGTTTGCGGATTGCGCAGCGCATTCTGCGGTCCTCCGGCAAGGACATGAAGCAGATCGTCATGATCACGGATGGCAAGCCGTCCGCGCTGACGATGGAGGACGGACGCATCTACAAAAATGCGTTTGGGCTCGATCCGCTGGTGATCTCGGAGACGCTGGAAGAGGTAGGCCGTTGCAAGCGGGCAGGTGTGATGATCAACACATTCATGCTGGCCGACGATTTTCAACTGGTACAGTTCGTGCAGAAGATGAGCGCCATGTGCCGGGGCAAAGCGTACTTCACGACTCCCGAGACGCTGGGCAATTACCTGTTGCAGGACTACATGACGCGACGCTCGAAGATGGTGAACTAGAGCTGTTGAACTAAGGCGTTTGGGGACGCGGGTGATGTGGCCTTGGAAGCAGCTATGACCTATCGCCTCGCCTATCTGCGGCGCGCCCGGCACTGGATCGCCAATCGTGGATGGCGAGGCTTCCTTGCGGAGCTCTGGTATCGATTCTGCCTGATCGCGAAGGGCAAGCCGATACCGGGGCGAGAGATCGGCAGCTCGGTGCCGTACCCGTTCGACGTGCAATATGGCGTGGATACGGGCGGGCTGGTTTGGGGTGAGTCGCTCGATGGGCCGAGCAGCACTGAGCCGAGCAGCACTGAGCCGAGCAGCGATAATCCGAGCAGCAATAAGCCGCGCAGCAATGAGTCGGCGTACTGGGCCACGGGCTACTACGGCATCTCGCCGTCGGCGTTCACGGCAGCGTTGGCTCGGCTGGAGCTCGACTGGTCGCGTTTCACCTTTGTGGACGTGGGCTGCGGCAAGGGGCGGGCGTTGCTGCTGGCGCTTCGCTTCCCTTTCCGAAGGGCGCTGGGCATCGAGCTCTCCCCGGCGCTCGCTGCCGTAGCACAGGCCAATCTGCAAAGGTTTGCTGCGCCGTGGCGGCAGGCAAATCTGCCTGCCGAGGCACTTGTGGCGGATGCCACGACCTCGCCCATTCCCGATGGACCCGTGGTGATGTTTCTGTACCATCCCTTCGCGGCTCCGGTGATGCGGCGCTTTCTGGCGCATGTGCTTAAGGCCGCGCGGGGGGAGCGCCGGGAGATGTATCTGTTGTATGCCAACCCTGAGCTTGGACAAATGGTAGGAGATACGCCGGGCGTGGAGTGGCTCTGGAAAGACACGTTTGCCCTGACCCCGGAGGAGGGCGCTGCCGACCGCTTTGGCTCCTACGGGGAGCAGTTCAGCGCTTATCGGGTGTGGCAGGCCACGTAGAGGCTGCTTTACCGCGCCCGGTCGCGCCAGACGCGATACAGCCCCCAGGCCGCAGCGGTGCAGTTATCCATGATGCGCCCGTCAAGCAGCATGCTCTCGAACTCCGCCACGGCGACGCGATGCACGGTCATGTCGTCCTCTTCGGGGTCACGGTCGTGTTCGCCCTGCGTGAGTCCCTCGGCCAGGTAGATGTGGTGCAGCTGGTTCATCACGCCGTAGCCGATCCAAAGCTTGCCAAGATGTGTCATGCGTTCGGCGCGCAGGCCCGTTTCTTCCCTGAGTTCGCCGCGGGCCATCTCCTCAGGGTCGACCTCGGCCTCTTCCCAGCCACCCTGCGGCAGCTCGAAGTACGTTTCACGGACTGTGTAGCGATACTGGCGCACGAGCCAGAGAAAGTCGCCCTCCGGCGTGCGGTCGAGGGGAATCACGATGGTCGCGGGATCCTTATCGACCACGCCGTAGAGACCGCGTTCTCCGTTGGCCCGTTCGATGACGTCTTCACGAACGCGGGTCCATGGGTTACGGTAGACCTCGCGGCTGCTGATCGTTTTGATCGACACGCGTTCCTCCTTTGCGAGCCCTGTTGACAATCGCGTTATCGCGCGAGGATGGCAAGGCTCATCTTGGGGAGGACAGCGTTCTGCCCTTCCACCCTGACCTCGGAACATGAGGCGAGCTTGAGGATTTCGCCCTCAAGCAGAGGGCACTTCATGACGTCGTCCCCGAGATACATGAGCACCCGCACGGAGCCCCGGCGCATGGTCAGGCCTTTGCCGTCGGCCGTACAGCTCGCTTCCATGTGGTGGAAGTCGCCGTCGTTCAGATCCACGGTGCAGCGGCGTAGGTGGATGAGATCCTTGACCCACTTCAGCATCTCCCCATGCCCACCTGTGTTCACCTCGCTCCAGTTGAGCTTGGAGTCGGTGAAGGTCTGCTCGGCTTCAGGATCGGGAATTTGCGACTCGTCCCATCCAAAGGCAGCGAAGTCCCGCTTGCGTCCCTCGGAGACGAGCTTGCGCATCTCCTCTTCTTCGTGATCGGCGAAGTACAGGAAAGGACTTGTCGCGGCGAACTCTTCGCCCATCCACAACATGGGGATGAACGGGACCATGAGCGTGAGGCCCAACGCAACTTTGGAGGCTTCCAGGCCGACAAGGTGTCCCAAACGATCGCCGGTGGCGCGATTGCCTACCTGATCATGGTTCTGGATATATCCTAGGAAATGGTGAGCGGAAAGGCCTTCGACAGGGCGTCCATGGCTATGCTGCCGATACCGGGAGTACTGGCCGTCATAGACGAACGCTCCCTTGATGGACTTGACGAGATCGTCCATCGAGCCGAAATCGTCGTAGTAGCCGCGGCCCGGATCGCTCCAGAGCAGCGTAAACAGCGCATGATGAAAATCGTCGCTCCACTGCGCGTCCATGCCGTAGCCATGCGCTTCGACGGGGCGCACGAATTTGGGATCGTTCAGGTCACTCTCCGCGATCAGGATGAAACGTTTGCCGAGCGTCGTGCCGAGGCGTTGCACCTCGGAGGCGAGCTGCTCCATGAAGTGAACCGCGGAGCGATCGATGTACTCATGGGTGGCATCGAGGCGCAG
>CAXTGE010000010.1:14597-28076 GCA_964243645.1 uncultured Acidobacteriaceae bacterium | reverse complement strand
TAGGGCTCAAAGACGGCGAACAGAAAGACGCCGTCGTAGCCCCAGCCACGGTTGCCGGCGAACTCATTGATCGGCATCACCTCAACATGCGTGATGCCAAGCTCCACGAGGTGATCGAGGTGTGGAATGGCACTGTCGAATGTGCCCTCGGCACTGTACGTACCGATGTGCAATTCGTAGATGACGCCGCTGGAGAGTGGCGGTGTATGCCAATGGGTGTCGGTCCATTGAAACCCGCTCTGATCGTACAGGCGCGAGGCGGCGTGTACACCTTTGGGCTGCCAATCGCTGCGTGGATCGGGAACGGGCGACGTGTCTTCGTCGATCAGGAACGCGTAGTCGCTGCCGTGACCTGCGTTCTCCACATCGAGCTTCCACCAGCCGCGGTCTTCTACCCTGTACATCGCTACCGGCTCGCCATCGTTGAGTTGGAGACGCATCTTGTGTGCGCGTGGCGCCCATACCTTGAATTCGTGCATTGCTTCAGCCTCTCGCGCCTGCCGGCGCATGGTTCGAGTTGCCCTAGGTGGAGCGTACTAACAACGCGACAGGGAAGGTCTTCAGCAGGATTTGCGTGTTCTGCGGACCGGCTGCGTGCCGTTCTGTCGTGAGGAGATTTGTCCATTCCCCCGCGGGCAACGTAAGGCGAGCTTCGGGAAGTTCGCCCCCCTGCATCCAGCGGGGCACGACCGTGATGAGGTTCTCCCCGCGCCCAAAGGCAACAACACGCTGTGCGTGGGCGCCTATGACGTCGAGTGGCGTATAGCCCGCGTCCTTGCCGAACCAGTCAGGATGTTCCCTGCGCAGCGTGAGCACCTTGTGCACGAGCAGCAGCTTCGGCAGGCCTTCGTCGATGCGCTCCATCGTCTGTGCTGCCGTGAGGTCTTCGAGTTCCTCGAGCAGTCTGGAGCGAAGGGCATAGTCCACCGGGCGGCGGTTGTCGGGATCGACGAGCGAAAGGTCCCACAACTCGCCACCCTGATACAGATCGGGGACACCCGGGGAGGTTTGCTTGAGCAGGGTTTGCGCCAGCGAGTTGACCCGTCCGGCATAGGTGATCTCCCCGACGAAAAGCTCGAGGTCCGTAGTCAAGCTCCTGTCTTCAAGGAGCTTCTCCTGGTAGGCGTTCAACGCATCTTCGTATTCCGCATTGTTGTTGGTCCAGCTGGTGCGCAGCTTGGCTTCACGCATGGCCTTCTGCATGTAATTTTTGAGGCGATCAAGGGTGATGGGCCAGGCTCCGATGAGCGTCTGGAAGAGAAACCATTCCGTGCCGGGATCGACCGCCGCGGCGCGGTACGGCGCGGTGCTGTCATGCCAGTGCCGGGCCTTTTCTGCGAAGCGGTCCGGGATCTCGCTAAGCACGGACAGGCGAGCCCGCACATCGTCGGCTCGCTTGGTATCGTGCGTGCTCAGCGTGAGCATGGTGCTCGGAAAGGTCTGCTGTATTTTGCTGTTGTAGAGGTGGAACTGCTCCGGCGTGATGCCGTTGCAGGCGGGGTTGCCACCCACCTCGTTCAGCGCCGTGAGGGGGTTGTAGCAGTAGAAAGCGGTGTCCTCTACCCCTTTGGCCATGACCGGGCTGGTGAACTGCTGGAAGCGTTCGAGAAACTCGGTTTCCTTTTCGCCGGGGACGTTGCCCTGCAGCACCTCGCCCATGAAGTCAAAGAGCTGGCCATCGATGTCGGTGCGATTGTTCTTCGCACAGGCTGTGGCCTTCCGAATGATCTCGCGGTCCTCTTCGGTGATCTCTTTCCGCTGGGGGACAACGTAGGTCCGATAGATAGAGAAGCACGAGGCCACCTCGCGAATCGTCCTCCGAATTTCGGCCCGCGCGAAGTCACGATAATCGCGGTTGTCCTCGCAGATCGCAACAAACAGGGTCGCCAACCGGTTCACATCGGAGCCCAATGCCTCCTGGGTGACGTTCAGCTTCTTGTCATGGGCGATCACGGGAAAGGTGGCCTCGTCACCGGTGAAGTTACGGTAGTGCTCACCGAGTTTCAGCACACCGTCCGGCTGGACCATCAGGCCAAGGACCTGATTCATGAAGTCGTAGCCGCTGGTACCCTCGATGGGCCATTCTTCCCGCAGCCACTCCCCCGGTTCAAGGATCTTCTCGCCGATAATCCAGGCATCGGGTGCGGCCTTGCGCAGGCGTTGAAAATACTGCAGCGGATCGCGAAGCCCATCGGGATGATCGACGCGCAGGCCGTCGATGACGCCCTCTTTGACCCACTTGAGGATGAGCTCATGCGTCTCGTCAAAGACATACTCCCGCTCCATGCGAACCCCGATGAGGGTGTTGACGTCGAAGAAGCGACGGTACCCCAGCTGCTGATCGGCGGTCTTCCAGTAGGACAACCGATAGTTCTGCTGTTGCAGCAGCTCATCCAGCGCATCAGGGCTGGCATTCATCTCTTCGACCACGCTGTCGATCGCGCGGCAGGTGGGACCTTCCTCCATGCAGACACGGTTGAGCAGGCTGAACAGGACGCGCTTGTCACGATCGCGAGCGTTCAGCTTCCAGCGATCCCACTCCTCCGCAGAGGGCAGGCGACCGAAGCTGGCGGACAGAAAACGCAGCGTGTCACTGCTGACGCGATCCGCGGCCTTACCCAGGATGAGGGGCAGCGTTGCCGGCGAGATCGGCAGCGATTGCTCGGATGCTTCGATGATGAATGTGGAGCTTTGTCGCTTGATCTTGACGCCGCCTGCCTGCAGGACACGACCGTATTGATCTCCCAGAATTGGAACCAGCACCTTGTCCCGCAAACGCTCTTCACTGGACTGCCAATCGATATCGAAGAAGCCGGCATAGCGGCTGTTGATGCCGTTTTCGAGAACGTCCCACCAGAACCGATTCTGTCTGCCGAGACTCATGTGGTTCGGCACGATGTCGAGCACCTGCCCGAGACCGATCTCACCAAGGGTCTTGCTGAAACGCTCATGGGCGGGGCCGCCGCCGAGCTCCTCATTGACCTTGCGGTGATCGGTGACGTCATAGCCGTGGCGGCTGTGAGGAGCGGCCTGGAGATAGGGGGAGCTGTACACATGCGTGACCCCCAGCTTTTTCATGTACGGCGCGATCTCTGCTGCCTTGTCGAACCCAAACTCTTCATGCAGCTGCAACCGGTAGGTTGAGCCTGGAATACGCGCCATCGTTATCGCTCCTGGTTCGGCTGTGTAGTTCAGCTGTCTCGTTCGGCCATTTAGCTCGGCTGTATCGCGAGCCGCGGGCGCGCTTCGGCACCAGCCTCAAACTGCCCACGTCGGGTGATAGAGGTTTATCCGTCTGTTCTGGGTTGTATTGCCCTGCCCTACGCGGGCTGATAGGGCTCGGGCTTCCACTGATCGGAGAGGGTGAAGGCTGCATGCACCAGCCCGAGATGGGAGAGGGCCTGGGGGAAATTTCCTACCTGGCGCTTTGCCTGCGTGTCGTACTCTTCGCTGAGCAGACCCACATCGTTGCGCAGGGTCAGCAGGTGCTCAAAGAGCGCTTTGGCTTCTTCTCTGCGTCCTTGCAGATGAAGACAGATTACCAGCCAGAAGCTGCAAGCCAGAAAGGTTCCCTCTTCCCCTTTCAGGCCGTCGGAGGACTTCTTCGGATCGTATCGAAGGACGAGACCATGCGGCATCAGGTGCTTCTGAATTGCGTCTACGGTGCCGATCATGCGCGGATCATCGGGAGGCAGAAAGCCGGCAAAGATCATACGGAGGCAGGAGGCATCCAGCGCATCGGAGCCATAGCTTTGGACAAAGGAGTTGAGCTCCTTGTTGAAGCCTTGTTCGCATATTTCCGTGTGCAGCATGTCACGATTCTTGCGCCAACCCTCCAGATCGGCCCTTCCCTCGAACTGGTCGCTATGCTTAATGGCGCGGTCCAGCGCAACCCAGGCCATGACTTTGCTGTGGACGAAGTGTTTGCGGCCACCTCGCGTCTCCCATATGCCCTCATCCGGCTGGTCCCACACATGGCACAGGTGATTCGTGATGGCGAACTGGAGCTGGGTTGAGGGGGTCTTCAGGTCATCCTGGGCATCCGGCGTGCGCCCCAGCGCGGCAGCGACCTCGCCGAAGACGTCCAGTTGAAACTGGTCTGCCGCGGCATTGCCGACACGTACCGGTTTCGAGTTCTCGTAGCCGGGCAACCAGTCCGCCGTCCATTCCACGAGACGGCGCTCGCCGTCGATGCCGTAGAGCGTCTGCAGCTGGTCCGGGGCTCCGGCGATGGCGCGCAGCAGCCACAGCCGCCAGCTCACAGCCTCCTCGGTGTAGCCGGCCACGATGAGGATCAGCAGGGTGAACGCGGCATCGCGCAACCAGCAGTATCGATAGTCCCAGTTGCGCTCCCCGCCAAGGGCCTCCGGCAGGCCCATCGTGGGCGCGGCGATCAGGCCCCCCGTGGGCCGGTAACAAAGCGATTTCAGCGTAATCAGGCTGCGGAGAACCGCTTCGCCGTAGGGCCCTTTATAGGTGGACCGGGACGACCAATCGGTCCAAAAGGCTTCTGTGTCCTTGAGAGCGTCATCGACATTGACGGCCTGCGGGATCTCTTCATTGGACGCGGCATAGGTGAGGGTGAAGCAAACCTCTTCGTCTACATCGAGCGTGAACTCAGCCACGGTGGTCAGATCTTCCCCGTGCAGGGTCGGCGGACGCCCATGCAGGCATCGGCTGCGGAGTACCACCATATTCGGCCCGGAGACCGCTCGCAGCTCGTGCTCCCCCTGGGTCACCCAGGGGATCGTCAGGCCGTAGTCGAAGCGGAGCACGAACTCCATGCGCATGTCGACCCTGCCGCGAACGCCGCGCACCCTGCGGATGACATCGGAGTGATGGCCTCGCACGGGCATGTGATCGGTCAGCAGCACCTCGCCCTGTTCGCTTTCGAAGCGGGTCTCCAGGATCATGGTGCCCTCCCGGTAGGCGCGCGTGGATGGGCGGAGATCTCCATTCGGCTTGATGCGCCAGTACCCGTTGCCCGCGGTGCCGAGCAGGCTGGCAAAGCAGGCCGGGGAAGAGAATGTGGGCCAGCAGAGCCAGTCGATCGAGCCGTCGCGACTGACCAGTGCCGCGGATTCAAGATCGCCGATCAGAGCGTAGTCTTCAATGCGGGACCCGTGGAGCGGAGCTTCGTTGGGTTGAGGGGAGCTTGCAGGCAAAGTGACGCCTCCTTACGGCGCACGTTCCTCATCACGCCGACAACCAGCCTTACGAAGAGAGCATCCCCCTCTTTGTACGTGGGCTATGGGAGTTTACGAGGTCCGTCGGCTAGTAGGATGCGAATGCAGGCCGGGGGTTCCACGGTGTGGTCCGCCAACCGCCGATTGCCCAGGAGGGCTTTGATCAGCATGAAACCGAGTGAAGGACGCAAGCGGGTCGTTATTGAAGAGATCGGACCGGCCGTCGATGGAGGCCGATACCCAGCCAAGCGGGTCATCGGCGACGCGGTGACCGTGACGGCGGCTATCTTTTCTGACGGGCACGATCATGTCGCCGCGCGCTTGCTGTACCGGCACAGCACGGAGAAGCAGTTCCGGAGTGTTCCCTTTGCGGCACTCCCCAATGACCTCTGGACGGCGCGCTTTTCGGTCGACAAGCTGGGCACCTGGTACTTCACGGTCGAAGGCTGGATCGATCATTTCGACACCTGGGTCAGTGATCTGGGCAAGCGGCTGGCGGCACAGCCTGACCCACACGAGCCCACGCAGCAGGTGGAGCCGCAGGACATTCCGTTGCAATTGGAGATCGGCGCGCGCCTGCTCGATGAGACGCAGGGACGGGCGAAGGGTCCCGATGCAGCCAGGCTGAAGGCGGCCACCGCGGAGCTGCGGGCGGTTGCCGCGAAAGATCTGCCGCGGTACGAGGATCCCCTGACGCCCGAGTTGGTGGAGCTGGTGGCGCGCTACCCGGACCTGAGCTACGCCGTCCGCTACGAAGCGGAGCTGCCGATCTGGGTCGATCGGGAGCGGGCACGGTTTTCAGCCTGGTACGAGCTATTTCCGCGGTCCGCGGGCGCGACGGCGGAGGAGCATGGAACGCTGCGTGACGTGATCGCGCGGCTGCCGGAGATCGCGGCCATGGGGTTTGACGTGCTGTACATGCCGCCAATCCACCCGGTCGGCACGCAGTATCGCAAGGGCAAAAACAACAAGGTGAAGGCCGAGCCGGGCGATGTGGGCAGTCCGTGGGCGATTGGCGCGCCGGAGGGCGGCCATACCGCCCTGCATCCCCAACTGGGAACGCTCGCGGACTTCGACGCGCTGAACGAGGCAGCCAAGGGCTACGGACTGGAGCTTGCGCTGGACATCGCGTTTCAGGTAGCACCCGATCATCCCTGGGTCACCGAGCATCCGGACTGGTTCAAGAGCCGGCCGGACGGAACGATTCAGTATGCGGAGAATCCCCCCAAAAAGTACCAGGACATCTACCCCATCAACTTCGAGTCAGGTGACTGGCGCGGGCTCTGGGACGGGCTCTACGGGGTGTTCAAGTTCTGGATCGACCGCGGCGTGCGGGTCTTCCGGGTCGACAATCCGCATACCAAGGGCCTGCCGTTCTGGGAGTGGTGCCTCGCCGAGATCCTGAAGGACACGCCGGAAGTGCTTTTCCTCGCGGAGGCGTTTACCCGGCCTCACGTGATGTATTCGCTCGCTAAAGGCGGCTATACGCAGGGCTATACCTACTTCACCTGGCGCAACACCAAGAAGGATCTCGAGGCGTACTTCACGGAAATCGCGAACCCGCCGGTATCGGATTACTTCCGGCCGAATGTCTGGCCGAATACCCCGGATATCCTGCATGAGCAGCTGCAGGTGATCGACCCGGCGGAGCGGCGATCGGTGTTTATGCAAAGGGCCATTCTGGCCTCTACCCTGAGCGCGAACTGGGGCATCTATGGGCCGGCGTATGAGCTGTGCGAGGGACGCGCGGCCGAGCCTTCGCCGGGCAAAAAGGGCTCCGAGGAGTACCTGGACAGCGAGAAGTATCAAATTCGCAGCTGGGATCGGGCAGATCCGATCTCGATCGCCCCTCTGATCACGCAGCTGAACGGTATTCGCCGTGAACATCTCGCGCTGCAACGGAATGAGCGTTTGCACTTCCACAAAGCCGAGAACGCTCAGGTGATGTGCTACTCGAAGTCGAGCGAGGACGGCACCGATACGATACTGGTTGTTGTGAATCTCGACCCAAAGGCAGAGCAGACCGCATGGCTGCAATGGCAGCTCGACCACCTGGGCGTGCCCTGGGACGCTTCCTTCGAGGTAGAAGACCTGCTTACCGGCGCTCGCTACACGTGGGAGGAATGGAGCTACGTGGCCCTGAAGCCGGAGCTACCCGCGCATGTGCTCCGCGTGATCCCTCGGGTGCTTCCGCTCGCGACGACACCACTTTCCGTCTAGCCGGCATCCAAACCCAGCTAAGACAACGGTAGAAAGGTTTACGCACGCGTGAAGAAGGCTGCAAGCGCCACCGACCCGCTCTGGTACAAGGACGCGATCATCTATGAGATTCACGTGCGAGCCTTTGCCGACTCCAATGGAGACGGCATTGGAGACTTCCAGGGTCTGATCTCGAAGCTCGACTACCTGCAGGACCTGGGTGTTACCTGCCTGTGGCTGCTGCCGTTCTTTCCGTCGCCGCTGCGGGATGACGGCTACGACATCGCAAATTACCTGGATGTCAACCCGAGCTACGGCACCATCGCGGACTTCCGCGAGTTCATGGATGCCTCGCATGCGCGCGGCATGCAGGTGATGATCGAGCTGGTGATCAATCACACCTCGGACCAGCACCCGTGGTTCCAGGCGGCGCGCAGGTCGCCGAAGGGCTCGCCCGAGCGCGCGATGTATGTATGGAGCGATACCGACACGCTTTACGACGGTGTGCGCATCATCTTCACGGATACCGAGAAGTCGAACTGGACGTGGGATGAGGAGGCGGGACAGTACTACTGGCACCGTTTCTTTTCGCACCAGCCCGATCTGAACTTCGACAATCCCCGCGTCATGGACGAGGTGCTGGATGCGATGCGCTTCTGGATGGACATGGGTGTCGACGGGCTGCGTCTCGATGCGATCCCCTACCTCCTGGAGCGGGACGGCACCAGCTGTGAGAACGTGCCGGAGACGCACGTCAAAATCAAGGAGATCCGCCGCGTTATCGATGAAGAGTATGAGAACCGGCTCATCCTTGCCGAAGCCAACATGTGGCCCGAGGATGTGCGCCCGTACTTTGGCGATGGCGATGAGTGCCACATGGCCTTCCACTTCCCGCTGATGCCGCGTATCTACATGGCAGTGCGGCAGGAAGACCGCCTGCCCATCACCGACATCATGGCGCAGACGCCGGACATTCCGGAAAACTGCCAATGGGGCCTGTTTCTGCGCAACCACGACGAGCTGACGCTGGAGATGGTGACGGATGAAGAGCGCGACTACATGTACATGGCCTACTCGGCCGACCCGCGCATGCGGATCAACGTGGGCATCCGTCGTCGGCTCGCGCCTCTGCTGGATAACAACCGTCGCCGCATCGAGCTTTTGAATTCGCTGTTGTTCAGCTTTCCCGGCACGCCCATCATCTACTACGGCGATGAGATCGGGATGGGAGACAACATCTACCTCGGCGATCGCAACGGCGTACGCACGCCGATGCAGTGGAATTCGGATCGCAATGCGGGCTTTTCGAAAGCTGTGCCGGCCAAGCTCTACTTCCCCGTCATCATGGACCCTATCTGGGGCTACCAGGCGATCAATGTAGAGGCACAGCAGGCCGATCCCTCGAGCCTGCTGCACTGGACACGCAACATGATTGCCTTGCGCAAGCTGTTCCGCGTCTTCGGCCGAGGCTCACTGCAGTTCCTGCATCCGGCGAACCGCAAGATCCTGGCGTACCTCCGCAGCTATGCCTTTGACGATGGGCACTGCGAGACCATTTTGTGCGTGTCGAATCTGTCACGCTTCGCGCAGCCCGTGCAGCTTGATCTGGCCAAGTACGTGGGACGTCAGCCGGTCGAGATGCTGGGCTATGTGCCTTTCCCCACGGTCGAGAAATCGCCCTACGCGCTCACGCTCGCGCCGTACAGTTCGCTCTGGCTGGAGCTTCAGGAAGGCGCGCCCATCCCGGAGACCCCCGTCGTGGAAGAACCGGCGCTTGCGTTTGCCGAGCGCGTGGGGCAGATCGCCTCCATGCCGACGGGCAGCCTTGGCGCTCTGCTGAGTGAAAGCAGCGAGGCGTTGCTGGAGCAGGTGCTGCCGAACTACATCGCACAGCGGCGTTGGTTCGGCGGAAAATCGCGAACCATTCGCTCGACGCAGCTGGCTTCGGTGACACCCATCCCCGCAACGGATGCGGCGCTGGCTTCGATCAATGTGCTCTACGAGGACGGCAGCTCTGATCTGTACCAGCTGCCGCTCGGGATGGCGACCGATGGCGAAGCCGAAATCTTGCGCGAGAAGGCGCCGGGCGCAGTCATCGCAACGCTGAACCGGGAGGGTGGTCCGGTGATCCTGTTCGACGCCACCGCAAGCGCCGAATTTCGTAGCGCCCTTCTGCAACTGATTGTGAAGGGCTCGGAGATCGCCCTGGAGCTCGGCACCTCGCAGGCATCCTTTGCCGCGACCAAGTCCAGAACCATGGACGGGCGTGAGCTGCTGGAGCTGCCCTCGCACGTGGGTTCCGCTGAGCAGAGCAATACCTCCATTCTCTTTGGAGAACAGGCCATTCTGAAGCTCTTCCGGCGTCTGCGCGCGGGGGAGAATCCGGACGTGGAGATCACGCGCTTCCTCACAGAGGTCGCCAACTTTCAAAACATCCCTGCGTACCTGGGCGACCTGCACAGAACGGACGACGACACCACGCTGGCCTTTCTTCAGGTCTTCGCTCCCAACGAGGGAGACGGTTGGGCCTGGACGCTGGAAGAGTTGAGTCGCTATTTCGAGTCGGTGGCAAATTGTCCGCCTCCTCACTCCATCGGACGGTCTGCTGCCCTGAGCCGGGGGGAGGAAATACCCGCCGAGGCGCGAGAGCATGCGGGCCTCTACCTTGAAGCCGCCCAGCTTCTCGGGCGTCGCACCGGTGAGCTGCATGTGGCGCTCGCGACGCCGACAGAGAACCAGGCGTTCTCTGCCGAGAGCTTCACCGTTCATACGCTCGCAACGGAGCACGAGCGCATCGTCGCCCAGGCTGACGCTGCCCTGGACACGCTGGCTGCCGGAATGGACCGCGTCCCTGCCGAGATGCGCGACGAGGCTGCCCGTTTGCTGAACGCGCGGTCCTCCTTGAAGCACCTTCTGGAGGGCCTGGACGGTAAGCCGGCGCGCTTCGGTCAGCGCATCCGTATCCATGGCGATTACCACCTGGGCCAGACGCTTCGTTCGCGTTCGGACTTCCTGCTCGTCGACTTCGAAGGCGAACCGGCACGGACCCTGGAGGAACGCCGTCAAAAGCAGTCCCCTCTCCGAGATGTCGCGGGCATGCTGCGCAGCTTCAGCTATGCCGCGCAGGCTGCCCTGCAACGCGCCACGCTGCGGCGTCCGGACGCGGTGGAAGCCCTGCGGCCCTGGGCGACACTGTGGGAAAACGCCAGCGCCACTGCCTTCCTTAACGGCTATGCTGAAGCGGTGAAGACGCGAGCGGAGTTGATGCCTCAGGCCGAAGAGGCACGGGCCCTCCTCTCTGCCCTGCTTCTGGAGAAAGCCTTCTATGAGCTGCTCTACGAATTAAACAATCGGCCTGCCTGGCTTTCCATTCCCCTTACCGGCTTGCTGACGCTGCTTGCATCCGCAGACCAGGCGAAAGACACGGGAGCGAACTGATGTCGACCCTTCCACTTCACGAGACGCCAAGCGAGCATGGGATCCCCGGTCATACCGGGGGGACGGCCAGCGCGTCGCTTGCCATCTGCTTACCCTCGATGCCGTCTGACGTGTTGTCGGGCATGATCGCGCGTCTGGGCGAGATCTTCCCTTCCGAACCGCTCCTGATCGCCTCGCCGGACCAGGCCGAAGAGCAGGCGATCGGCAATGGCGCCGTACACCTGGTGCCCTACCCTGTACACCGCGCCGAAAGCGCGTGGGTACTTAACGCGGCCGACTACCTGGCAGCGGCTCGCCTGGCAGAGGGACGCGGCCTTGCGGGAGTGCTTCTGCTGGGGCATGACTCGACGACGCTGGATAGCCGTGCCGTGGTGGATCTGCGGGAGGCCCTTGCGAGCGGCGTGGATCTCGTGGTGCCTCGGTACCAGGTCGGACCGCAGGAAGGCCTGGTCAACTCTGCCCTCGTTTATCCGCTCACGCGCGCGCTGTTTGGCGTGGATGTGCGCTTTCCTTTACCCCTGGATGCGGCGCTCTCGACACGCATGCTCTCGCGTCTCGCGTCGGTGGCCTCCCGTTCCGGCGCGCCGGCAGAGGATGGGCTGGTGTGGCCGGTAGCCGAGGCCTCCATCGCGGGTTTCAGCGTTCGCCAGATCGAGGACGTGGAGCGATCGATCCCTCGTCCCCAGGAAACGGATCTGAACGTTCTGTTTCCGTCTGTCACGTCCTCCCTCTTCGCCGATATCGAAGGTAAGGCGACCTATTGGCAGCGGGCACGCACGCAGTCTGTGGGTCGCGCGACAGCCTCGATGCACGCCGGATCTGGCATGCCCGACATGGACGAGGTTCGTTCGCTGGTTGATAATTTCCGGCTGGCTTTCTCGAATCTTCGCGAGATCTGGGCGTTGGTGCTGCCGCCCCAGACGCTGCTGTCTCTCAAAAAGCTTTCGTTACTGTCTGCGGAGACGTTTGCCTTTCCACCCAACCTCTGGGCGCGCGTGGTCTACGACTTCGCCATGGCCTTCCACCTCCGCACACTGAATCGGGGACACCTGCTGGGGGCGATGACGCCCCTGTATCTGGCCTGGGTTGCCAGTCTGCTGCGTGAGACCGGCAGCCCCGGCGAGACCAGTCTGCTGGAACGGACGGTAACGGCCTTTGAGCAGGAGAAGCCGTACCTGGTCTCCAGATGGCGCTGGCCGGATCGCTTTAATCCCTAAACGTGGTTGCGGCCGTTGGCCCACGGCGCCCGGCGCCTCGCAGAAAGGAAATGTATGGGACCCCAGATCGAATCGGCTCTTCGTCAGTCCAGCTATAGCGTTATCGCCGTGCTTGCGGCGTTCTTGCCTGGGCTCGTGGTATTTCTCCTGGCGATCGTCATTCTCACGCTCCTGGGCTGGGGTCTGGCGGCGCTGCTGCGCGCCGTGCTGGTGCGCCTCCACTTCGACGAGCGGGTCTCGGTGTGGAGATTTCCCGGCGCGGCGACGACCCTGGGCGACTGGTCGCCCGCCCACTCCCCGAGTGCTCTGCTGGCCCGTACGGTGCTGTGGACCTTCATCCTGGTGGGCGTGGCCGTAGGCATCACCGGCTTCGATGCGGCCTATAAAGCAAACTCTCAGGTGGAGCTCTTCGTTCTGCCCTACCTCACGCACCTTGTCGGGGCCGTTCTGGTCTTGTTCGTAGGCGGCCTGATTGCGCGCTTTCTCTCGCGCTCCGTGCTGATCAGCTCGGTGAACGCGCAGTTGCAGTATGCACGGGTGCTTTCGCTGGGCGTCAAGTGGCTCGTGCTGGTGCTGACCGCGGCCATGGCGCTGGACCACCTGGGCATCGGCGGCACGATCCTGGAGCTTGCCTTCGGCATCCTGTTCGGCGGCATCGTCTTTGCGCTCTCGCTGGCAGTGGGTCTGGGCTCGCGCGACCTCGTTACGCGCTCGATTGAGCGCATCGAACGGCCTTCCATCGTTCCCGCGCCTGAGGCAGTAGGGTCATCCCTCGAGGAGGCGCCGCGTCAGAAGCTGAGGCACTTCTAGAGCCGTTCTCTGGCGAGGCAAAGGATGGAACTCAATCCATCTCTCCCAGGGAATCAAGCCTTTTCGCTGAAGGTGTGAATGCCGCACTCCAGCTTCTTGCCGCCCCATCGTCCACTGCGCGGGTCGGCGCCCGCCTCCGGAATCAGGGTGCATGGCTCGCAGCCTATCGAGCTATAGCCCTGGTCGTAGAGTGACAGCCTGGGGATACCGTGCTCGCGGGCATAGCTCTCCACCTGCGCCCATGTCCAATCCGCAAGGATGCTGACCTTCTTCAGCATCGTGCCCGTGGGCAGCTTGTGATCTTCCACCTTGCGCAGGTTGGCGCGCGTGGGCGACTGCTCGCGGCGCAGGCCAGTGAACCACCAGCGAAAAGGCTCAAGCGAGCGCATCAGCGGCTCGACCTTGCGTATCTGGCAGCATGCCGTGGGCTGCACGATATGCAGCAGGCCATGAGTGCTTTCATGATCTTCCCGCGTCGTCACCGGCAGGGCGTTGATGAGGTTCAGGCCCCAATCGCGGGCAAGCTGATCGCGATACGCCGTGAGCGCGGCGAAGTGATACCCGGTCTCGAGAAAGATCACGGGCACCTTCGGCAGGTGCTGCCGCAGCAGGTGCAGCACCACCATGTC
>CAXTGE010000010.1:1297-14497 GCA_964243645.1 uncultured Acidobacteriaceae bacterium | reverse complement strand
CTCGCCGATGTCATTCATCGCGAGTTCACCGGCTTCGAGGTGCTCGGTTGAGTTCACATCGACCCGGTACGCCAGACCACGTACCGTGGCTCGCACGGTACGCGTGGTGTGCTTGAGCAGATAGGTGGATCCCACCGTCAGGGGCTGCTCATGCATCCACACGGCCATCGCGCGCACGTGGGTGCTGACCAGGGGTGGAGTTTGCTCTTCGGCCACGAGCATCTCGCCGCGGCTCAGGTCGATCTCGTCCTCAAGCTCCACCGTCAGGCTTTGGGGTGCATGCGCGAGCTTCAACTCGCCGTCATAGGTGACCAGCGACCGTACCCGGGTTGTGCGCCCGCTGGGCAGGGCGCGGACCTGCAGCCCGGGTCGCAACACGCCACGCTCAACACGACCGGCAAAGCCGCGGAAGTTCGCGTCGGGCCGCACCACAAGCTGCACGGGAAAGCGCAGCGGTCCCGCACTCCCTTCGGCAATCCGCAGCGGCACGGTTTCAAGGGTGTGCAGCAGCGTAGAGCCCGTATACCAGGGCATGTTGGCGCTCGCGTCCACGACATTGTCGCCGGCCAGCGCGCTGACCGGGATCAGCTCAACGGACTTGAGCCCCAGCCGGTTCGCCAGGGCAAGAAACTCCGCCCGTATCGCCGCAAACACCTCCGCGCTGTAGCCGACGAGATCCATCTTGTTTACCGCTGCCACGATGTGCGGGATCTGCAGCAGGCTTGCGATGTAGGTGTGCCGGCGCGACTGCGGCAGCAAGCGCCCGGCCTTTACAAATGCATTCGCATCGATGAGCACGATGGCCACATCGGCCGTCGACGCGCCTGTCGCCATGTTGCGCGTGTACTGCTCGTGCCCGGGCGTGTCCGCGATGATGAATTTGCGCTTCGATGTCGAGAAGTAACGATAGGCAACATCGATGGTGATGCCCTGCTCGCGCTCGGCTCGCAGACCATCCGTCAGCAGCGAAAGGTCGATGGTCCCATTGCCCGAGCGATTCACGCGGCTGGCGCGGATGCTGGCAAGCTGATCCTCGTAGACGCTCTTGGTGTCGTGGAGCAGACGCCCAATCAGCGTGCTCTTGCCGTCGTCGACAGACCCGGCCGTGGTGAAGCGCAGCAGTTCCTGATCGAGATGCGCGTCCAGAAAGGATCGGAAGCTTTCCTCACGCGCTGCATTCGCTGGGGCGGCATTCAGGTGCAGTTCGGTGAACTCCATCAGAAGTACCCCTCGCGCTTCTTCATCTCCATGGACCCTTCTTCGTCGTGATCGATGGCACGGTTTTGCCGTTCGGATTGCCGGAAGGTGATTAGTTCCTCGATGATCTTGGGCAGGGTATCGGCTTCGGACCGGATGGCGCCCGTGCAGGGCAGGCAGCCCAGCGAGCGCATACGTACACGCACCGTCTTCGGCTGCTCACCCGGCAGCAGCTTGATCATGGGATGAACCATCTGCAGCGTGCTCCCGCGCTGAACCACCTCGCGATCGCTGGCGAAGTACAACGGCACAATCGGAATCTGCTCGGCGTAGAGATAGAGCCAGATGTCGAGCTCGGTCCAGTTGCTGAGCGGAAACACGCGAATTGATTCGCCCTTACGCAGCCGCGAGTTGTACAGGCTCCACAGCTCCGGCCGCTGGTTCTTGGGGTCCCACTGTCCGGCGGTATCGCGAAAGCTGTACACGCGCTCCTTGGCGCGGCTCTTCTCTTCATCGCGCCGCGCGCCGCCAAAGGCCGCGTCGAAGCCGCCCTCGGCGAGTGCGTCCAGCAGCGAGCGTGTCTTGAGCGCGCCGCAACAGTTCTGCGTGCCCATGCCCCAGGGGCTCATGCCGCCGGCGATGGCCTCCTCGTTGCGGTGCACGATCAGATCGGCCCCGATCTCCCGCGCATAGGCATCGCGAAAGGCAATCATCTCCGGAAACTTGTAGCCGGTATCGATGTGTAACAGTGAGAACGGGATCTTTCCCGGAAAGAACGCTTTTTGCGCAAGGCGCAGCATCACGCTGGAGTCCTTGCCGATGGAGTACAGCATGACCGGCCGCGCAAACTCCGCCACTGCCTCGCGCAGGATGTAAAGGCTCTCTGCCTCCAGCGCCTGAAGATGGTTCAGACGTTCAGCATGCATTGCGATGACGGGATCGGAGGCGGCTTCGGTAGCGGACAAGGGATCTCCGTGGGACTGGATCGGAAAAGACGAATACGGCCGAAGCCGCTCTTCTTATCGGATGTGAAATGGGAGGAGTGGTCGCGCCGGGCGCGTGGCAGGCGGGTTCGCTAACAGCGACAACATGGCCGGGTGGCCCAAAGGTGGTCTTGTGCGCCGCACCGCATGCGTGTCCAGTGTAATGCAACCCCCTTCTGGGGACGCAGAGGGACCTTCCCTGAGTACCTCTGCCCCGGAAGAGTCATTACAAAAGGGGTACTAACTCCGTACACTGCCCCTAGTTAAACGAAGCAGTGCAACAAAATATTAAACGAAAGTCGCCGCCGAGCCGTACGCCCAAGACCTTCGCCGCTGCCGTTTCCAGGAGCCTCATCTCGATGCGTCTCAGCACGATCACCTCCGCGTCTCTGCCCTTCGTTCTCGGCGCCTGCGCCCTGCTACCCACCCCCGTGGTGCAGGCGCAGGCAGGCGGCGGCGGTACCGAGCACCCGGATTCGCGCACGGAAATCTACGCTGGCTATGGGTATCTCCACCCGGTAAACAGCGGCATCAACGGCTTTCAGTACCAGGATGTCTACAACCCCAACGTCACGGCGAGCCTCAGCGGCTTCTTTAATCGCTACGTCGGCCTCCAGCTTGAGGGCGGCTACTTCTCGGGCAACGGCGAGCATCGGCCCTACTTCCCCAACTGCCTTGCGAGCGAGTGCGACCAGCTGATGTACACCGCGCAGGCGGGGCCGGTCTTTCGCCTGCCGCTTGGCTCCTGGATACCGTTTGTGCACATGCTGGGCGGCGGTGCCCGCTACAACGGCCCAGTCACCCAGTCCTTGAAGTGGGGCTGGGGCGTCACGGGCGGCATCGGCGTGGACTATGTCCTCCCTATCTTCAACAACCATCTCGCGGTTCGGCCCATCCAGGCAGACTTTCAGTATTCCCAGGATGTCTACGGTCCGTTGCTGCTGCCCGCGGGCACACAGGGCGGCTTTGGCGAGATCGACGCGCTCAAGCTCTCCGGCGGCCTGGTCCTCCGGTTCGGCGACTACAAAGCGCCGCAGCCGGTGCAGCTGGGCTGCTCCGCGCAGCCGACGCTGGTGCACCCGGGCGAATCCCTTACCGTTACGGGCAGCACGCTCAATCTGAACCCGGGCGTCAAGCCCGTGTGGCACTGGGAGACCAGCGGCGGCACCGCCAAGCCCGACGAGGGCAATGTCAGCATCGACACCACCGGCCTGGCGCCGGGGGAGTACACCGTCGTGGGCCACGTCATCGATGGCCGGCGCGCCCGCAATCAGGCAGCCTGCACGACTCCCTTTGAGGTCAAGGCCTACGATCCGCCGGCCATCACCTGCGTGGCCTCCCCGACGGCGGTGGTCTCCGGCACCGACGTGCAGATCGTCAGCTCCGGCAATAGCCCGCAGAACCGGCCCTTGACCTACTCCTACGCGGCAAGCGCGGGCGTGCTGACCCCCAGCGGTCCCCTCGCAAAACTGTCGACCGCCGGCCTGGGCACCACCACCATCGACCTGACCTGCAACGTGGTGGACGATCTCGGCCAAAAGGCTAGCTTCGCCACGCAGGTCTCGGTTACCAAGCCGGTGGAGCCGGTCATACCGCAGACGGGGGAGCTCTGCGGACTCAGCTTTACCCGTGACGCGAAACGCCCCGTGCGCGTGGACAACGAGGCCAAGGGCTGTCTGGACGACATCGCGCTGACGTTAAACCTGCAAAACGATGCCCGCCTGGTCATGGTCGGCAATGCGTCCCCGGATGAAAAGCCTGAAGCCGCCGCGCAACGTGTCCTGAACGCGCGGCAATACCTGACGGATGAAAAAGGGATTGAGCGTTCCCGCATCGACGTCCGCGTCGGCGAAACCTCCGGCCGCAGCGTGCGCGATGTGCTGGTACCCTCCGGAGCCAGCTTCAGCGAGCCCGCCACGCAGCCGTTCGAGGAGAAATCGATCCTTCGCCATGGAGAGGCTTACGGCAAGCGCCGCCTGCGTCATCCCCATGTGGCCCAGCCGGCGACGGCACAGCCGGCCCCGGCACAATCACTTCCGGCACAGTCCGGGACTCGCCAGCCCGCGCCTGTCCCCACGGCCAAACCGCACCCTTAAGAGCGGGCGGGGCTCCGCGACTTCTGCTAGACTCTGAAAGTCGGCGAGGAAGCGGCTCCGCCCTGCATACAAGGGCAGCGCGGCTGCGGACTCACCCGAAAGTCGACATCCTCACAAGCAAACGGTTCGGGGCGTAGCGCAGCCTGGTAGCGCACCTGCTTCGGGAGCAGGGGGTCGGAGGTTCGAATCCTCTCGCCCCGACCATCTGACTTGTAGAGACCTGCAGCACCATCTCCTTACGCACGCACATCGCACAGCTCTTTCGATCCAACCCGTATGGCAGGTTGGCCTATGTCGGTCGACCGGAGCTGACATCCGTCAGCGTCCGCACAAGAGCAGGTCTCCACTACGGTCCAAAAGACAAGGTGGCGAGGGACAAGGTGTCGTTTCTCGGCCCATCTCCCCGGGCAAGATATGCCTCAAGATCCGCAATGGCGCACCCGATCGGCTGCTCCCGCTGACGCGGAAACGCTTCATGGATGAGCACATCACAGTAGATCGCGCCCAGAAAGCCGGGGCAGGTCGTCTCGTGACGCAAAGCCTCGGCGAAGGTCTTCTGCCACCATGCGGCAGCGGGCACCAGGTCCTCCGGATCCTTTGTCTCAAACACCCGCCGGAGACGCCGCAACATGCGGAAGCGGTGAATGAGGAAATCGGCGGAGGGCACCGCATGGGCCTCATCGTTGGGCAATTCGTGCCACAGGCGCAACTGCCTGGCCATGCCGAGAGCCGCCCTGCCCTGCAACCGGGCCGACGTGTAGACCCGGACCTGAGGATCGTGCCGCAACCGGCGGTTCGCGCGGCGCATGCCGTCGATAAAGGCTTCGTCTTCCAGGGAACGGATCGCGGGCATGCCACCCGCTGCGGCGTAGGCCTCGGTGGTGCACGCCAGCGAGGCACCGAAGTGGTCGAGGTGTCGCGGGCAACGGTCGCCGGGACGCGGATCAAGCGCGTCTTCCAGACAGGCAACCAGGGTCGCGTAGCGCCGGTCGCGCTCATACCGCTGCCGGACCGCGCGCGGCAACGCCGTCAGGTCCTCGGGTAGCAGGGAGACAACACCGCCGACCACGTCAGCACCCGCCGCGAGGGCGCAAAGGTTGCGAGCGACCCAGTCCTCCGCCACCACCGTGTCCGCGTCGGTGGTGAGAATGGCCGCAGGCTTTTCAGTTGTGTCTTGCAGTCGAAACCATGCCGTGTCCATGAGCAGGCGTCGTGCGGTGCCAACGTGCGCCTGTTCAGGCGGCAACCTACGCTCGATCACATGCAGCGCCACCGTGGGATTCTGCTTCCCCCAGGCACGAGTGACCGCATAGGATCGGTCCGTACAGTTATTTAGCAGCAACAGGATTTCAAACGACCGACTCGGTAACGGCCTTCCCTGCAGGTCCGTCTGCCGCTTCAAAGCATCCAGACAGCGCGGGAGCGACGCCTCTTCGTTGCGGGCGGGAAGGGTGATGCAGGCCTGACAGCGTCCCTCGGCCCGGCCGGCGATCAGAGGCTTCTCGGGAATGAAGGCTGCCGAGCTTGTCACGCGTTGGTCTCTCCGGACCTCGGCAGGCCAGCCTCGCGCCAGGCGGCATTGGCCCACAGACGTTCACGGCCGCCGTACCGACCGGCAAACTCCGCCATGGAACGGACGACGTCGGAATCGACCTGCGAATCGTAGCATTCCGCGATGCGGATCTTGCGGTGCATTGCGTCCCCCTCTGTCCCGGCCGCATTCTGCAGGAAAACCGGTTGCAGATCGGGCTTGGTCGGCGTGATTTCCGCGGCAAGCCGCTCCACCGGATCGGCGGCACCCTCACGCGCGGCGTACGGCAGGTCCTCATAGAAAGCAACGGGCATAGGCGTGGTAGCCAGGCTCTGCAGCACCGCCTGATGCACCACCCTATGATCGATGTGGCCACCCAGGGCCAATGGCGCGGCGAGCAGGACCTGATTTTCGTGTGATTTACGCGCCAGCTTGGCCACTGCGCCTTCCACACGGGCCAGTGCGCGATCCCCCGCGCGGATCTCGACCGTCAGTACCTCATCTGCCGAGCATCCGAGGCGCAACGGCGCATCCAGCAGGTCGAGATCGTGAAAGGTCAGGCGGTTGCCGACCAGCTTATTCCAGGCCAGGTCCTCACGCCGGCGCACGGCCGAAGCGAACGAGACACGGTCATTTGGGTGAAGCGCCTCAATGTCCGAGTAGGGGGCATAGGCGCTTTGCGTGAAGCAGTTCAGCACGGACACGGTATGGCCCTGCGCCAGCCAGACATCCACAGCCAGACCCAGGGAGAAGGCCGCGTCATCCCGATGCGGGGAAAGAACAACGATAGTCACTGGAACACTCCGGGGGCTGTTCACGAGGGGCGCTACATGGCGAAACCCGGCGCGACCGGCGGCTGCGCCGGGTCTAAGTCCTGGCCTGCGCCGAGTTTCTCCTTAGCCTGCGCCGGTCAGGCTGCCCGACTTCGGCGCAGCAACCTCGACTGCGGCATGCGGCCGCACCACGTTCGTCACGCTTCCGGCGGACCGCTTGCCGAGTAGCAGCATCGCGGCAGAGGCTTCGTCCTCGGCGATGTTGCGGTACATATGCAGTGCCTGCGCCACCACCTGATCCATGTTGAAGTACTTGTAGTTGGCCAGACGGCCACAGAAGTACACGTTGGGGGTTGTCTCGGCGAGCTCGCGGTAGTGCTCGTAGAGCTTCGCATTTTCCGGGCGCGGAATGGGGTAGTACGGATCGCCCTCCGCCTGCGGATACTCATACACGATGCTGGTCTGCGGATGTTCCTGCCCCGTAAGGTGCTTGAACTCCGTCACCCGCGTGTACTTGTGCTCGTTGGGATGGTTCACCACACCCACGGTCTGGTGCTGCTCCTCGTTCAGCGTGTCGTGCTCGAAACGCAGGGAGCGGTAGGGCAATTTGCCGAAGCGGTAATCGAAGAATTCGTCGATCGGCCCCGTGTACACCGTCTTCAGGTGGGGGTAGTCGTCCATGATCTCGCGGTAGTCCGTCGAGAGCATGATCGTGATCTTGGGATTGGCCAGCATGCGCTCAAACATGCGGGTATACCCCTCAAGCGGCATGACCTGAAACGTGTCGGAGAAGTAGCGGTCATCATGGTTAAGCCGCACCGGGATCCGCCCCGCAACACTGCTGTCGAGCTCCGAAGGATCCACGCCCCACTGCTTGCGCGTGTAGTTCTTGAAAAACTTCTCGTACAGTTCACGGCCTACCTTGGAGACCACAATATCTTCCGAGGTGCGGATGTCCGGCCGGGGCTCGGCCCGCTCCGCGAGGAACTTTTCCATCCCGGCAGCATCCAGGTCAAGCCCGTAGAGCTGATTGATGGTGTCCAAATTGATCGGGATCGGCACCATCTGCCCATCGACTGAGGCGAGCACCTTGTGCTCATAGGTTCGCCAATCCGTGAACTGCGACAGGTAGCTGAAGACCTTCTCCGACTGCGTGTGAAAGATGTGCGGCCCGTAGAGGTGCACCAGCAAGCCATGCTCGTTGTAGTAGTCATAGGCGTTGCCTGCGATATGCGAGCGCTTATCCACCACCAGAACACGCTTGCCCAGGCCCGTCGCCAGACGTTCTGCGATCACCGCTCCCGCGAAACCGGCACCGACGATGAGGTAGTCATAGCTGTCGCGCTTGGTTAGCGGCATACGCAGCTTCACCACCTCCCTCGCTCTGGACGTCTTGGAGGCAGGCATCGAAGCGGCTCGAAGGGGACGCGCCCGCTCGATCTCGGCGCTCATGGCAGCCCACGTGGAATCCCAGGAGCTGGAGGACAGCTTTATTTTCACCGCCTCGCGCCAGGAAGACGGCTCGGGAGTGAACAAGACCCTGTCCAGCGCGGCGACAAATTGCTCCGCCGTGCCCGCAATCTCGACCAGGCCTGTCTCGCCATAGTCATGCACCACGTCACGGATGGGCGTGGAGACGACCCGCTTTCCCGCCGCGAGGTACTCAGGAGTTTTGGTGGGCGAGATGAACCGCGTGGATTCGTTGAGGGCAAACGGCAGCATGGCCGCATCCCATCCCGCAAGGTAGCCAGGCAGCTCCTTATAATTTTTGGGACCCAGATAGTGAAGGTTGGCAGCTTTGGGCAGCGAGTCCTCGTCGATCTTCACGACAGGGCCCAGCATCACAAAGTGCATGTCCGGGCGCAGCCTGGCGATCTCCGAGAGCAGCACGATGTCCAGGCGCTCATCCAGGACGCCGTAGAACCCGACGCGGGGATGGGGTACCGAGGCAAGATCGGCGGGGTCGGCCTGCGGCTTCAAGGCCTTCGTGAAATGACTCATCTCGATCGAGCTCGGGAAAGCAAAGACATTGCCATGCTGTTCGCGCTTGTGCTCGTACAGGGAGCGCCCGCCGGTAAAGACAACCTGGGCACGCCGGAACAGATCGCGCTCGCGCTCCAGCAGGCGAGCTGGTGCCCCCGCAAAGGCGGAGAGCTCATCCATCGCGTCGTAGACCGTGACCTCGGGCTTGAGGTGGGCGGCGAAGCCCAGGGCCATGGGCGTGTAAAACCATGCGTCGAAGCGGGACAGGCCCTCTTCAGCAAGAAATCCATCCAGCAGCCGCCTCTGCGCTGCCTCGAGGTCGTCGCTGGCCCGAAGATGCGGCCGCAGCACAATCACCTTGGGTGATCCCTCGACGCTCAGGCGTTCCAACCGCCCCTCAGCAGGTAAATCGGCAGGTACTTGCTCCGGGCTGTAGGCATAGGGCTCTTCCCAGAAGAAGACTGGTCGTGTCGCCGAGGCGCGGGTCAGCAGGTGCTGTGGACGCTGCGTTACGAAATGCCAGCGCAGGTGAGAGAAGACAACCAGAGCCGGCGTACCCGTACTGCCGGTCCGTGAAGTTGAAAAAGCCCTGAATTCGTCCAATTTGACTCCAAGCGCGCCTGAGCGCGGGTAAATGGCTTGAGTTCGTCCTGAGCCTCCAGCGTTTCGGGACCAGGATCGCCATTCCTGCGTCGCAGACCGTCCTGCACCCTCACATCTTCACATTTTTCCAAAAGCTAAGTACTAAGAGGGGCTGAATACCCTTGGGGGTTGTCGCACCCTTTGTCTTAGCTTGAGACGCACCGGCTCCCCAGGCCCTCAAGTAGGGGTCTCCAGCCGCAGAGACGAACCGGAGCTCACACCGTGAAAACAGCTCTAACTAGTTCAAAAACATGGTTCTGTAGAGCGTATCCCGCTGCACGGGCATAAAGCCGGCATCGCGTATGACGCGACGCAACTCTTCTTCCGTGGTGCAGTTCGTTGTGCCTGCCGCACGAACCACGTTTTCCTCGAGCATTACCGAGCCCACGTCATTGCCGCCGAATCGCAGCCCCATCTGCAGCACTTTGAGCCCCTGCGTCACCCATGAGCTCTGCACATTGTCGATGTTGTCGAGGTACATGCGGCTGACCGCGAGCGTCTTCAGGTACTCCACCGAGGTCGCCTCATCCCAGCCCCGGCCGCCCAGGGCCGTGTTGTTGGGCTGAAAGCTCCACGGGATAAAGGCGGTAAAGCCGCCGGTCTCCTCCTGCAGCCTGCGGACAACCTCGAAGTGATTGACCCGGTGTTCGGTCGTTTCACCGACACCGAACATCATGGTGGCGGTGGTCCGCATGCCAAGTTCGTGCGCCGTGCGATGCACGCTCACCCAATCCTCGGTACGGCACTTCAACCGTGCAATCCGCTGGCGGACCTCGTCGTCGAGGATCTCCGCGCCGCCGCCGGGGATCGAATCCAGACCTGCGTCCCGGAGGCGCGCGATCGTTGTTTTCAGGTCGATCTCGCTGTACTCGGCGATCGCCAGGATCTCGCTCGCCGAGAGGCAATGGAGCCAAATCTGCGGGAAGCGTTGCTTAATCCCGGTAAACAGACGCTCAAACCAGTCGATCTTCAGGTCCGGGTGGATGCCGCCCTGCATCAGAACCCCGGTGCCGCCCATCTCGACCGTCTCGCGGACCTTGTCGTAGATCGTGTCGAAGTCGAGAATGTAGCCTTCGGCGGCCAGTTTGCCCTTCAGAGGCCGGTAAAAGGCGCAAAAGGTGCAATACTCCGTGCAGAAGTTGGTGTAATTGATGTTGCGGTCGATGATGTAACTCACCGCACCCTCCGGGTGCAGGCGCCGGCGTACCGCATCGGCTTCCATCCCAATGCCGATCAGGTCGTCGGAGGCGAAGCAGTCGAGCGCTTGCTGGCGAGTGATTCCCATCCATCCAGTTTACGCCTGCGATTCTGCACGAAAAAGCGCTTGCCTATGTGGCTTTTGCGCCATGAACGTAGCTTTTGCAGCGTTTTGGTACAGCTTGCGTGAAAGGGGTGCTCTAACGCGGTTTTCGCGCCCCCTGCACAGCAGCCATCGGAGGCGCCATTTAGGCTCCGTACCCGGGCTCTCCTTCCAGCATCCGCGAAGCCTCGGCGGCGCGGCGGCCTTCACGGCAGATCGCCACAGCTATGTCCGTGTGTATGGGGGGAAGCACCAGGGCGTTGTCTTCCTGCCGGTCCTGGACCGTTGCGCTCACGAGCCGGCCCGAGGACGTGTCCCACGCCGACACACGATAGCGGCCGGGCTCGAGCCTAGGGACACGCAGACAGAGCTGGAGGGGTACGGCTCGTTTCGCGAGCTGGCCCTTTTTCAGGATCGTGTCACGACGCAAGAGGTAGACCACGGCCTGATCCGCGGTGGCGCAGCCGAAGCGCGCCACCTGCTTCTTCGGGACCACCTTGCCCCCGGGGTCCAGCACGCGCAGGTCGTCGGAGATGTTGACCCGGGCGAAGCGGGTCCAGTCCACCAGCGGGAGGAAGCCGGCCAGGCCACGTTGCGCGACGCGCATGCCACTCGTGAGGATGTGGACGCGGCGGTTGGGCCAGCGCATGCCGCCGCCCGCGCCTCCCGAGGCCAGGTGCGCCCACTGCATATGACGGAAGTACTCGTCGTCGAAGGGCTCGGGCAGGGAGCGCCGGTGGTCTTTGAAGGTATGAATGGGCCCGTGCTCGGAGTCGAGGAAGGGCCGGTTGTCGGTGATCTCGGCCAGCGATTCCTTCACAATGCGACCCATGCCGATCGCCGCGTCCACGGTGTTCTTCGGATGATCGATCGTCCCGCCCTCGTAGACGTGGATCGTGGCAAAGTCGAGCCGCGGGTGCCGATATATGGCGGCTTCCATCTGCATTTCAGATCGCCACTTCAGCTCCGGCCCAAACAGCGAGACGGTTTGCGGATGGGTTCGCCCGAAGGCCCGCATCTCTACCTCGCGAAGGTGGGTGCTCAGGTCCTCGATGAACTCGACAAACGGCGCGGCGCTCATCTCGGCCTGCGCCGGGTGGATCTCGTTCCACACGTCCCAGGCAAACAGCGCCCCCGAGCCGCCCCAACGCTCCGCCGCAAAGGTCAGGCGCGCCTTGATCGCCTCGCGTGTCCCTTTGCACAGCAGCGCACGCGATGGATGCGAGAGCATGCCGCCCTTCCCAGCGTTGTAAGGATGGTGCTTGAACTTGATCCACATCCAGAAGGTGTCGAACGGCGTCAACAGGAGGCGCAGGCCATATTTTTCGCAGAGCGCGAAGAGGTCGTCCCAGAACTGGACCACGTTGCGCGACCACTTGCCGGGGGCGGTCTCGAAGTAGCGGTGCCGGACCTGGGCGTACTCCAGCATGAGACGCAGAACGGTCACACCATGCCCCTGCAGTTTGGCCAGGTACGCTTCCACCGCGGGCACGTCCTTACGGCCGAAGAGCGGGTTCAGCTCGATCCAGCTGATGGCGTCGTTTTGCCCGATGGGATGCCAGGACCGGCCGTCTTCGGTCTGGAAGTAGGGCACGCCCGGGATGACACTGATCCAGGGTAGGAACGATCTCTCGAGGGGTGCTTGCGAAGGTGAAGCCGGCATCAATCCTGGGCACTTTCATTATTCGTTAAGGGTACGCGCCGCACTGCGGGCGTCGCGGATCAGGTCCGGCACGCCCACCCCGCGGTACCCGTTCCCAAGTAGATGCAGGTGACCCAGCGCGCGGATGTGGTGCGCGAGCTCTTGCATGCGCTCCAGATGCCCGACCTCGTACTGCGGCAGGCTCCGCGGCCAGCGACGAACCGTGGTCAGTCCGGTCTCGGGTGGCGGCAGGTCCGGCAAATTCGGCAAATTCGGCAAATTCGGCAAATTCGGCAAATTCGGCAGGATGCGATTCAGCTCGCGAAAAGCCGTGAGCGCAACCACCGTATCGCTTCCGTGGGACAGGGCGTCGGCTTCCCCACCGCCGAAGAAGGCACGGATGACCTTTGCTCCCCCCGGCGCACGATGCGGGAACTTCTGCGCGGAGAAGGTGCCTGCGAGCAGCCTGGGTGCCGTCACGGGAGCGGCGTTCTCGTTCGAGGTGGACTTGGGGACGAGGAAGCCGAATCCCGGCGGAAGCTCAAAAGAGCCAGCCGTCTCCGGCGGCCAGCAGAAGGTGGCCAGCACCGCGGAGCTGGCCTCGAAGGGCAGCAGGGCGGACGCCTCCCCGTCGAGAGGCTGCAGCAGATGCGCGGTCGCTTCGACCGGAAGGGCCAGAAAGATCTCGTCGAACGGCACAAAGCCGATGGAACACGAAGCGCTTCCCGACCCCACGAAGCGGACCATCCACTCCCCTCGCGGCGAGCGGGCGAGGGCGGCGGCCCGATTGCCGGTGTGAAGGCAATCGGGCGGCAGGGCCGCGACCAACGCCTCTGTAAGGGATCCCATGCCGCGGCGAAGGCTGGTGAAGGTTGGCTGCGCCGGCGTGAGACCACGCTCGCGGGCACGGACCTGCAGCGCGGCGATGAGGCTGCCGTATTGCTCTTCCATCAGCACAAAGGCGGGCATGACCGCGCGAACGCTGAGTTTATGCACGTCGCCGCCAAAGACCCCGGACAGCAGCGGAGCGCCGATCTTGGCCAGGACCTCGCC
>CAXTGE010000010.1:0-1197 GCA_964243645.1 uncultured Acidobacteriaceae bacterium | reverse complement strand
CTGCCTCGTTGCAGGCGATGACCTCGTCGCCCAGGCCGAGCTCATCGGCGAGCTGCCGTGCCCAGGGCTTCTCGGTAACCCAGCCGTCGGGGCCGTCTTCGAGGACGTATTCGCCGTCGGCTGTGCGGAGGCGGGTGGTGGAGACGGTGCCGCCGAGGCGCATTGAGGCCTCGAAGAGGTGCCAGTCTATCGGCTTGCCGGCGAGGCGACCTCGCTCACACTCGTAGGCGGCGGCCAGGCCGGCGACCCCGCCGCCGAGGATGGCTACGCGACGCATCAGGCCGGGGTCAGCTCACCGGCTGGTTCGGGCAGGGCGGCGTTGCGGACCTCGGCCTGCGCGGCCCAGGGAGCAGAGGCGCCGAGCGGCTGGAGGTCGTCCACGCCGGTGCGGGTGGCGAGGACGTGCGCCAGCGCCTGGATGAGGATGGGGGAGTCGTTCAGGCTGCCCGCGCGGGTGACCTCGAGGCCGTGCTCGAGGCCGAAGTCGCGGAAGTTGATATCGATGTCGTAGAGGATCTCGACGTGGTCGCAGAGGAAGCCGACCGGCTGCATGACGACGGCTTTGTGGCCGGCCGCGGCGAGTGCTTTGAAGGTGTCCTCGACGGCGGGGCCGAGCCAGGGGGCACCGGCAATGCCCTGGCTCTGGAAGGCGAAGACCCAATCGGCCTCGGTGAGACCGATGGGTGCGAGGCGCTTGGCAATGGCGGCCGCGGTGTTCTTGCACTCGATCGGGTAGGGGTCGCCGGCGCGGGCGACACCGTAGTTCTGGATGCCCTCGGCGGGGACGGGAGCCCCGGGGCGGGCGCCGGCGCCGCGGGCGGCTTCCTCCGGGGTGGCGGGGCGGATGGTACGGCACGGGACCGAGTGCGCGGTGAAGAGTACGGGCACGCGGACGGGCTTGCCCGCCCCCGCCGAGGCCTTGGCGCAGGCTTCGGCCCAGGCCGGCCAGAGGCGGTCGGCGAAGGCGTTCACGAGCAGCGGCTCGTCGGACCAGCCGGCGATGAACTCGTAGCTGAAGGGATTGCCGGGGGTGGCTGCCGGGCCGGTCAGGGCGGCGTCGAGGGCGCGGCGGTAGAGGCCGGTGGAGGTGCGGCTGTTCTGCGGGGCGAGGCAGAGGACTTTGGCGTGCGTGATGCCGTCGGCCTTCATCTGGGCGACGACGTCGGCGATGTAGGGGTGCCAGTTGCGCATGCCGAC
>CAXTGE010000009.1:13864-37010 GCA_964243645.1 uncultured Acidobacteriaceae bacterium | reverse complement strand
AGACGTTGCCGCAGGGCAAGCCGAAGACGTTTCGCATCAACGTCGAAGGGGAGCTACCGTATGGCGTCACGGCCAAGGACATCATTCTCGACATCATCGGTCGGATCGGAACGGACGGCGCGACAGGGTACGTGGTGGAGTATGCAGGCTCGGCCATTCGTGCGTTATCGATGGAAGGCCGCATGACGGTGTGCAACATGAGCATTGAAGCCGGGGCGCGAGCGGGCATGATCGCACCGGATGAGGTGACCTTCGCTTACCTCAAGGGTCGGCGCTTTGCCCCAGGCACCCGTACGGATAGCACAGTCTCCGGGCATGAGCCTGCGTCAAGCAAGGATGAACGTCAGGGCGTTGTGCCCACGCAGGCCGGCTCGCAATGGGGCGGTCCCGATGAAGCTGGCGATCAAGCTGCAGACGTCGACAATGCCGTGTGGACACTGGCTGTGGAGCAGTGGCGTGCCCTGGTAAGCGATGAAGGGGCGGTGTTCGATCGCGAGATGACGATTGACGCAACGACGCTCGCGCCCCGTGTGACTTGGGGCACCTCGCCAGGCATGGTGACGAGCATCGAGAGCACGGTGCCTTCGCCTGAAGATGCGATGAGTGAATCGGATCGCAAGAGCTTTGCCCGTGCGCTGGAGTACATGGACCTGCGGCCCGGTACGCGCATCGAGGACATTGCTGTGGACGCCGTTTTCCTTGGCTCGTGCACGAACGCGCGCATTGAAGATCTGCGTGAGGCAGCGAAGATCGTTCGCGGTCATCATGTGGCAACCACGGTGCGTGCGATGGTGGTGCCTGGGTCGCAGGTGGTGAAGCGGCAGGCCGAGGAGGAAGGTCTGGACATCGTCTTCAAGTCTGCGGGGTTTGAGTGGCGCGAGCCAGGATGTTCGATGTGCCTTGGCATGAACCCGGATATCTTGCAGCCCGGTGAGCGTTGCGCTTCGACCAGCAACCGAAACTTCGAGGGCCGTCAGGGACGCGGTGGGCGCACGCATCTGCTTTCGCCCGTGATGGCCGCCGCAGCCGCAATTACAGGACACCTGACCGACGTGCGGACGTGGCGCTTTGAAGACGATGGCCTGAGCGGCAACGCGCCGTTCGACACCAGCCAGATCTTTGCAGAAGGAGGCTCCCGCTAATGCAGCCCTTCACAACTTTGACGAGTACCGCTGTTCCGCTGCCGCTGCCCAACATCGACACGGATCAGATCATCCCTAAGCAGTTCCTGAAGCGCATTGAGCGCACGGGCTATGGCGAGTTTCTGTTCTATGACTGGCGCTATGACCTCGACACACCGGACCATGTCGCCGAGCGACGCGATTTTGTGTTGAATAAGCCGGAGTACAAGGGCGCGGAGATCCTGATTGCGGAGAAGAACTTCGGGTGCGGATCCTCGCGCGAGCATGCGGCATGGGCGCTGTTTCAGTATGGGTTCCGTTGCGTGATTGCTCCGACCTTTGCGGACATCTTCTTTTCCAATGCGGGAAAAAATGGCATCGTGCTGGTGCGGCTGGCGGATGACGATGTTGCCACACTGCTGGCGCGGGTAACCGCAGACCCGGCACACAGGATCACGGTCGATCTCCAGCAGCAAACTGTACAGGATGCGTCTGGATTTGGGGCAAGCTTCAAGATGGATCCGTTTCGCAAGGAGTGCCTGCTGAACGGACTTGATGACATCGGCCTGACACTACGCCATGCCACGGAGTTGAACCGGTTTGAATCGCAACATGATCACGAGTTCTGGCTTTCGCCGAAGGGCATTTCGGCCAAGGTATAGCTGGGCTACTGAAGTGATTTTCAGATTATGCAAGAGGAAAGACAACAAGTGAGCGACACCGTACCGGGCAAAAAGAACTCGATCGTTCTCACCGAGGGGCCCTCGCGCGCCGCGGCACGCAGCTATTTGCGCGGTGTGGGCTTCAGCAAGGAAGACCTGCACAAGCCGATCATTGGCATCGCCAATACATGGACAGAGATCGGCCCGTGCAACTTCCATCTGCGGCAGGTCGCCGAGGCCGTGAAGCAGGGCGTGCGTGAGGCTGGGGGAACCCCGATGGAGTTCAACACGGTAACCATCTCCGACGGCATCACGATGGGCACCGAGGGCATGAAGGCGTCGCTGATCTCGCGCGAGGTGATTGCCGATTCGATCGAGCTTGTCACGCGGGGCAACAGCTTTGACGGTCTGGTCTGCATTGCCGGCTGCGACAAGAACATGCCGGCTGCTGTGATGGCGCTCGCTCGTCTGGATATCCCAGGAATGATGCTGTACGGCGGCTCTATCGCGCCGGGGAAGCTGCCGCAGGCGGACGGCAGCATAAAAGAGATCACGATCCTGAATGTCTTCGAGGCCATCGGTTCGCATGCCGCGGGGCGCATCGATGATGCAGAGCTTGAAGCCGTCGAGGCCGCGGCGTGCCCCGGCCCAGGGGCGTGTGGTGGACAGTTCACCGCGAACACCATGGCGATGGCTGGTGAATTTCTGGGTATCTCGCCAATCCAGCTGACCGGCGTGCCGGCGATGAGCCGGGAGAAGCATCAAGCGAGCCGCGAGGCAGGGCGCTGCGTGATGGAGCTGGTGCGCAAGGGCATTACGCCTCGGCAGATCCTTACGAGGGAGGCGCTGCAGAATGCCATCACCGCGGTGTGCGCCTCGGGTGGGTCGACCAATGCGGTGCTGCATTTGATTGCGATTGCGCACGAGTTGAATATCCCGCTGACGATGGAAGATTTCGATGTGATCTCGGAAAGAACACCGTTCATCTGCGATCTTTCGCCGGGTGGCAAGTACGCGGCGAAGGATTACCAGGAGGCAGGCGGGTCGCGTGTGCTGGCGAAGCGGCTGCTGGATCGCGGGCAGTTGTATGACGGCGTGACGGTGACAGGCAGGAGCCTCCACGAGGAGGCGCAGCTTGCGGAAGAGACACCGGGACAAGATGTAATTCACGCGTGGGCTGATCCCCTGAAGTCGACCGGGGGGCTTGTCATCCTGAAGGGCAATCTTGCACCCGAAGGATGCGTGGTGAAGGTGGCCGGGCATCAGCGCATTCACCATACGGGACCGGCCCGCGTGTTCGACAGCGAAGATGCCTGTTTCCACGCCGTGCAGGCAGGTGAGATCAAGCCGAACGATATATGCGTGATCCGCTACGAGGGGCCCAGAGGGGGACCAGGCATGCGCGAGATGCTCGCCGTAACCGCAGCGATCAAGGGTATCCCTGAGTTGAGTGAGACCGTGGCCCTGATCACCGATGGACGGTTCAGTGGTGCCACGCGCGGCCTGATGGCCGGGCATGTGGCACCGGAAGCCCAGCTTGGCGGGCCCATTGCGGCGGTGCACGAAGGCGATACGATCACGTTCGACATCCCGGCACGCAAGCTGACGTTGAACGTCAGTGATGAAGAGATCGCTGTGCGATTACGTGACTTCAAAGCACCTGCGGCGAGATACAAGCGCGGCGTGTTTGCAAAGTATGCGAACAGCGTTGGCAGTGCGAGTGAAGGGGCTGTGACGACCTAATCTGCTCAACTGAAACAGGCAGAGATCTTTGCCTGACACTGAAACATGCACTTCAATATCGTCCGAGGTGACGAGCACTATGGCCAACAACAACACATATCCCACACTGACCGGCGCTGAGATCCTTTGGGCTTCGCTGGCCGGCGAAGGCACGACCACGGTCTTTGGCTATCCCGGTGGCGCGATCCTGCCGATTTACGACGCGTTGCGCAAGTTCCCCTCCATCCACCATGTGCTGGTACGGCATGAGCAGGGCGCATCGCACATGGCCGATGGGTATGCGCGCGCTTCGGGCCGCGTGGGCGTCTGTATGGCGACCTCAGGGCCGGGTGCGACGAATCTCGTGACGGGGCTGGCCACGGCCATGCTGGATTCCGTGCCGGTGGTTGCGATTACGGGGCAGGTGTCGTCCAAGGTGCTGGGTTCGGATGCGTTTCAAGAAGTCGACATCACGGGCATTACGCTGCCGATCACGAAGCATAATTTCCTGGTCACACATGCGGGGGACATCGCGCCGACGGTGCGGTTGGCCTTTCAGATCGCTCGTTCGGGCCGGCCAGGGCCGGTGCTCGTGGACATCACCAAGGATGCACAACAAGCGACAGCCCCCTTCGACTTCGAGATGGCCAAGCCGAAGGCGGTGCGACCGCACCCCATGCTGCGGACCGACAGCTCGTCGTTTTCGCAGGCTGCCGAGCTCATTACGACAGCAAAGCGTCCGGTGATACTTGCGGGGCATGGCGTTGTGGAGTCGGGTGCCGAGGCGGAGGTTCTGGCGTTTGCGGAAGCGCGGCAGATCCCCATTGCAAGCACGCTGCTCGGCCTGGGAGCGATCCCTGCGGAGCATCCGCTATCGCTGGGCATGATGGGAATGCATGGCGAGAGCTGGGTAAATCAGGCCATTCAGGAGGCCGATTTGCTGCTGGCCTTCGGCATGCGTTTTGACGATCGCGTGACGGGTAATTTGGCTCATTACGCACCCAAAGCGAAGAAGATCCACGTGGAGATCGACCCCAGCGAGATCAATAAGAACGTGCGTGTGGACGTTTCCCTGATCGGGGATCTCAAGAAGGTGCTGCAACAGCTTGCACCGATGCTGTCCAAGGCAAATGATCCGAGCTGGCTTACGTATATCAACGCCAGCAAGGGCGATGCAGCGGTGCGGGACATCGTCAATCTGCCCGATAACGGACATCTCTACGCGGCGCACGTAATCAACGACATCTGGCGCGAGGCACAGGCCGCGGGGCGGCTGGAGCAGACGATCATCGTCACCGATGTCGGCCAGCATCAGATGTGGGAGGCGCAGTACTTCAAGCATGAGTCGCCGCGATCGCTGGTGACTTCGGGCGGCCTAGGAACGATGGGGTTTGCCTTGCCTGCAGCCATTGGCGCGAAGTTCGCTTGCCCGGAGAAAGATGTGTGGGTGATTGCGGGCGATGGCGGCTTCCAAATGACGGCATCGGAGCTCTCGACCATCGTGCAGGAGGGGCTTGCGATCAACGTAGCCGTGATCAACAACGGCTTTCTAGGCATGGTGCGGCAGTGGCAGGAGGCCTTCTATGACAAGAACTATTCGGCCTCACCGATCCTGTCACCGGACTTCGTCATGCTGGCGGCGGCGCACGGCATTGAGGGCACCAGCGTCTCGGAGCGTCCGCGCGTGTTGCCCACGGTGACGCGTGCACGGACGAGCGGCAAGCCATTCCTAATCAACTTTCAGGTGGAGAAGGAAGATGGCGTGTACCCCATGATTGCACCGGGAGCCGCGCTGCATGAGATGGTGCGCAGGCCGAGCAAGGATCCTCTGCTGGAAACCTCGGAGGATGCGTAGCGTGCTGCATACCTTTGTTGCCCTGGTAGAAGATAAGCCCGGCGTCCTGACGCGCGTGGCCTCACTGTTTCGCCGGTTGAGCATCAACATCGTGTCGCTGACCGTTGGGGAAAGTGAACGTGCAGATACATCACGCATGACGATCGTGTGTGAGGCGCCCGATACCGCAGCGCATCGCATCAAGGCCTCACTGTACAAACTCGAAACGACCGTGCATGTGGATGAGGTAAACCGTGCCGAGGCCGTCGTGCGTGAGCTTTGCCTGATCAAGGTGGCTGCAGGGCCGACTGCCCCCCATGGTGTGCAGTCGCGCTCACAGATCTTCGAGCTGGCCACGGTGTTTCGTGCGCGTGTGGTGGATCTTGCCCCGGAGAGCATCATGCTGGAGATGACGGGCTCTGCCTCCAAGATTGAAGGTCTGCTGCAGGTGTTGCGTGAGAGCGGTTTTGAAGTCGTTGAGGTATCGCGCACAGGCCGTATGGCGATGCGGCGAGGGCAGCATACCAACCGCGTGCTGAAGGCGCTCGGCAGCCAGCCCGATATTTTCAATTCGCATCATGTGCTCGACCCCGACGCACTGCCGGAAGAAGAGACGCTTCCCAATCAGTTCGACGAGCACGACACCTAGACATTTCGCTATTGAGCGACAACCAACGACGAAAGCAGGAAGCTATGGCAAAGACGTATCACGATCAGGATGCAGATCTGTCCCTCATCCAGGGCAAGAAGGTAGCCATCATCGGCTATGGTTCCCAAGGGCATGCGCATGCACTCAATCTGAAAGATTCAGGCGTTGAAGTGAAGGTGGGTCTGCGGCCTGAGTCGCCGTCCGCAAAGAAGGCTGAGCTTGCGGGGCTTGAGGTGATGAACGTCGCCGAGGTCTCGCAGTGGGCCGACGTGATCATGGTGCTGGTGCCGGACCAGACAGCGGCCAAGGTCTACAAGGAGATTGAGCCGGGTCTGCAGGCAAAGGGCTCCGACGGGCAGCCGAAAACATTGATGTTTGCACACGGATTTAACATCCGCTTTCGCACCATCACGCCGCCCGAGAGCGTCGACCTGTCACTGGTTGCTCCCAAGGGACCGGGGCACCGTGTGCGCGAGGTTTTCACCGAGGGTGGTGGTGTACCGGGGCTCGTGGCCGTGGAGCAGGATGCGAGTGGCAAGGCCATGCAGGTGGCGCTGAGCTATGCCAAGGGCATCGGCTGCACGCGCGGTGGGGTGCTGGAGACAACATTTACCGAAGAGACCGAGACCGATCTGTTCGGCGAGCAGGCCGTACTTTGCGGCGGTACCGCGGCGCTGGTGAAGGCAGGCTTTGAGGTGCTGACCGAGGCGGGCTACCAGCCGGAGCTCGCATACTTCGAGGTACTGCATGAGCTGAAGCTCATCGTCGATCTGCTCTACCGCGGCGGCCTGGAGTACATGCGCTATTCCATCAGCGATACGGCCGAGTGGGGCGACTATATCGCCGGTCCGCGCATCGTGACGCTGGATGTGAAGAAGGCGATGCAGGGTCTGCTGGACGACATCCGTTCGGGTGCTTTTGCGAAGCGCTTCCTGGAAGAGAACGAGACGGGCCGTCACGAGTTCAAGCGCTTCCGTGATCAGGAACGCGCGCATCCCGTGGAGAAGGTGGGCGCGGAGCTGCGGGCGCAGATGCCCTTTCTGGATCCGGTAAAGGTGGAGAATGGAACGGTTGTGAAGGCTTAGCTTGTAAACCCAAAGACGCCAGAGGCCCGGTCATAGGACCGGGCCTTCTTGTGTATATCAATGGTCTCCTACAGCATCCAAGAGGCTATGAGCACAGCAACGGTTCTTCGTCTCCGGGATGGCTTTGGGTTGGGCAATCTGCATGTGGAGCAACAGGAGCTCGGCGAGCCTGGACCGGGACAGATCCATGTTCGCTTCATGCGGCCTCCCTGAACTATCGCGATCTGATGGTGGCCACGGGACAGTACAACCCGAAGATGGAGCTGCCGCGCGTGCTCGGCTCGGATGCGGCGGGCGAAGTGGTCCGTGTGGGCGAGGGCGTCACCGAGCTGAAGCCCGGAGACCGCGTGGCGAGTCTGTTCTTTCAGAGCTGGCAGGCTGGCGAGATCACGCAGGCCGATGGCAAATCGGCCTTGGGAGGCGCCATCGACGGGGTGTTCGCCTCAGAACGCATTCTTCCCGCAAGTGGCGTCATCAAGTTCCCGGACGCGCTCTCGTTTGAGCAGGCCGCCACGCTTCCTTGCGCGGGCGTGACGGCGTGGAACGCGCTTGTGGAGAAGGGCAGGCTCCATGCCGGGCAGACGGTGCTGATTCTGGGCACCGGCGGTGTTTCGCTGTTTGGTCTGCAGTTGACCAAGGCCCATGGGGCGAGGGTGATCCTGACGAGCTCCTCAGACGAGAAGCTGGCCCGTGGGCGGGAGCTTGGGGCCGACGAGACGATCAACTACAACACCACACCGGAATGGGACACGGAAGTGCTGCGCCGCACAGGCAAACGCGGCGTGGACCACGTTGTGGAGGTTGGCGGAGCCGGCACGTTGCCACGCTCCTTCAATGCGGTCCGGGTAGGCGGACACATTCACCTGATCGGCTTGCTCTCCGACCCGGGTAAAGGCGTGGATGCCATGGCTGTTTTGCGCAAGTCGCTTCACTTCAACGGGATCTACGTGGGCAGCCGGGAGATGTTTGCGCGCCTGAATGCCGCCTTGGAGGTGAACGGCCTTGAGCCGGTCATCGACCGCGTGTTTGCCTTGGCGGAGGCGAAGGCGGCCTTCGCTTACATGCAGGCGGGCAGCCATTTCGGCAAGATTGTCCTCAACTTGCAGGGATAGGCCCGTTTACAAATACCTGGTTCTCTGGGAACCCCCGCGCGGTCAGCCGCGTATGTCCCTGGCACATGCTCCGTTCCTGGCTTCTGCTCATTTCCGTACTCGCCGGTCCACATGCGTTGGCACAGGGACAAGCGCCTACGCCTGGGCCGGCATCTCCTCTCACCGCGGAAGAGATCATGGCGCGCGTCGCGCAAAATCAGGACCGTACGGAAGCGGAGCGGTCCCACTTCGTCTATGTACAGCATGCCAAGGTGCAGTCGCAAAGAGGACATACGGTGTTGTGCATGGAAGAGACGGACACGCGCATCACGCCGGCAGGGCGAGGACAGACGCAAACCCTGCTTCACCTGCTGGGCCATGTCCGCGAGGGAAATCAAGTGATACGGTATACAACCTCCCCGGAGAAGATCTCACAGGCAAACCACACCCCGGGTGAGAAGAAAGGGGACGAAAATCGCCTGCTGGTCCGCAATGCGGATGATGGCGGGAAGCCGGTTGCGGTTGCGGATACCGACCTCGATCTGGTCGCCAGCATGAGGCGGAACTTCACGGACGATGACGGCAGCAAGGACGGCATAGATGCAGGCCTGTTTCCCCTTACCTCTGCAGAGCAGAAGGAACTGCATTTCGAGTTGAAGGGCAAAGAGCTGCGCAATGGGCGCGACACGTTTCACCTCGTCTTCCGACCCAAAGACAACACGGACTTCGGCTGGAAGGGCGACGCATGGATCGACAGTCAGCAGTTCGAACCTGTGGTGATCCGCACCGCGCTGAGCCGCAGCCTCCCGTTTGGTGTGCGTGCCCTGCTGGGGACCAACGTGCCCGGCCTGGGTTTCACCGTGGTTTACGCGCCGCAGGAAGGGAACATCTGGTTCCCTGCGAGCTTTGGGAGTGAATTCAAGGTCAAGGTGTTCTTTTTCTTCCACCGTCAGATCCTAGTGAATGTCGAAAACCGCTCGTTTGAGCGCACCCATGTAACCAGCAACATCCATACCGACAAGGCCGATGTAGTGACTCTGCCGCGAAGCGAGCCTAAGCCGTAAGAGTCGGGTCTAGGTTCTGGCCTGGCACCTGCATCTGAGATGGGATGAGGTCTCTTCATGTCCTTGCTGGAGTCACACTGATGACAACACTGCTGTCAGCGCAAGAAGCGGGGATCGTGACCCTGCGAAGTCTGAAAGACCGCGCACGAACCCTGCTGATCTTCGCTTCCGGACCCGAGGATCCCCAGTTGGAGATCCAGGTGCGGACGCTGCAGGAACATGCTGCGGAGGCTCATGAGCGTGATCTAGTGGTCCTTGCCCTGCCCTATCGCAGTCCAAGCCCGACTGCGGTAAAGCTCTCGGCAGCCGATGCCGACCTTGCACGGCGTCAATTCCATGTCCCACCCGGGGAGTTCGCCGTGATCCTTCTGGGCAAGGACGGCGGTGCCAAGCTGCGATCGTCGAAGCCGCTCTCCATGGCAAGACTGATCTCGACGATCGATGCCATGCCGATGCGCCAGGAGGAGATGCGCGGCACAGCGAACCAGTAGGACTGCGATCCAAAAAGAAGATCGCTCCCCGAAGCGGGAGCGATGCAGAGCTTCTCTCGAGCAGGGAACTACGCCGTGATCTCGACACCACGCCAAAATGCGACCTTGTGCTTTACGCTCCGTGCGGCCGACTTGGGCGCCGGGTAGTACCAGGCTGCGTCCAGGTTCTCCTGCCCGTCGACAAATACGGTGTAGTACCGCGCAAGTCCCTTCCAGGGGCAAGTAGAGCTCGTTGAGCTGGGTCGCAGGTAGGCCCGATTTACGCTCTTTTCAGGAAAATACGTGTTTCCCTCTACAGTTTCGACTTCGTCGCTCTCTGCCAGGACCTGTCCATTCCAAATTGCCTTAGCCATGCACGCGTCCTCCATAGGTCTCGGGTGATGTGCACCCACGCTGACCGCGCCAGGCGGTAGCCGATCGTGAATGCCCCAACAATCATCCCACAATATACTGAATTTGGAAAGTAGCCACCCGAGATCTCCGCAAGCTTGTAGCTTGCAGGTTAGACAAAGGCCTCCGCTACGGGGCGAGTTGTAGCAGGATCAGGACGGCTCAACTCGCGCAGCTCCTCTTTGGGCTTTGGCGGTCCGATCTTTTCGTCAAAGTGGCATGCTGGTCCGGCAGGCGGTGCTTCTTCCCCGCCCTTCTTGGCTCGCCGTTTCGGCATGCGCTCCTCGTTGTTTGGGCAAACCAGAAAGGTGCCTTCTTTGTCGGAGAGCTCGATCAGGTAGGGCGACTTGCACTGCGGGCAGGGGCCGGCTACCAACTTTTGATTGCTGGTGAAATCGCACTTCGGGTAGCGCGTGCAGCCGTAGAACGTATCGCCGCGGCGATTCTTGCGGGCAGCGACCTCGGCTCCACACTTGGGGCACGGGACGTCCAGCAGATCCTGCTTGACGTATTTGCACTTCGGGTACCCCGAACAGGCGATGAACTCGCCATACTGCCCTTCGCGCTGCAGCAAGGGCTTGCCACATTTGGGGCAGGGCTCTTCGAGCTGCACGGGCGGCTTAGATTGCTGCTTCTGGTTGAGCTTGCGAATCGTCTTGCACGGCGGATCTTCGTTATAGCCCGGGCAGCTCATAAACGGCCCGAAGGGACCGTTGCGCAGCACCATCAGACGCCCGCAGTTGTCGCAGAACTCCTCTTCCTGCTCGGCGTCGTTGGCCTCGGGCGAGCTGAGGTCAGGTTTGGAAGCAAAGTTCTCCTTCGTAAAATCGCAGGTGTGCGGCTCCACGATGAGCTTCTTACCGCACTTGGCACCCTCCTGCAGGGCTTTGAGCAGTTCGGCCTTATCGAGCACCTCACGGGAAAACTCGGTCACGTCTTCCGTCAGAGCCTTCACGATCATGGGGAACTTGTGCGCTTCCGTAACCTTCTTGACCGCGGCTTTGGGATCTTTTTTGAGCGGGCCGAGAGCGACGTTGACCGGCTTGGTCTTGGTGAAGTTCGAACAGGAGTAGAACGAGCCGAATTTGCCCCACTTCAGGATCAGCGGCGCACCGCACTTCTCGCAGATCTCGTCAGTGGGCTTTTCCCAGGCCTTGATGTCTTCCATCTGCTTTTCGGCGACCTTGAGCTCCTGTTCCAGGTGCCCGTAGAAGCCGTTCAACAGGTTGGTCCACTTCTCTTTCCCTTCGGCAACGTCATCCAGCTCATTCTCGAGCCCGGCGGTGTAGTCGGCCTTGAAGATGTACGGGAAGTTTTTAACCAAGAGGTCAGTGACCACCATGCCGATCTCGGTGGGAATCAGCTTCTGCGCGATCTTCTTGACGTAGTCGCGCTCCTGGATCGTGTTGATGATCGAGGCATACGTGGAAGGGCGGCCGATGCCCTTTTCCTCAAGCGCTTTGACCAGGCTGGCCTCGTTGAAACGGGGAGGTGGCTGCGTGAATTTCTGCTGTGGATCGATCTCCGTGGCCGTGAGCGCCTGACCGCGCGTCAACGTGGGCAGGCGGCGGTCGGCAGCGCTGTCCTCGCTTGTCGAGTCCTTGGCCGTCTCGTCTGCTCCATCGCCGGCGCTGGCGTCGGCGATCTTTTTGTCTTCGGCGACACCCTTGGCATCGCGGACAACACGAGCCTTTTTATTGCGCTCTTCGAAGTACAGGAACCCTTCGAACTTAAGCACACTCCCCGTCGTGCGGAAGTCGTAGCTCGTCTGGCCTGCTTTGGCCTCGATGTCTACTGTGGTGGCGTCAAACACGGCCGGCGCCATCTGGCTGGCAACTGCGCGCTCCCAAATGAGCTTGTAGAGGCGGTATTGCTCATCGCTCAGGTAGCGGCGCACCTCGTCCGGGACGTAGTTGAAGCTGGTGGGGCGAATCGCTTCATGTGCATCCTGCGCATCGGACTTGCTCTTGAAGGTGTTCTCCGTCTTGGGCAGGTAGTTCGACCCGACTTTTTTACTGACAAACTCACGAATCTCCGCGATGGCATCCGGGCTCATGCGCGTGGAATCCGTACGCATGTAGGTAATCAGGCCCACGGTGCCCTCACTGCCGATTTCGATACCCTCATAGAGCCGTTGGGCGACACCCATCGTACGGCGCACGTTGAAGCCGAGACGACCGGCGGCGTCCTGCTGCAGCTTGCTCGTGGTGTAGGGTGCGGAGGGACGGCGCTGGCGCTCCTTGGTTTCAATGCCGCGTACCGACCAGGCCGCCTTGGCGAGCTCGGCCATGACCTCGTCCACGGCGGCCTTGTCCGGCAGCGCGTTGGCGAGGTACTGCTCCTTGCCGTTTTCATCGACGCCGTTGGAGACGCGAATGGGCTGACCCTTGACGCCCACCATGCGCGCGATGAACTCCTGTACACCGTCTTTCTTCGCTCCCGAACGGAGGGTTGCATCTATATTCCAGTACTCGACGGGTCCGAAGGCATTGATCTCGCGTTCCCGCTCCACGATCAGGCGTAAGGCCACCGTTTGCACGCGGCCGGCACTGAGTCCGCGCTTCACCTTGTCCCAGAGCAGCGGCGAGATCTGGTAGCCGACCAGCCGGTCGAGCACGCGGCGGGTCTGCTGCGCATCGACCAGGTTTTCGTCGACGTCACGAGTGCGCTCAAAGGCTGCTTTGACTGCCTTCTTGGTGATTTCATTGAACGTGACCCGGCGAATCTTGCTCTTGTCCTTCATGGACGGCAGCAATTGCATTTTGAGGTGCGCCGCGATGGCTTCGCCTTCGCGATCAGGATCGGGCGCCAGGAACACGGTGTCGCTTTTGGCAGCCAGCTTCTTCAGGCGGTCTACCACTTTTTCCTTGCCCGGCGACACAATCAGCGTCGGCGCAAAGGTCCGGTGCTTCAACTCCACACCAATATCGTTCTTGGGCAGATCCATGATGTGGCCGATGGACGCTTCCACAATGTAGTCACTGCCGAGATACTTATTGATCGTCTTTGCCTTTGCGGGCGACTCCACGATCACGAGATTTTTTGCCATGCCCCACACCTGCCTGAGGCGCCTGACGGCCGACACTCCGGCTCGTTGCCCTCTGCCAATCCAATAGCCTGCAAACTACCACGCTTTGCCAACTCGGCGTTAACCGCTTGTGGACAGTGTCCGGCAGATGGTCTTCCCATGTGGCTGAAGTCCGCAAGCGATAGACGCAGCCTGCGTCGGTTCGTTCCGTTCGCTTTGATTGCCTTCTAGCAGTCCTCTTACAGGCTGCGGACATAGTTCTTACCGGGCATCTGCCTGATGCGACCGGCCAGCTCCAGCTCAAAAAGAGCTGTAAAGATCTCAGCGGAGGCCAGTTCTCCCTCGAGCCGCTCAATGAGCTCGTCGAGCTGAAGCGCTTCGTCCGCGCGGAGGTGTTGCAGGACGAGCCGCTCGTAGTCGCCCAACGGAGCCGAGGCGGCACCCATGCCTGAGGAGCCGTCAAATAAGGATGCAGTGATGCCCGGCCTGGATTCACCCCGGGCGACTGCCTGCTCGTCGCTGAGCCGTTCCAGCTCAATCCGCACCTGCGAGGGCAGGTCTTCCCAGACATCCTCCCAGGTGGCTGTCAGCTTCGCTCCCTGTTTGATGAGCGTATTGGGTCCCCAGGCATTTTTGTTGGTCACATTTCCCGGGACGGCGTAGATATCCCGGCTCTGTTCGATCGCGCAGCGGGCAGTGATCCGGGTTCCGGAGTACTCTGCCGCTTCCACGACAAGCACGCCGACGCTCATGCCGCTCAGGGTGCGATTGCGGATGGGAAAATTCTGCGGCGCGGGAAAGGTGCCGATAGAAAATTCGCTGACGATGGCTCCCCCCGACGCCACGATCTGTTCGGCAAGCCGCTTGTTCTCCTTGGGGTAAATCACATCGATGCCGGTCCCCCAAACAGCCACCGTCACACCCCCACCCTCCAGGGCTCCCTTGTGGGCAGCGGTATCGACGCCGCGGGCCATACCGCTGAAGATTGCCACGCCGCGCCGCGCGAGGTCGCGACTAAGCATCTCCGCCATGCCCGCCCCATAAGGCGTGGGATGACGGGTACCGACGACGCCGATTCCCGGACGACTCAGCGCCTCGACGCTGCCGCGAACCCACAGGATAGAAGGGGGATCGTAGATCTCCAGGAGAGGGCCGGGGTACGCATCCATGTCGGGTGTGAGAAGGATGGCGCCCTGCTCATGAACACGACGGACCTCCTCCTCGGCCACTTTACGGCCACGGCCGTCAAAGCAGAACTGGGCAGCTGCCGCGGTCAGGCCGGCACCTTCCAGCTCGGTAAGCGAGGCACCCCAGAGGCGTTCCGGCGCTCCCAGCCGCCGCACCGCCCGCAGGGTGCGCGTGGGGCCCATGCCGGGCGCGAGCGCCAGCGCCAGCCAGCCGAGCTGGCCTTCTTCTGCAGAAATCGTTGCGTTCACGCCATTCTTCTCCGCTGCGTTTGTGGCGTAGCCTACGCGGTTGTCTCCCGTGCAACCATGCCACCTTCGGGGCGCGATAGGCTGAAAGTGTGCCGGTCCGCGTCGCTGCCATCTCGTTTCTGAACCCCGCTCCCCTGCTGTACAACTTCGAGCATGAGCCGACAGCTACCATCCTGCGTGCCCGCTACGCGGTGCACTACACCACCCCGGCCCGCTGCGCGGCGGAGCTGCACGCCGGGCAAGCCGATCTCGGCCTCATTCCCATCGCCCAGCTCACGCCGGAGTTTGCCGTCGTTCCCGGCTGCACGATCGCCTCCCTGGAACAGGTGCGCAGCATTCTGCTGCTGGTGCGCTGCCCCCGGGCGTGTTCCAGAGACGAGGCGCTACGGGGGATTCAGCGGATTGCTGCCGACAACGCCTCGCGCTCCTCGGCGGCGTACGTGCGGACGGTGCTGAAGCGTTTTTACAACCTCCAGCCGGCCATGGAAGAGCATCCTGCCGATCCCCTTGCCATGCTCACGGGCCATGACGCGGCGCTGTTGATCGGCGACCCGGCCCTGCTGGCACGGGAGCGGCGTGCGGAGCTGGATGACGCCATCACCAGGCAGACCGGCGACGCACTTCTATGGCTGGATGTCGCCCAGCTGTGGCGCGAGCTGACCGGGTTACCCTGGGTTGCGGCGGTATGGGCGGTCCGGGCCGAGGCGCTGGCCCCTGCCGGCGTGAGTGTCGGACAGCTGACGGCCGACCTGACGGCCAGCCGCGACGCCGGCCTGGCCCATATCGAGGAACTCGTCGCCGAGTGGCTACCGCGACTGCCCCTCTCGGCTGAGACGATCCGGACCTATCTGACCAAAAACATCCACTATGTGCTCGACGAAGCCTGCCTGCGCGCCATTCGCACCTTCCGGGATTTTGCCGCGGAGGCCGACGTGCTGCCGGCGCTGACCCGGCTCAATCTGCTCTAAGTTGCCGTAAGCATCGTGATTGGCAGTAATTTCCTTTCTGCGCGACCTCTGGGGGTGCGGGAGCGTCCTACCACGAGCATGCGACCGATACTTCTCCCTGCCTTCCTGCTCGCCGGTAAAGCCGGATCGCATATCCTGCCCTTGCTGTTCCACTTTGGGCTTCTAGGCCTGGGGCTGGTTTCGATTGTGGATAGCTCCTTCATTCCGCTGCCGATCCCCGGCGTCACGGACATCATGCTGATCCTGTATGCCGCGGGGCACGCGAATCCTGTGTTGCTGGTCGTGATTGCCACCCTGGGCTCGGCTATGGGCGGGTTGCTCTCCCATGCGGTGGGCCAGGCGGGCGGCATGGCCTTTCTGGAAAAGAGGGTCTCGCCCAAGCTGCTGAAACGCGTCACGAACTGGGCAGAAACTCATTCGATCATCTCCATTGCTCTGCCCGCGATCCTGCCGCCGCCTATGCCGTTATCGCCCTTTGTCCTGGTCGCTGGAGCCGTGCGCATGTCGCGCCGTCGCTTCATGATTGCGTTCACGGGCAGCCGGCTCGTGCGGCACATTGTCGCCTGCTGGCTGGGCATTCATTACGGTCCCCAGGTGCTGAAGCTGTGGAATCACTTCTCGGCGCGTTGGGCGGCTACCATTTTGATTGTGTTCTGGTCCGTGACCCTGGTCTTCAGCGCCATTGGCATATGGAAGCTGGTGCAGGCCTCGCGAGCTGTCGGTTTACGAGGCGGCAAGGCGGCCCAGCAGCCCCTGCCGCGATCTGCCTGAGTGACCGGCCTGCGCCACGGGAGAGGCAAAGCACCATCAAGGGATGGTAAACTCCCCTTGTGCCGGGTCCTACGCGACGCGTACCCGCCAACCCCGCCAGGTCCGGAAGGAAGCAACGGCAACGGGCCAACGTGGGCGCAGTAGGGAAGCCCGGTACACTTCCCCCACAATTCAGCACTCGCTGCCCGTCGTGTCCTGGCCCTTGTTGTTCGGGCCGGTGAGCTGGAGCGGTAAGATGCTGCATATTGTCCCTTTCCGGGAGGTTTGGTCGTTTTGAGTCTCACCCTGAAGCCCCGCACGTCTGCCCGCGCCAAGATCTCGTCCGTCGGTATGTATGTCCCGCCCAAGCTGCTGACCAACGCCGATCTGGAACGGATGGTGGAGACCAACGACCGCTGGATTACGGAACGCACCGGCATCCGTGAGCGACACATCGTGGACAAAGGGATGGCAACCAGCGACCTGGCCACCGAAGCCGCCCGGAACTGCCTGGCCCGGGCGGGTATCGAAGCTGCGGACGTGGAAGCCATCATCGTGGCGACTGTTACCCCGGACACGATGTTTCCCGCCACGGCCTGCCTTGTGCAACACAAGATCGGCGCCACCCAGGCCTGGGGTTTCGACCTTTCCGCCGCCTGCTCCGGCTTTTTATACGCCCTTCAGGTGGGTGCCAAGCTGATCGAATCGGGCGTCCATCGGAAGGTCCTGGTCATCGGTGCCGATGTGATGACTTCCATCATCGACTACACGGACCGGTCTACCTGCATTCTGTTCGGCGACGGTGCCGGCGCTGTTCTGCTGGAGCCCTGCGCGGACGGGGAGGTCGGCCTCATTGATTTCCATCACGAGGTCGACGGTTCAGGGGCCTCCGCGCTGAACATGCCCGCCGGGGGCAGTGCCCTGCCCGCCAGCCACGAGACCGTCGATGCCCGACAGCACTACGTGCACCAGGACGGCCAGAGCGTCTACAAGTTCGCCGTGCGCAAGATGGCCGAGGTCTCCGAGGCCCTGCTGTCGCGCAATGGAGTCACGGGCGGCGAACTGGGCTGTTTTATCCCGCACCAGGCCAACCAGCGCATCATTCTTTCCACGGCCGAACGCCTGGGCATGCCGGGAGATCGCGTGGTCATCAATATCGACCGGTACGGCAACACGACGGCCGGGACCATTCCCCTGGCGATGCATACAGCGATGGAAGACGGCCGCCTGAAACGGGGCGATCTCATCCTGCTGGCTAGTGTCGGCGCAGGGTACACGGTCGGCGCGACCCTGCTGCGCTGGGAGATGTAGCCCCCGCAAACATCAACGGAGATCAGCAGACTTGGGGGAAATTTTGCCGTCCTTACGTTTCAGAACGGGACAGACGGGGCCCTTTTCCGCGGCTCTGTCCTGTTTTCCAGCAGATTTTCTCTTAGCTATCCCACAAATGGGGCGTTGACCGAGTAAGTTCCGGTCCGGAAACTCCAATCAGGGCAGAGAATGTCCTGTTGGTCCCGTCGCCAGGTTCAGCCTGCCGGATGGAGTGCACCTGCTCCAGACACACAGAAGCTGGTGAGTAACCCGGCAGTCAGGCCAGGGCCGACAGTGGCACTTCGGCACGGGATCTGTGGCATGCTGGGCAGCACCCTTACCGAGTGCTGGACGTTGAAAGCGTTGGAAGAAGGATAGGTGTTGCGCGTATGAAGCCAAATCACGCTCTGACCGCTTCCTCGAAGGGGCCGGCGTCGGTGCAATACCGCCCGCTACCGATGTGTACCTTTGCGTTTCAACCCATTGTGGATACGAATCGCCGCGCGATCGTGGCCTATGAGGCGCTGGTTCGCGGCGCATGTGGAGAGAGTGCCTCCGCGATCATCAACGAGATCGCGCCAACCGATCTGCCGCGCTTCGATGAGCTTTGCCGCTCCTCTGCCATGCGGCTTGCGTCACGCCTGGGTATCGATTGCGACCTGAATCTTAATCTGGTTCCCCAGGGCTTCCACGCCGACCGGGACTGCCTGGCCTCCACCCTGGATGCGGCCATTGAGTTTAACTTCTTTCCGGAGCGGCTGGTTGTAGAGGTCACCGAGGGGGAAGTGATGGGCAACCAGGAACGCTTCACCGATCTGATGGATGTATACCGAGGACTCGGCATGCGGCTTGCCATCGATGATTTCGGCTCCGGCTACTCCGGGCTGAACCTGCTCGCCGATTTCCAGCCCGATCAGCTGAAGCTGGATAGAAGTCTTGCGCGTGGTATTGCCAGCCGGGGACCGCGCCAGGCGATCGTCAGGGCCATTCTGCAGGTTTGTCGGGATCTGGGGATCGAGCTCGTAGCGGAGGGCATCGAGACCGCCGAAGAATTTCGCTGGTTCGTGGATGAAGGGGTTCACCTCTTCCAGGGCTATCTCTTTGGACGACCGGGGTTCGAGCTGCTGCCGGACCTCTTCGTTCCGGAATGTGTCTAAAGACCTGCCGTTCCGCGAGGCTATGTGGTTTGGGGCACGTCGCAGAGACTGTTAAACTGACGGATGTGAGTTTCCCCGCCACGCTGGAGCCGTGCAGCTCCGAGCAGATATCTCGACCGGTAGCTGAGGCGTCCCGCAGCGCTCGCCCGAAGGTGGGATTCGTCTCGCTCGGCTGCCCCAAGAACCTCGTCGACAGCGAGGTCATGATGGGCCTGCTGCAGCGTGCCGGCGCGGAGCTAACGCCCCGGGCCGAGGACGCCGAGATCCTGGTGGTGAACACGTGCTCGTTCATCGATGCGGCCAAACAGGAGTCCGTGAACGCCATCCTGGAGATGACGCAGCACAAGACCGCCAACGGCGGCCGTGTGCAGCGGCTTGTCGTGGCCGGGTGCCTCGTGGAGCGCTACCGCGACGAGATCCAGAAGAACATCCCGGAAGTCGACGCGGTGGTAGGCACCGGTGAGCTCGAGGCAATTCTGGAGGCCGCCGGGCTGCAACGCCCAGGGCCGGTCCTGTCCGATTCCCCGTTCACGGTGCTGACTTCGACGCAGGTCGCGGCCATGGAGAGTGGCGAGCAGATTCGCCGCGCACACTCCGCCGTGCAACAGCACTCGCGTCCTGAGGCGAGTGGCATGCAGGTTGCCGCGGCGGTGATGCCGTCCCGTCCCGAAGGCGATGCCCGTGAGGCCGCCGGCCGCTTCTCGCGAGAGGGCTGGGATGGGGCCACGGCCGCCCTGCCGAGCTACCTGTATACCGAAGCTACGCCGCGCGTGCTGACGACGGCCCGGGCTTCGGCCTACATCAAGATTGCCGAGGGTTGCGATCATCCGTGCTCGTTCTGCATCATCCCGCAACTGCGCGGCAAATTTCGTTCCCGGCCCATCGCTTCGGTGGTCGCCGAGGCGCAGCAGCTCATCGGACAGGGCATTCGCGAAATCACGCTGATCGGCCAGGACACCACCTGCTATGGCGAGGATCTCGCGAAAGATCCCGAGACCGGCAGGCGCCCGGAGCTGGCCGATCTCCTGGATGCGCTCGCTCCCCTGCAGGGGCTGAAGTGGTTGCGTTTTCTCTACGCGTACCCAAACAAGGTGACTTCGGGCCTGCTGGAGTCCATCGCGCGTCACGACAACGTGGCCAAGTACCTGGACGTGCCGCTGCAGCATGCCAGCGCCGCGGTATTGCGCCGTATGAAGCGGGGCGGCTCAGCCGATCGCTTTCTACAGATTCTCGAAAAGGCGCGCAGGATCGTGCCCGACCTCAAGCTACGGACGAGCTTCATCGTGGGCTTCCCCGGCGAGAGCGAAGCGGACTTCGAGGAACTGTGCCAGTTTGTCCAGGAAGCAAAGTTCGACTGGCTGGGCGTTTTCTCCTACTCCGATGAAGAGGGTGCAAAGGCCTTTGACCTGGGAGAGAAGGTGCCCAAGCGCACCATCGAAGCTCGCCGCCGCAAGCTGATGCGCCTCCAGAACAAGATCAGCCGCAAGGCCAAGGCGCTCTGGATAGGTCGAGAGGTCGACCTGCTCGTCGAAGGGCCTTCGGAAGAGACGGACCTGCTCTGGCAGGGGCGCACGCTGGATCAGGCTCCCGAGATCGATGGCGTGGTCCTGATTAATGACTTCGGCCCGCATGAAGAGTTGGTCCCCGGCACGTTCTATCGTGCGGAGATCACGGAGTCGCATGACTACGATGTCGTGGCCAGGATCATCGAATAGTTATGGCTACGAAGTCGCTCCGCTGCCCCACCTGCCGCGCTGTCGTCCCCGTCGATTCCGCAGAGGTCCCCTTCTGCTCGGACCGGTGCCGCCGCATCGATCTCGGTAAGTGGGCCTCCAACGAGTACAAGATCAGCTCGCCCATCCTTGATCCAGACCTGCTGGAAGAACTCGAACACGCCCAGCAGCAGAACAACCCGTTCAGCGGTGAGCAGCGTAAAGAGTGGAAAAATTAATGCCAGGTGGGCGCCGGACCGCGTCCGCCTGGATAGTCGCCACCTTCTTCGGGGCCGGCTATCTGAAACCCGGTCCGGGTACGTATGGCTCGGTAGCGGCAGCCGTGCTGTGGCTAACAGCGGGCTGGCTGCTACACCACAATACCCACCAGCTCACCGTGGTGACGGCCCTCGGAGTGGTTCTGGCCACGGCCATTGGCATACCCGCGGCGACGCGCGTAGCGCGTGAGGCAGGCCGTGAAGACCCCGGTTTCGTGGTCATCGACGAGGTGGCGGGCCAGTGGGTCGCGTTGCTCTTTGTGCCTCCCGTGTGGACGAACGCCCTGGTGGCGGTGCTGCTGTTCCGCTTTTTCGACATTCTGAAACCGCCGCCCATCCGCCGTTTCGAGGCGCTGCCCGAAGGCACGGGCATCATGGTCGATGACCTCGTTGCCGGAGTCTTTGCGCTCGCGGCGACCCAGCTGATTCTGCATTTCGTGCAGCGGCTGCAATAACGCTTGCGGCGGCGCATGTTTGCCGGACCCCGGACGTTGCCACGCCCACAGGCCGGGACTAGGCTAGGGAAGATGAGTCTGCTGCATCCAACCCGGCCTGAAGCTCCGCATATCCACTCCTTGCACCCGCTCGCGGCACTGCCCGGCGGTGCGTTCGAGGTCGCCGGTACCCGTCTGATACGTGGGCCGGAGCCGGCGGACCTGCCCGACGCCTTTTTCGGCGAGATACAAGGCACGGTGGACCTGCTGCGGCCTACGCGCGCCCAGGTGCGCGTGCCGGAGGGCGCGATCCCGAGCGATCTGGCGCTGCACTACGCGGGGCAGGCAGGGCAGGCGAGTAATTCGCTGCATGCGAATGTAGCCGTGCCGGTCGCCGAAGATCTGCACATGATTTCCAACCCCGCCGCCGATGCGGACGGCAACCTGTTTGCGATGGTGTCGGGGCCGCGGGGGACACGGGTTTCGGTTTCAATCTTTCGCATCGGGCGAGACATGCAGGTGCGACCATTTGCCCGCGACCTGCTGAACATCTCGGCGCTTGCGTTTGGACCGGATGGCTACCTGTATGCCTCGTCACGGGCCGAGGGCACGGTGTACCGCATTTCGCCGGAGGGTGCCGTCTCCACCTTTGCCGAGGGCATGGGCATCGCGACCGGCCTGGCCTTCGATGGGGAGGGCAACCTGTATGTCGGGGACCGCTCGGGGACGATCTTTCGGTTAGGGCCGCATGGCAAACATAATGCGGCGGAGATCTTCGTGTACGCCACCCTGGAGCCGTCGGTCGCGGCCTACCATCTGGCATTTCGCGATGATGGGATTTTGTTGGTCACGGCACCCACCACGAGCTCAAATCAGCCGATCTACGCCATCGACCCGGATGGCTCGACGCGCGTGTTCTATCGCGGGCTGGGACGGCCCCAGGGTATGGCCCTGGATGAAAACGGCAACGTCTATGTCGCAGCATCGCTTGGCGGGCGACGCGGGATTGTAAAGCTTGCCGCGAGCGGAGGGGATGCCGAGCTCCTGGTCAGCGGGAATGATCTTGTCGGGCTGTGCTTCCTCGAGGATGGTGCCGCTGCGCTGGCCACAGGCAGCACGCTGTATCAGGTCGATCTGGGGATCACGGGCCGACTGCTGACATAAGCCAAGTCCGGGGCCACGAGGGCGCATCTAAACCAGCAACATGATCGCTGAAATCATTGCCGTCGGCTCGGAGATGCTGACGCCCTTTCGTCAGGATACGAATTCGCTGTACATCACCCAGGGTCTGAACGATCTGGGTGTTTCTGTTGCGTTCAAGACCATCATCGGCGACAACCGTCAGCACCTGACGGAGGCGACGCGCGTTGCCCTGCGACGTGCGGATGTGGTGGTCTTCTCCGGCGGACTTGGACCGACCGAGGATGATCTCACGCGGCCCTGCGTAGCGGCAGCGCTCGACATCGGCGTGCATAAGGACAATGCCACGATGGCCTCGCTGTACAAGCGCTTCGCTGAGCGGCGCATGACCATGCCGCCAAATAACGAAAAGCAGGCCGAGGTGCTCGACGGCGCTACGCTGCTGCCCAACGGCAACGGCAGCGCGCCAGGGCAATGGCTGGACACGGTTGTGGAGGGCCGCCGCAAGGTCGTCATCCTGCTGCCGGGGCCGCCAAAGGAGCTGAAGCCGCTGTTCGATGAGCAGTGCAAACCGCGGCTGGCCGCCTCGTTGCCCCCGCGCCACCTGGCCAAACGGCTGCTGCGCATGGCCTTGATCCCGGAGTCGCAGGTCGACGCCCGTACCGCGCCGGTTTACAAGAGCTACGAGGATGTAGAGACGACCATTCTCGCCGGCGGCGGCGAGATCCAGCTGCACTTTGCCTGCGTGAAGCCCACGCCCGAAGAGGCAGAGGCACGTGTGAACGCCGTGGCCGAGGCGGTGGCGCACGAGATGGGGGATGAC
>CAXTGE010000009.1:8953-13764 GCA_964243645.1 uncultured Acidobacteriaceae bacterium | reverse complement strand
TTCCCGGTGTGGCTCGGCTTTCGAGGAGGCAAGGGCGTGGCCACGGCGCTGGGGGTCTTTCTGGCTCTCTTGCCCACAGTCGCACTCGGGGGCATGATCGTCTTCGCGGCCGTTGTTGCGATCACGCGTTTTGTGAGTCTTGCTTCCATCCTCGCGGCCGCCGCGCTGCCGATCTTTGCCTTGCTTCTCTCCCCGGACCGATCGCCGGTTTACCTGGCTGGCGTACTCTTTATCGCGCTGCTTGTGATCGCCAAGCACTATGCCAACATGAAGCGCCTGATGACCGGCACAGAGAGCCGCTTCGGCAGCAGCAAACCCGCAGCGGTGCGGCAGGACGCATTGGGGAACAAGGGCAAGGCACGCGCATGAGCAGAATCGCCATCTTGGGGGCAGGTGCCTGGGGAACAGCACTGGCCGTGTCGCTGGCGCGGCGCGGCGGCCATCAACTGACGCTGTGGGCCCACTCGCCCGCACACGCTGAAGAGTTGACGGACAGCGGCGAGAACCTGCGCTATCTGCCCGGTTTTGTGCTGCCGCTCGACATCCGGATTACAGCACGTCTGGTCGAGGCCATCGAAGAGGCCGAGGTGATCCTGTGCGTAACGCCGGCGCAGGCCCTGCGTTCTGTGATGGAGCAGATTGCCCCGTCGCTGCAGCCGCAACAGGTGTTGCTGTCAGCCTCCAAGGGCATTGAGGAGCGCACCTTTCTGCGCATGGCGCAGGTTGTTGCCGAGCACGCTCCCGAAAACCCGTTCGGCACCCTCGGGGGTCCGTCGTTTGCACAGGAGGTCGCGGGCGGCATGCCCACGGCTATCACCATCGCCACTGACCGGCCGGCACTGAGCATGCGCCTGCAGGACGACTTTTCCTCGTCCACCCTGCGCGTGTACCGCAACGAGGACGTGATCGGCACGGAGCTGGGCGGTGCATTAAAGAATGTGATCGCCTTGGCCGCCGGTGTGGTTACAGGGCTGGAGCTGGGTGCCAACTCCGGGGCGGCGCTGATCACGCGCGGCATGGTGGAGATCACGCGGCTTGCCATGGCCTGCGGCGGCCGGCGCGAGACATTGTCGGGGCTGGCGGGCATGGGCGATCTGGTGCTCACCTGTACGGGGGGGCTTAGCCGCAATCGCACGGTGGGCATCGAGCTGGGCAAGGGCCGTCACCTGGCGGAGATTCTGGCCGGCCTCAACGGCAAGGTCGCCGAGGGCGTCCGCTCCACCACCGCGGCCCTGGGGCTCGCGGCGCGGTATGGGGTCGAGATGCCCATCACAGAGCAGATGGCCGCCATCCTGCACGAGGATAAGCCGCCGCGTGAGGCCATTCGGGAGCTGATGGCACGGCCCGGACGCACCGAATAACGCTGCGATCTACGCCGTGCCTGCGGGACGGGGTACCAGGGCCGGAGCCGCCAGCGACGTCCTTGAGGCCGCGCCGACCCGGAGCCTGGTCACGGTGACCACGGTAATGTCATCCTCCTGACCGAATGCGATGGCCGCGTCCGCAAGATCGCTTGCATCGGCGCACCCCTGCGTTCTGGCCTGGATCCGGTCGAAGCCGAAGAGTTCGCCTTCGCGGTCCCGGGCCTCCAACAAGCCATCGGAGAAGAGCGTCAGATGGTCGCCGACGTTCAGGAGCCCCTCGGTCTCGCCATACTCGGCGTCAAGGCTGAAGCCGAGGGGAAGCGCCGGTGAAAGCAGAACTTCCGCCCCGTTGAGAAAGGGCCCGGGGTGCCCTGCGCTGGCCAGCAGAAAGCTGCCATCCGCGTCCAGAAAAACAACGAGGCAGGTCGCGAAGCCGCCGTGCAGCTTGCCGGTCAGCCTGCGATTGATGCCGGCCAGCATCTCCGCCGGACTGGGCAGCTGCTCGGCGAGCGTCCGGATGGTGCCAACGATCAGCGATACGGCCATAGCCGCCGCAAGTCCCTTGCCGCTGACGTCGCCGACAATCAACAGGGCCGACCCGCCACCCTGGGGTATGAGCTGAAAAAAGTCTCCGCCCACCTCCAGCGCCGGGCGGTAGGCGCTGGTGACCTCATAGCCCAGCACCGAGGGCAGTTCGTCGGGGATGAGCACACGCTGCAGCTCCTGGGCGCTGTGGAACTCCTGCTGAAGACTTCCCTGCCGTTGACTTTCCTCCATCGCGGAACGGTATACCGCAAGGACGAGCGAGAACAGCAACAGGGTGGCCGCCATGTGCTCCAGAGAGACGCCGCTGCCAACGACGTAGAAGAGTGGCCGGATCAGGTTTTTCCATAGGGTCCAGTGGGTAAACCGATCCCCCTGCGAGAGAAAGGCTCCGACTTCCAGCGTGAGGTCGGTCAACAGGGCAAAGCCCGCCACCAGCCACGTGGTGATGGGCAGCTTCTTCCGCAAAGCCAAGCAGACCAGCGCCACGGGAAACAGTTCCGGGATCAGAATGACTTCCGAGATGATGCCGTCCAGCCATTGCGGCCATCCCGGAGCCCAAAACGCAATGGCCACGCCATCCAGCAGGAGGAGTCCGACTTCAATCAAGGCAAACAGGCGCGTCCACCCCATGACGCGCGCATTTTGCCGCAGGCCTAAGAGGTAAATCAGAAGAAACCACGTGGTGATGTCTTCTAGAGACTGGTACACGGTAGCCAGCATCGCCTCCTGGACGTAGCTGAATCCCAGCAGAGAATGCCACCAACCGGCCTGAAAGCAGCTCGCCAGAGCGAAGAGGGACAGCCACAGGAAGAGCGGTTGCCCGCGATGCTGCAGCCACGCGCCCAGCGCGGCGAGCATGACAAGGGCATAGAGCATGGCAAGGCTCATCTGTAAGAGCATGCCTCGCAGACGGCCGAAGCTGGCGGCAGTTGCCTGCATCGCTACGGCTTCCGGACTGCCCAGGGTTGGTGTTCCTTCCAGTCCTCCGCCCAGCCCTGAGTCAAACGAGATAAGGGGCGCCTTCCATACGCGGATGGCCAGCACCCCCGCACGTTGGCCACCGAGCTGGAACGTCTGCGGTAATGGGTCATTGGGCCACGACCCATGCGGTGGAAAGGTGCCCTGTTGCCCGATCAGAGCGCCGTTCCAGTAAACCTGGTAAGCGTCTTCGACGTGCGGGAGGAAGAGCGCGAGTTGCGATGAGGCGCCCGGGACAGGCAGCACGTTCACGTGACGCCGATACCAGGCAAAACCCCCATAAGCGAAGTGGCCCTGCTCGCCCCAGCCCTTGCCGGTGGCAATCGGCTCCCACTGGCTATCGTCAAAGCCAGGCGCAGCCCACTGCCGATCGTCGCCGAGATGGAACTGCCATGGATCGTCGAGCGGCGCTGTGGCCCGGCCCAGGCCGGCGATGTGCAGAACGGGAGCGGCCTCGCGTGTACTCCCGGCAAGCCCGCGACACGGGTTTGACAGACACAAGAGACAAAGAAGCCAGCGGAGGCATGTCATGGCCTTGACGGATCTCATAGCTGCGGCGTTGCCCTCATCATAGTCACGAAAGAGTCAGGAGGTGACGTTTGCCCCGAGTCCCGGTGCGCCGGGTAGCGATAGCCAACAGCAGAGAGACTGCAGCCGTCCTACGACACCGATGAGACATCCTTTCCTGCTCGGCCTTGCGCTTCTCTTCCCTTCTGCCTCTGCGCACGCGCAGGGAGTCCCCACGGACCAATCCACCGGCCAGCTTGAGACCGTTGCTACCTTCTCCGGGCCCATGCCCGAGGGCGTGACCGTCTCGCACACCGGGCGTATCTTCGTGAACTTTGCTCGATGGGGTGATGACATCCCGTTTACCGTGGCCGAGATCGTGAAGGGCAAGGCGGTGGCCTACCCCAATGCGGAGATCAACGACTGGCCCGGCCGCAAGCTGCCCAACCCCAACGCCTTTACGGACGCGAACGCGAACCAGATCCACTTCGTCAGTGTGCAGTCGGTGGTGGTCGACCCGGAAGACCGTCTCTGGGCGCTCGACACGGGAGCGCCGCTGCTTAAAAACACCGTTCCGGAAGGTCCCAAGCTGGTCGCCATCGACCTGAAAACCAATAAGGTCGTAAAGACGATCCTGATCCTGGCGGAAACCTGCGGCACCAACTGCTACCTGAATGACGTGCGCTTCGATCTTCGCGTTGGAAGCACCAGTTCGCAGGACTGCACGACGATGCTCGGTAGCAAACCAGCGCCAAACCCAAACGCCCCACCCAAAGACTCGGCACATCCGATGGCCGAGCGTAGCTGCGCCTCGGGAACGCAGGCAAGCGATGGCATGCACGGCACCGCGTACATCACGGACAGCTCCAGCGAGGGCCCGAACGCGATACTTGTCGTGGACCTCGCCACCGGAAAGAGCTTTCGCCGACTCAACCAGCACTCCAGCACAATGTCAGAGGATCAGTTCCTGATGTTTGTGGAGGGCCGCCCCGTCTACCAGACGCTACCGGGCAAACCTGCCAAAGCGGTCGACTTCGCCGCGGACGGCATCGCCATCTCGGCCGACGGCAAGGACTTATACTACTGCCCCATTAATGGGACCAAGCTGTATGCGGTGTCCACGGAGATGCTGCGGGACCAGACCAAAAGTGACGCGCAGGTAGCCGGGACCGTGCGCATAGTGACCGGGAAGATGCCGTCGGACGGCTTGGAATCGGACGCTGCAGGCAATGTGTACATGACCGATCCGGTAACCGATTCGATCCACCGCTGGACTCCGGGGACCGGGCTGACCGAGACGCTCGCGCACGATCCGCGCATCCTGTGGCCGGATACGATGAGCCTCGCAACCGATGGCTACCTGTACTTCACCTCAAACCAGCTGCATCGCCAGCCGACGATGCACAACGGGCAGGA
>CAXTGE010000009.1:4809-8853 GCA_964243645.1 uncultured Acidobacteriaceae bacterium | reverse complement strand
CGTTGGAGATCACGGTGACATCGGGTACACGGAAGCGGGCTGGCGAGACCTGGACGCGCACCTCAGTTAGCGCCTCTAGCTGCCATTCGGCTTGATGGCGAACAAACAGGTCTCGAAAGAAACCTTGCAGTCTGCTATGCGGAATCTCTCCCACGTTGCGCTCCAACACCTCGCCCTCGACATAATCGCAGTCAGGGCGATAGGCAGTCTGCAGATAGGTCTCGACTGAAACAAGGGCGGCTGTTGCCACGGCTTTACCTCGCTCGTTCACAGAATACTTCAGGCGCGGCGAGCTGCTCTAATCTTGCGTCAGCTCAGGTCGTCCAGCATCGCCTGCATCTCGCTGGCAGCATGGGTGTTGCCGGTGCGCGCGCAGGCGGCCAGGCCCTCGGTTAGGCGGGTCTTTGCCGCTTCGTTCTGACCCAATTTGATCAAGGTCTGCGCGGCCATCTGGTAGGCGGGCACGTAGTCCGGGTTGAGGTCTGTGGTGGTGGCGTATTGTTTCAGGGCTTCATCGTTCCGGCCTTCGGCGGCGTAGGCCATGGCCAGGCCGTAGCGGGCGAAGCTGTCAGCGGGGTTCTGCGTGAGGATCTCGGAGAGGGTGGCAATCTTGTCCATAGCATCCAGTCTAGCCAGCCTGCCGCAAACACGCTCCGATGCCCTGAGCCTTAGAATAGGGAGATGACGGAGAGCGTAGTGAGCCGGACGGTCAGCGAGTCCCAGGCCGAGCGCAGTGAGATCATCTTTCCGAACGATGCCAACGCCATCGGCAACCTGTTCGGGGGCCGCCTGATGCAGTTTATCGACCTGGTTGGGGCCGTCGCCGCCTGTCGGCACTCGCGCTCCATCACGGTTACGGCGAGCATGGATCACCTCGACTTTGTGGCGCCGGTCAAAGTCGGTGAACTGCTGATTTTGAAGGCCAGCGTGAACCGGGCCTTTAAGACTTCCATGGAAGTCGGCGTAAAGGCGATGGTGGAAGACGTACTCGGCGGACGCGGCATGCGTCACGCGGGCTCAGCCTACCTGACCTACGTCGCTGTGGATATGGTCGGCAAAAAGATCGAGGTGCCGGCCGTGACGCCGGAGACCGAGCACCAGCGGCGCCGGTATGAGGACGCCGCCAATCGCCGGGCGATGCGCACCGATGAGGTGCAGCGCAAAAAAGAGCTTCGCGCCGTCATCGGCCACGTATGGAACGTCTAGACATCTTCCGACACGCCTCGGGATAAGCAGATCCTCCGCTGCGGCACGGCGAACCGGAGGAGCAAGGGTTCACGAGATGGGACACATGGGACACGGCATGCCAGGGCAGCCAACACCGCAGACACTGCCCGGCATCCGGCACGTGGTGGCGATCGGCTCCGGCAAGGGAGGCGTCGGCAAGACCACGGTCAGCGTGAATCTGGCGGTGTCGCTGGTAAAGCTTGGCTACCGCGTGGGGCTGATCGACGCCGACATCTACGGCCCCAACGTGCCGACGATGCTGGGCCGCACGCGCCAGCCCGAGGTGCTGCAGGGCAACATGATTGAGCCGTTAATGGCACATGGGGTCAAGTTCATCTCCATGGGTCTGCTCTCCCCTGGCGACAAGCCCATGATGATGCGCGGCCCGATGCTGCATGGCATCATCAAGCAATTCCTGCAGCAGGTCGCGTGGGGCGAGTTGGATTTCCTTCTGGTCGATCTGCCGCCGGGCACCGGCGACGTGGTCATCTCGCTCGTGCAGACGGTGCCGCTATCCGGTGCCGTAGTCGTTTCGACTGGCTCCAGCGTCGCGCTGCAGGATGCGCGGAAGGCGCTGGAGATGTTCCACCAAGTCAACGTCGACGTTCTCGGGCTGGTTGAAAACATGAGCCAGATGACGCTTCCGGATGGCACGGTGCTCGACATCTTCGGGGCAGGCGCAACCGAGCAGACAGCCCGGCAGTTCGGCCTCCCCTTTCTAGGCGCGGTCGACATGGATCCCCTCGTGCGCGAGGGTGGCGACCGCGGCCTGCCCGCGGCGCTGGCCGGTGACCAGACTGCGCGTGGACGCGAATTTCTCGACTTGGCGAAGAAAGTGGTATCGCGCGCCGAACAGGCCGCGGCGCAGAATAAAAACGTCCTGGAGATTACGTAAGGGACTTCTTCAAAATCTAAACGCCCAGCAATATCGAAGAATCACGGCAGCCCTCCAAATTCTATGACCCAGCAGATGACAATGCGGCAACGGCAGATCCTCTCCGCGGTGGTGGATGCCTACATCGCCGCCGGAGAGCCCGTGAGTTCGGCGTCCATCGCGCGTTCTCTCGCCGAGCATGGCGGTTCTGTGAGCTCGGCGACCATACGCAACGAGATGGCGGAGCTGACTGAGGTCGGGCTGCTGGAACAGCCACACACCTCGGCGGGCCGTATCCCGTCGGCGCAGGCCTTTCGGCTGTATGTGCAGGAACTCTCCGCAAGAGCCGACGCCCGCGGGGCAGGCGACCCGGTGATGCTGCCGTCTGGCCTGCAGGCGACCATCGACACCGGCCTGGCCGGAGCGAGCGGCACGGAGGCCATGCTGGCGCGGAGTTCCGGTGTTCTTGCAGCCCTTTCGAGTGGCGTGGGACTGGCCGTGGGCGCCCTGATCGCAAGCGACATCCTGGAGCATGTGCACTTCACGCGCCTCACGGAGCGACGCGTGCTGGCCGTGGTCGTGGGCCGTAGCGGCACGGTGCGGGACCGGCTGCTGGCGGTCGCCGAAGACCTGTCCTCTTCGCAACTGGAGTCCGCGGCAAACTTCCTGAACGAACATTTTCGCGGGTGGGAGCTGGAGCGCGTACGGGCGGAGCTTCTGCGGCGTATCGAGCGTGAACGAACTGCCTACCAAAGCATGATGGAGGCAGCTGAACGCCTGTGGACCGGTGCCGTGCCCTCTGATCCCGGAGGTGCCTCCAGCGAGCGCGCCGTGTTCGTGGAGGGCGTGGCAAACATGGTAGGGCTACGCGAGGACCGCATGCGTCTACGGGAGTTGCTGGTGGCGCTCGAAGCCAAGCAGCGGGTCGCGGCGTTGCTGGCTGCCTATATCGATGCACGGCAGGAAAGTGTTCGCGTGGTGTTCGGTATTGAGGAACAGGCGCCGGAGCTGGCCGGGCTGGTCCTGATCGCCGCACCGGCGCGCCTGCCCGGAGCGCTGCGAGGCACCGTCGGCGTACTGGGTCCCACGCGGATGGATTACAGCGCGACCATGAGCGCCGTCAGCTACATTGCGCAACAATTTGACCGCGTGCTGGAGAGTAACGGCGGTAGAACCTGAGTCCCTCCCACTCATCTCGTCATCTGAACGGGGTGAAACATTCGGCGGCGCCGGCCTGCGCATACTCCCCCTGGACGACATCTCAGCAGGGAGCACACTGCTCCGGAGACACTTTCGATGACGGATGACAAGCAGGGCTTTGCAGAGCGTTTCGCGCGTTGGGCCGGTATGGGCAACAATGAAGCAGAGATGACGGGAACGGAGAAGGCGGAGATGGAGGAACACGGCGTGGCGACGGCAACAGAAGAGCCGGTGGGCGGCGAGTCCGGCGGGACGGGCATACCGATTGATCTGGAAGCAGGGACCGAAGGAGCCAGCATCGGGGTAGGCGAGTTGCAGCAGCTTGCAGCCGAGGTGGAACAGGCACGCGGCGAGCGCGATCTATTGAAAGAACGCCTGGTACGCCTGCAAGCGGAGTTCGACAATGCCCGCAAGCGGGACGCTAAAGAGCGTCAGGACGCCCGCGACCGCGGCGTGGAAGCCGCCGTGGAGCCGTTTCTGGGTGTGATGGACAACTTTGCATTGGCTCTGAAGTCAGAGGGTTCCATCGAGCAGCTGCGGACAGGGGTGAACCTCATCCTCAAGCAAATGGAAGAGGCTCTGAAGAGCCTGAATGTACAGGTGGTCGAAGCGGTTGGTGGGCAGTTCGATCCGCGCGTCCACGAGGCGTTGGGCAGCGTGGAAACACCGGAGTATCCCGATCACCAGGTCATCGAGGAGATTCGCCGAGGCTATAAGCTGCGCGAGAAGTTACTGCGGCCGGC
>CAXTGE010000009.1:0-4709 GCA_964243645.1 uncultured Acidobacteriaceae bacterium | reverse complement strand
CCGATACATATTCAACAGAAAGACAAGCGATGGCGACAGCAGCGATGAAGAGGGATTACTACGAGGTATTGAGCGTCGAGCGAACGGCGTCGGAGGGCGAGATCAAGACAGCCTATCGCCGGCTCGCCATGCAGTTCCACCCCGATCGCAACCCCAATAACCCGGCCGCAGAGGACAAATTCAAGGAGTGCTCCGAAGCCTACGCGGTACTCAGCGACGCGGACAAGCGTGCCGCCTATGACCGCTTTGGACACCAGGCCATGGGTGGAGGCGGCGGCGGCAATCCGTTCGCCGGCGGAGGCAGTCCTTTCACGAGTGGCGGCTTTCAGCAGGGCGACCTCGGGGACATCTTCGGCGATCTGTTCGGCGAAATGTTCAACATGGGCGGCCAGCGCGGGGGTGGGGCTGGCCGTGCCTCGCGCGCGCAACGGGGTCGCGATCTGAAGGCTGACATGAGCCTCAGCTTTGAGGAGGCGGTTTTCGGGGTTGAGCGCGAGATCAAGATCAAGCGCATGGAGGCATGCCAAACCTGTTCAGGCACCGGCTCCGAAGGTAGCAAGGAGCCGGAGACCTGCCAGCAGTGCGGCGGGCGAGGCCAGATTCGTACGCAGCAGGGCTTTTTCTCCGTCGCGCGGACCTGCCCGGTCTGCTCGGGGACGGGCCAGGTGATCCGCAACCCATGCCATACCTGCCACGGCGACACGCGCGTTGGGAAGGAGCACACGCTGCTGGTCAAGGTGCCGGCCGGCGTGGAGTCTGACACACGGATTCGCTACTCCGGCGAGGGGGATGCGGGTCGGTTCGACGGCCCCGGCGGCGATTTGTATGTCGTCCTGAACGTGAAGCCGCATGCCTTCTTTGAGCGTGACGGCGACGACCTGCATTGCTCCATGCCGATCAGCTTCCCCCAGGCAGCCCTGGGGACAGAGCTGGAGATCAAGACGCTGGACGGCGTGGAGGCGATCAAAATACCCGAAGGCACGCAGAGCGGAAGGGAGTTCCGGCTGCGCGGCAAGGGTGTGCCCCACCTGAATGCCCACGGCAAGGGTGATCTTATCGTCGAGGTACTGGTGGAGACACCGAGCAAGCTCAGCAAGCGGCAGAAGGAGCTCCTGCGCGAGCTCGCGGAGACCATGCCCGTGGCCAATGAACCGCAATCGCGTGGCCTGTTCGAGAAGGTCAAGGAGATGTTCAGCTAACCATGGCCCCAAAGAAAGCAGCGAAGAAGTCCGCTAAATCAGCCAAGAAGGTTGCGAAGAAGGCAGCGAAGAAGACCCCTGGTAACAAGCTTGGACAGGACACCCGGCGTTGCTACGAGCATTTCGGCCGCGTCTCTACCCTGCTGCGGCAAGTTCCCGAGAAGGAGACCGTCGCCCGGCTGGTTGCCTTGGGGCAGGAGTTGCTGCGGCTGGGCTCGACCAAGGAAGCAGCGGACGCGCTTCGCGCGGCGGAGCACCTCAGTTTTGGCAGCCTGGCGATGCATGGACGCGCCGACGACATCTCCGATGTTCTGCTCGAGGCGCTGCAGACGGAGTACCACGACCTCCTGGATCGAGCGGGGCAGCGGGCCGCAGACCACGAGCTAACCGGCCCCGCAGCGAGGCTGTTTGCGACCCTGCGGAGGATGGCTGCCGTGGCCTTCAAAGCGAAGCAGTACCGGGCAGCGTCAGAGCTGGCCCGCGGCGCTGAAGCCCTGACGCACATTCATACAGAACTCACCACGCGGCTGCGCGCACCGGAACTCCGCCGCCTGGAAGCGTAGTAGGACAGTGAGTTAGAGCAGCGCGGAACAGATGGCCAGCCCGGCAATGGCCGCTGTCTCCGCGCGCAGGATGCGCGGGCCGAGGGTAACGGGCTGCCATCCCCCCGAGAGGAAGAGCTGGATCTCCTCGGGTGCCCATCCTCCCTCCGGTCCGATGGCCAGCGCGAGTTCCCGGCTGCGCTCCGCGTCTGGCCCCTCGGGTGGACGGTGACGCTGGATAGCTGCCGCGAGCGTGTTCTCCTCCTCGGTTTCCGCCAGCAGCACCTTGTGCGGTGCGCTCACAAGGCTTAGTGCCGCCTTCAGCGATTGCGGATCGTCTACGTCGGGCAGATCGCTGCGGCGTGACTGCTGCGCGGCCTCCCGCACGATGCGGCGCCAGCGCTCGACGCGTTTGGCGGCAGCCAGGGCGAGGTGTTTTTCGGTGCGCCGCGCCAGCACCGGCGTGATGCGGGCCGCTCCCAGCTCTGTAACCTTCTCCAGACCCCATTCATAGTGGTCGAACTTCATCACAGCCAGCAGCAGATGCACCGGCAGTGCAGCATCGGTCTCCAGTTCCTCCCCGAGCGTGAAGACGACCTCCCGTTCCGAGACCTGTGTGACCTCGGCACGGCGTAAGAAGCCGTTGGCGAGCACATCGAAGATCTGCCCAGGTTGCGCCCGCAGCACGCGAGCAAGATGCACGGCCTGGTCGCCCGTGAGACTTGCGGTAGTGTCGGTCCAGGTGTCAGCGATCCAGCGGCGGCGTGTCATACGTCTCCCCATACGGCATGGCTAGTGCGGGACGGTCGTAGCGCTCGCCTGTCAGCATAAGACGTTCGATCTCGTCCACGGAACGGATGCCGCCCCGCGCGCCCTGCGCCGTACAGTTCATGGCAGCGGCGGCACAGCTGAAGTCGAGTTGCCGCGCGGTCGGCCATCCCTGCCGCAGACCAAAGATAAAGCCGGCATGGAAGAGATCGCCGGCGCCGGTGGTATCCACGGCAGGAACACGGTAGGCGGGGGCGTGGTGAAATTTGTCGCCGTCCCAGGCAAGCACGCCATGCGTGCCCAGCGTGGCGGCGGTGAGCCGACATCCAAAGCGCTGCCTGATCTGCTGTAGTGCCGTGCTGAGATCGCGCTCGCCGGTGAAGCGCGAGGGAAAGTCCCGGCTCACGATCAGGTAATCGACATCTGCGATCACGTCCTCGACGCCGGGATAGAGCTCATCGAGATCTGCCACGACGGCAACGCCGGCTGCCCGTGCCCAGCGTGCCGCAAGCGTCGCCGCGGCCACATCGTGCCCATCGATCAGCAGAACGCGCGCGGAGGTGACCCACTCGCGGCGCAGGTCCTCCGGACGGAGGCACAGGCGATCGTCCCGGCGACCAAGGATCGTGCGCTCCCCCTCGGCGTCCACCATGATGAGCGACTTGGGGCTGGACGCTCCCGGAACGCGCACCGTGTGCCATTCCACGCCGCAGCGCGTGAACTCCCTCTCGTGCAGATCGGCGGCAGCGTCATCGCCCAGCTTGCCCACATACCGGGTGTTCAAGCCCCACATCTGGCAGGCGATCACCGCCGAAGCCACCTGGCCTCCGGGCTGCACCAGCTCGGTCGTGTACTCGGTTTTGGATCCGCGGGCCGGGAAATGCGGCAGGTGGATCAGGGTATCGGTCGCGTTCAGACCCACGCCGACCAAATCCACTAGAGAAAGCGATGCCATCCACTCAATTGTAGGACGCTGAGGGGTGTCTGACATCGTCACCCCGGGTCAGTGCTATGGGTTGGCATGATCGGCTTGCGGTGAGTCCGATCGCGCATCCTTATACACGCTGCGAAGTTTCTCCTTCATGGTTTTCAATCGCTCGTACTCGGCGATCTCGTGCTTGGCCTCTTCCGGGCGATGCAGGCGACGGTACACAGCGCTGAGCCTGTAATGCGCCAGCACACTGCTCGGATCTTCCTGCAGCGCCGATTGCAGCAACGGGAGCGCATCTTCCGGTTTGCCCCGTTCCATGAGCTGGTAGGCCAGCCCGATCTTGGCATCGACGAAATCAGGTAGCGCGGCGAGCGCCTGCTGGTACCGCGCAATGGCCCCGGCGTGGTCTCCCGCATCGCCGAGCAGGTCGCCGAGCCGCGTCAGGGCCGCCGGATCGCCCGGCTGCTGTGCGTTCGCACGCTCATACTCCTGGCGGGCTTCGGCCTTCTCTTCCGGATGTTCCGAGTTGTGCAGCATTTCCCCAAGCTCGTAGTGACCGCCGGGCAGGTTTGGGTTGCGCTTCAAGGCTTCCCGCATATTGCTGATCGCTCCGGCGTTATCTCCGTTGTGGATTAACTCGTGCGCCATCGCTTGGTGGAACTGTGCGGAGTCGGGTGCCGCGAAGGATAGGTCAAGTAGTGACTCGCCGGCAAGGTCGGTATACACACGATAGGCAACGTAGAGCACCTCCGGGTCGGCGGGAAAGGCCGTTGTTAACTGATTGACGACGAGCGTTGCCGCAGGCAGGTCGCTCATCGCGGTGTCCACCTCAACAATCTCCAGACCGGCTTGCTTGCGGACCTTCGGATCCCCCAAAGAACCGAAGGCAGCGCCCAGGTCCTTGCGCGCGTCGTCAAGGTGGCCGCTGCGGTGTTCGCAGGAACCCAGCAACATCTGCAATTTGCTCTGCGTTGCATCGAGTGCCAACCCGGCACGCAGATGAGGCTCTGCCTCGGAGAACTTGTCCGAGAAGTAGAGCAGGACACCCAGGTTTGCCTGCGCCTGCACGTTCTTTGGGTCGAGCGCGACGACCTTCTCCAACTCAGGGATGGCCAGCTCTGGACGATGTTGCGCGAGATACCCTTGCGCCAGGCGAGAGTGCTCGTTCAGCTGCTGCCTGGCATCGGAGGCTTGCTGCGCATACCCGGAGACGATGCCAAGAAGCAAGGGAAGCGCGCGCACGACTGACATTTTGGCGAACATGGCTCC
>CAXTGE010000008.1:32552-37208 GCA_964243645.1 uncultured Acidobacteriaceae bacterium | reverse complement strand
AAGGTGCTGCTCTTCGACGTGGACGGCGTACTCACCGACGGCTCCATCATCGTCATGCCCGGCCCGGACGGCAAGGCCGTTGAGGTGAAAGCGTTCTCCGCGCACGATGGCATGGGCATTGCGCTGGCCCACGTGGCAGGTCTCAAGGTCGGCTGGATCACCAAGCGGGAGTCGCAGGCTGTACGCATCCGCGCAAAAGACCTCCGCATCGATCATCTCTACCAGGGCCAACACTACAAGGTCGAGTCGCTCGCCCTCATCGTGAAGGAGGAGGGCTGCACCCTGGACGAGATCGCCTATGTCGGCGACGACATCATCGACCTGCCGGTGATGCGCAGGGTGGGCCTGGCGATCGCGGTCGCCAACGCGCGCCCCGAGGTCAAGGCCATGGCACACTACACCACCGAAAACGCCGGCGGCTTCGGTGCGGGGCGCGATGCGATCGACTTTCTGTTGCGCTCCAGGGGCGCCCTGGAGCAGACGATCGAGAGATACCTCGACCCCAACGATGGGGAAGCCAAGGGCGCCGACATCGGCGTTGGCAACATGTGAACCGGGTCACGGGGTCTGGCCTGTAAGCGAACAAAGCGCGAAGTTCTACAATGAGCTATGTCCGCCGCAGCCCAGCCAATCGCGCCTGCTCTCGACGAAGCGCTGGCCTGGGCGCATCCGGTCGTAAGGGAGTGGTTTCTCGGCCGCTTCGGCTCGCCGACGGAGCCGCAGATCGCCGGTTGGCCGGCCATTCTGCGCGGTGAAGCGACCCTGATCTCCGCGCCCACGGGCTCCGGCAAGACCCTTGCGGCCTTTCTTGTCTGCATCGACGGCCTGCTGCGGCAGGCGCTCGAAGGCAAGCTCGCGCCGCAGACCCAGGTCGTCTATGTCTCGCCGTTGAAGGCACTATCCAACGATGTGCAGAAGAACCTCGACGGGCCACTTGCGGAGATTCAGCAGCTGGCGTTGACGCGAGGCTATCTGTGCCCGGAGATCCGCACCGGCGTGCGCACGGGCGATACCCCGATGAAGGATCGCGCGGCCATGCTGAAGCAGCCGCCGCACATCCTGGTGACCACGCCTGAATCGTTGTATCTGCTGCTGACCTCCGGTAAGGCACGGCTGAACCTGTGCCATGTGCACACGATGATTGTGGACGAGATCCACGCGGTCGCCGATGACAAACGCGGCTCGCATCTTGCGCTCAGTCTTGAGCGCCTGGAGGCGCTTGTCTGCGGAGAAAACACCCTGGCCGCGGGGGCCTCGCTCACCGGCCTGCGCAGGCCGCCGCAACGCATCGGTCTGTCGGCGACGCAAAATCCCATTGAACTGGTCGCGGATTTTCTGACCGGGTCTCATCCGGATCGTCCCCGCGCCACGATCGTGCAGGTGGGCCGGCATCGCACCCTGGACCTCGGGATCGAGGTGCCCTCCGACGAGCTGAGCTCCGTCGCCTCCACCGCGATGTGGACCGAGCTGTATGACAAGCTCGCGACCTTTGCGCAGGCGCATCGCTCCACCCTGGTCTTCGTCAACACGCGCAGGCTCGTAGAAAAGATCAGCTTTGAGCTCTCGGAGCGCATCGGTCCGGATGCCGTGGCAGCCCACCACGGCTCGCTCTCGCGCACGCTCCGTCTTGATGCCGAGCAACGCTTGAAAGAGGGCGAGATCAAGATCCTGATCGCCACCGCCTCGCTGGAGCTCGGTATCGATATCGGCTCGGTCGACCTCGTCTGCCAGATTCAGACCACGCGCGCGGTCTCCGTCGCCATGCAGCGGGTCGGCCGCGCCGGCCACTGGCGAGGTGCCATTCCCAAAGGCCGCTTCTTTGCCATGACGCGCGACGATCTGCTGGAACAGGCTGCCTTGATGCGCAAGATGGTCGCCGGTGAGCTCGACCGGCTGGAGATCCCGGACGCGCCGGTCGATGTGCTGATGCAGCAGGTCGTTGCAGCCTGTGGTGCCGAGAGCTGGGACGAGGAGGCGCTCTTCAATGTGGTGCGGCGTGCCTGGCCGTATCGCGCTCTCACGCGCGCCCACTTCGATGAGCTGCTCTCCCTGCTACATAACGGCATCGAGAGCACGCGTGGACGATACGGTGCATACCTGCTCCGTGACCGCGTGCAGGGTCAGTTGCATGGCCGCCGTGGCGCGCGCATGACGGCGATCGCCAACGGTGGCGCCATCCCGGACACCTCTCTCTTCGCCGTCATGTTGCAGCCGGAAAACGTGCAGATCGCCACGCTGGACGAGCACTTTGCGGTGGACTCGCATGCGGGCGATGTGGTGCTGCTGGGCAACACGAGCTGGCGTATCCAACGCGTCGATCCGGGGGGCAAGGTGCTCGTCGAAGACGCCCACGGTGCGCCGCCAAGCATCCCTTTCTGGGAGGGCGAAGCGCCGCAGCGTACAGCCGAGCTGTGCGACGGCGTCAGTGATCTCCGTGCGGAGATCGACGCCCGCACACGCAACGTGAAGCCCTCGGCTATCCGCAGCTCCGGACCGGAGGAGGATGTGGCGGTAAGTCCCTACCGCGACGAACGCTGGGGTGCGCTGCACCCAGAGGTGCGCGCCTGCATGGCCTGGCTCTGCAGCGAGTGCTATGTGTGCGAGTCCGCGGCGCTGCAATTGATCACCTACATCGTCGCCGGCCGCAGCGTATTGGGCGCTGTGCCCACCAAGCAGACGATCGTCGCCGAGCGCTTCTTCGATGAGGGCGGAGGGCAGCAACTCATCCTGCATGCACCCTTCGGTGGCCGCCTGAACAAGGCGTGGGGACTGGCGCTGCGCAAGCGCTTCTGCCGTGGTTTCAACTTCGAGCTGCAGGCAGCGGCAACGGATAACGGCATCAACATATCGCTCGCCGAGCAGCACAGTTTTCCGCTGAGTGACGTCTTCCAATACCTCACCGAGTTCACCGCGCGCGAGCTGCTGGAGCAGGCCTGCATTCCTTCGCCGCTGTTCAAGAATCGATGGCGCTGGGCCGCCGGTCGCAGCCTGCAGCTGCTGCGCATGCAGAAGGGGAAGCGCGTGGCCCCGCAGGTGCAGCGCACGCGTTCCGACGATCTGCTCGCGAGCGTGTTTCCGCATGCCTCGGCGTGTCCGGAGACGATGACCGGTGACATTCAAATACCGGATCACCCGCTGGTGCGCGAGGTGATGCGCGATACGCTGACCGAGGCCATGGACATCGAGGGTCTCGAAGCCCTGCTGCGCGGCATCGCGAATGGGAGCATCCAGTGCCTTGCCGTGGATACGCCCGTGCCGTCGCAGTTCGCACATGAGCTGTTGAATGCCATGCCCTACGCGTACCTTGACGAAGCCGACCTGGAAGCGCGCCGGGCCCGCGCCGTGCAACTGCGCCGTACGCTGCCGGATGCCGTGACGGACGGCGCGGGGCGGCTCGATCGGGCAGCGATCGACACGGTGCGTGAAGGCCTGTGGCCCGACGTGCGCGACGAGCACGAGATGCACGATCTGCTGCTGCAGCTCGTGGCGTTGCCCTTGTCGTACCTCGAGCAAAACACCGTGGCGACGCCCCGTGCCGCAGCGCACTGGCCGGAGTACTTCGATCGATTGGAAAGACAGGGCAGAGCCTGTTGTGTGCAGCTAGGGTCCGCGGCGTGGGTTGCGACGGAACGGCTTGGCGATGCCCAGCTGTTGTGGCCTGACGTGACCTGGCCCCAGCTTCCGGACGCCGTGGTGAGGCCGCGTGGCGAGACGACGCTGGCCGGCACGGAGTACCGTCCGGAGCAGCCGGTCTCTCCAAGGGATGGCGCGGCGACCAGCCTTGTGCAGGGCTGGCTGCAGCTGCTGGGTCCACTGACGGCGGCGTACCTGGGCACGCTTCTTCATCTCGATCCCGCACCCTTGGCACAGGCGTTGCTGGTGATGGAAGTGCAGGGCATGGCGATGCGCGGCGTGTATGAGCGGCCGAAGCCCACCGACGACGCGCCCTACGCGGTGGAGTGGTGTGAGCGTCGCATCCTGCAGCGGATACACCGGCTCACGCTGACGGGTCTGCGTAAGTCCGTCGAGCCTGTCGCCCCGGTGATCTTCAATCGCTGGCTGCAGGACTGGCAGCATGTCGGGCATGAGACGCAACTGGCCGGGGAAGAAGGCGTGCTGGCCGCGCTGGAGCAACTGGAAGGCTTCGAGGCGCCCGCCGCCGAGTGGGAGCGCACGCTGCTGCCGGCACGTGTGCGGGACTACGATCCGCGCTGGCTCGACAACCTGTGCCTGGCCGGCATCGTGGGCTGGGGACGCATCTCGCCACATCCCGCGTGGAGCGCTGACGACGGCGGGGTGCCGCGTCGCGTGATCCCCACGGGCGCCGCGCCCATTACGTTCTTTCTGCGTGAATCGGCTGACTGGCTGCCGGCATCGCTGGCGCAAAAGGGTGTCGGCGAGGGGGTGCTTGCCCAGGCGCTTTCGCCCGAGGCACAGTGTCTCCGGGCGCTGCTGCGCGATCGCGGCGCTGCCTTCACGGCCGACCTGCAGCGCATGAGCGCGTTGACGAAGCAGCAGGTGACCACGGGGCTCTGGCAGCTCGCCACAGCAGGCCTCGCCTCTGCCGACGGCTTCGATCAACTGCGTGCGCTCATGGATCCACGCCGCAAGTCGGTGCACCTGGAGCAGACGCCCGCGGTGAGCCTGCGCAAGCGT
>CAXTGE010000008.1:24183-32452 GCA_964243645.1 uncultured Acidobacteriaceae bacterium | reverse complement strand
TGCTCGCTGGGACGAGCCGTCGGTCAAGGTAGCCGCGGCCGATCCCCTCAACCTGGTCGGCATCCTGGTGCCTGGCGAACGCACCCCCGCGATCCCCGGCCGTGCGGTGGAGTTCCGCAACGGCGCGGTGCCTGCTGAGATCGCGGAGACCGCGCTGGCGATAGCCGGTTCCCCCAATCCGAAGCACCGCAAGCCGAGCCGCTCCGTCGCCGATCTGCTGCGGGGCGAAGCGACCGGCACCAAAGCGACACCGGCCCGGTCCGTAAACCAATCCGCGACTCGGTCCATGGAGCTGTTTACCTAATGCGAACGGAGGACGAAGTGAACCTGCAGGCAGACGGGAATGCCGACGAACCGGAGTGGGTGCTGGGCGACGATCTGCAGCCGGGCGACGCGTACATGGAAGGGCCCTATGTCGTGTTCACGGGTCAGTATCATCTACGCCGTGGCTACTGCTGCAACTCCGATTGCCGTCACTGCCCGTACAAATGAACTACCGCGGCGAGTAATAACCCTCGGTTGTCCGGGCTTTCAGCTGGGTATCGGCCATGCGAACCTCGATATGGTGGTACTCACGGGCGCCTTCGGCGGGCGGCGCCTGAAACGTAAGCTCGTAGTGGGCCGTGGCATCCTCGATACACTCCTGCAGCAGGCCGCTGATGTCGTTGCTGCCGGTCAGAAAGCGCCCGCCACTCTGTTCCGCAAGCACCTGTAATCCCAGATCGGCCGGGACAGCCTGCGAGGGCTTCCGGATGCCCTTGACGAATTGTTGATAGTAGTAGGTCCGGCCCGGATCGGCTCCGGCCCCGATAGGATTGATGGCATAGAGCGTTGTCTTGGAGCGGCGAAGCGCGTCGGAAAAGGCGACCACCTGGTCGAACAGGTGCTGCTCTTCCTTGTTTGTGAGCTGGATCTCCGGCCCGGAAAGCAGAGGCCATCCTGAGCTCACCCAAAGGATGAATTTGCGGCCAGGCTCAGACTCCGCGCGCGCGAGCAGTTGATCCAACGTCTTCACTGAAAGATCCAGGCGCTCCGCCGCGCCATAAAAGCCGGCACTACGGCGCAGGTCTCGCAACCCAATGACCTGTTTGTCGAGTTCCGCGCTGAGGGCGTTGCCGTCTGTCGAAAATGATGGCTGGATCTGGGTCCCTGTGTCGGTAAAGACGGCCAGCGCTGTTGGCTGGGCTAGTTGCCCGTCGTTGGCGCGCAACAGACGGCCGATCTCCTGCCGCTCGTAGGCCACTCGCTCATAGGGCACGTTGACGTCGTCGATCACCAGCAGCACCTTCACCGGCTCCGATGAAGCTGTGACGGCCCGGAAGGAGGTAAGGGGCTGGGGCGCCCCGTTATCCAGCACCGTGAAGGAGGTCTGTGCCAGCCCCGTTACCGGTTTGCGGTGGTTGCCCGGCGTTACCACCACGTTCAAGGCGATGGGTTGCGTACCGTTGGCAGGGCTCTGCACCTGTTGTCCAGAGGCCGTAAGCAAAGTGCAAACCAGGCAGGTCGCGAGGGCCGGCATACTCAACCAAATGCGCATATACCTACAAGATGAGTTGCGCGGCTTCCCAGTCGCAATGAAATCTACGTTGTATGAGCGGATAGGCCCTATCGCGATCTGTCAAAGGCCAGTCCCGGCGGTTTGACCCGGGCGAGTTCTTTGCTGTGCCTCTGGTCATGGTTGCTCAGCAGCACCTTCACGCGCGCATCCTGCAGGTAGGGCAGCAACAGCGGTTCGTTTGCCATGGCCGCTCGCACCTCGAGCCCCCGCTCTGAGGCCTTGGTCAACCAGTCAACGGTGGATTCCGCATCGCCCTGCATGGCCGACACACGCGCCATCTCGAAGCAGATCTCGGCGTAGTGCGACGAGGCAAGCATTTGCAACGTGTACCCGCCCGTGCTGCCGTGATGCATGATCTCTGGGTCTAGTGCCACGGCGCGCGCCAGCTCACCTCGGGCGTTGCGCGCGTTACGGTCTTCAAAGTACGCGAGCGACAGATTCGCGTGGTATACCGCCGAGCCCCGGTTCAGTTTTACCGCATGCTTGTACTCACCCACGGCCTGGCGTGTGTTGCCCAGCATGAAGTCCGCGGCGCCCAGGTCGTTCCAGGCCTCGGCGTCTTTCTTGTTGAGGTGCAACGCCTGCGCGAAACACAGGCGTGCCATGAGCGATTGCTGCAACTCCAGATGGACGACGCCCTGCTTCTTGAGCAGGCGACCGGAGACGCCGCCGCTGATCGCCGCGGCTTTGTAGTACGTGAGCGCGTCGTGCGGGAAGCGGCGTGCCCGCAGCACATCGCCCGTGCTCTCCAGCGTCTCCGGACGTGCCGTCAACGGGTCGGGCAGGTGCGGTGAGATCAGCGCCCAGTCCGCGGTGCTGTGCGGATCGAGCGAAGGGGTGGTTTGGGCCTTGGCACACGCGGCAAGGCCGAGCGCGAGCAGGACGGACAGGACGTAACGAGGTTTGACGTGCATGGGTGACCTCCCCGTGCAAACGCCAACATACTCCGCTTGCGCGAAGCCCTTCGTCAATCCCCCATCGCGAAGCCAATCGCCTATGAAAGATACGGTTGCATAAGCTGGACTTGCGCCGCCAGCCTATTCCGCATGGGGCGTGGGCACGGCGGACGGCGGCGAGGGGGCCGGCTGTGCCGGTTGCACCTGCAACGCGGTTCTGGGGAAGGCAAAGGAGCCGCCTGCGTCGTCGATCACGTTCACCTGGCAGATGTAGTTGCCTGGTTTTAGCTGGTTCAGCGGCACATCGAATTGGAAGGCCACCGCGTCACGGCCCGGCACGTTAACAGCATCGGCGGTGACCAGCGCGGTCTCGTACACCTTCACCCCGCCTGAGAGGAACTCGATCGAGGTGAGCACATGGATGGGACCGCCGTCGCGGCGCGTCAGGCCGGGTGCGGCTGCGGGCTGCGGCGACCCTTTGCTCTTCGTCGCATCGTAGAGTTCATACAGCAGATACAGGTGCTGATCCTGGCGGAAGACATGCGCGACGTTGGGCACATACTCCTGCCCGTCGCGAATGAGCAGGTTTGGTGAATCCTTCTGCGCATTCTGCGTGCGCTGACTGGCGAGGACGACAGAGCTCAGCTTGACGGGCACCTTCTTCAGGTCGGGTACCTGCAGATCGGTCTCAAAGGAACCCATGTTGCCGGTCTCGTTTTCGCGTACGACAAACTTGGCGTGGTAGTGTCCGGGTGCAAGCGTGAAGCCTGTCGAATACTGGATGTTGCGGCGTCCTATCCCCTGCGCTTGATCGACCGCGAGCTTCACCGTGTCGCGTACATTGCCCACCGTGATGCCCTGTATGTTCTTCAACTGACCCAGCACGTCCAGCGTGGCCTTGTCCTGATCCTTGCTGCGCGTGAAGGGGATCTGCGAGCCCGGCACCAGAAGGCTGACCGGGACATAAAAGCTGTTCGTGTTCGCGCGCAGGTAAAAAGCCTGCAGATACACAGCCACGTCCAGCGCGGGCAGATCGCTGTGCAGCTGGTCGCTCAGCGCCTGCTCGCGGTCCTCTGTCTTCTGGTGCTGAAAGTCAGCGGGAGCGAAGTAGCCGGGGCGGTACTCGACCTTGACCTCCGGCCGGTTCACCTTGATCGTCAGGTGGCGAAACATGCCGTCCCGGCGCGCATCGGTCGAGTGGAAGCCGAGGATGTAATAGGCCTCCGTGTCGCGCTGCATCTGCTGAAACACCGGGCCGAAGTCGTTGGAGTCAAAGAAGGCCTTGCCGCCGGTGTCGGTGGCTAAGGTGCTCAGCAACTCCTGCGAGCTGAAGTTGGCGCTGAACTGGTTGGCTACGGCCGTACCCGTGTAGGCCGCGGTGCCGCGGAGGCTGCCCTGGCTCGCATCGCCCACCGGCGGCAATGCCTGCAGGCCGCGTGCATCCACGGAGTAGATGGCCATGTTGGCTTTCGCGGCCTCGTTCGTAGCCGCGCGCAGGCTGGCCTGGTTCTCGATGCCGTTGCGTGAAAGACCGCCCGAAAAGTAGAGCAGGCTCTTGCGCTGATCGACCTTCTCGAGCGACTTCGCGATCTGCCGTATGGCATAGAGCTCGCGATCGGTGTTCAGATTGTTGTACTCGGTGTCGTCGGTGACGAAGCTACCCGCGTCATCGGCCGTGCCGTTGGTGGTGCCGCCCGTCGCGCCTGTGCCGAAGGCGGTCTGATCGGTGCCGTTGTACTTGCCCAGCCCATGCAGGAGCGCGGCCTTGTTCGCGGTGAAGTCCTGGTCGAGATCCAGCGCGGTAGAGAAGCTGACGAGAGCGACAAGGTCTGCGGGCTGCATCTGCGCGTTGATGTATTTCTGCGCGGCCTCGACGGCGCGATCCGTGTCGTCGTCCTGCAAGGAGCTGAGGTCGAAGAACATGACGATGAGGCGATGGTCACGCAGCTGCTGCGGGTCGGCGGCGAAGTTGCGCTCCAGCAGATCGGCGACTGTGGCTTTACCGGCGACCGTGTTCTTCTCCTGCAGCGTCGCGGCCCCGTTCACGGTCTGGTAATCGAAGCTCGCCACCTTCTGCGGCTTGCCGTTTTCCAGGATCTGGAAGTCACCGGCCTTGAGATCCTTGACGACGGCACCGGTCTTTTTATCGCGCACCACGACGTTGGTCAGCACGATGTTGGCGTTCACGGTGAGCCGGTAGCCGCTCGTCTGGGCCGCGGGATCAGGCTGGGCAGGAGTTTGTTGCGCCACGCAGGGAAACGCCGCAAGCAGGGCAAGCGTGAGCGCGTGTATTCGCTGGAGCCATGTCATCGCTAAAACCTGAACCTGCCTACAAAGGTGATCTGCCGCATGGCCGCTGCGCCGGTGACTTGCCCGAAGGTCGCTGAATCAAGCGTTGTGTTGATGCCGTTGTACTGCACCGTGTTGAAGACATTGCTGGCCGTCGCGCGGGCCTCAAAGGAGCGTGTCTCACTGAACGTGACCGTGCGGGAAAGGGAGGCATTGATGAGCAGCTGGCCTGGGCCTTCGATTGAATAGCGTGAGGCGCTCCCGTAGTTGCCCGGAACGGGTGCAGTGAAGGCTGCGCTGTTGAAGAAGTTGCGTAGTGAGCCTTCGCCCTTGATCGACTGCGTGAAGGCGCGGTCCGGACGCAGTGTGTAGGTACCGCCGGCTGCGATCTGTGCGGCAGTGGCCTGGTAGCTGGGCGTGAAGTACGTGCCTGACGTGATGGTGAAGGTTCCCGAGACGTTGAAGCCGTCCAGCAGCTTCGACGTGACGCCGCCCTTGCTGAAGAACGTGCGGTTGGGGCCGATGGGCAGCTCATACAGCCACGTGCCGCTCAATGAATGCCGCACATCGAAGCCGGAGTTGGAGCGCTCGGCGAGCAGGTTGGTCGGGTCCTGGATGGAGGATGTCTCGGTGCTGCCATTGATGCTGGAGGCGTCGTCGATCGAGTGCGCGTATTGGTACTTCGCGCCCAGTGCGATGCCTTTCTGCAGGCGTTTCTGCGCGTTCACGGTAAGCGCATTGAAGGTGGACTCCGCGATGGACTGCTGATAGGTAAAGGCGACGGCGTCCGGCGTGGTCACGCTGTCGGACGTGTGATTTGGCGCGTTCACCACGTTCAGGTGATCGCCGTGGGAGCCGTTGTAGCCGACGTTCAGTACGATGCCCAGAGGCAGGGTGCGCTGGATATCAGCGTTGTAGACCTGCACCAGGCCAAGGCGATAGTTGGGGTCTACCGCGTAGGTGTTTTGGTACAGCTTGCTGGAACAGCCAAAGGCGCCTCCGAGCGTAAAGTTGGTGGCCTGCGTTGGCGTCTGCGCGAAGCAGCCCGTGTCGTTTGTCGCCGAGCTCAATACGTTGTTCTGCGTCGCCGCGAACGGTGCCTGGTACGAGAGCGAGCGCGCAAACGTGGCGAACTGGCCGGTGTTGAAGTTGATGCCGTAACCCGCGCGCACCACCGTGTCCTTCACCCAGTGCGGCCGCCACGCCACGCCCAGCCGCGGCGAGTACATGGCGCGGTCCGGCTGCAGGAGCGAGCGGTTGGTGCCGGGGGCGCAGGTCAGGGTGCCCGCGGAGGTCTGCACGGAGACCCCGCCCGGCGTCACGCAGCCCACGTCCGTTGTGCCTGGTGTCACACCGGTCAGGTTCACGAGGCGATCGTTCTTTTCGCTGAAGGGGCCGAAGTATTCGTAGCGCAGGCCGCCGTTCAGCGTGATGCCGCTGCCGACGCGGTAGTCATCGTTGACGTACCAGTCCACGACGTTTTCACGCAGGTAGATTTTGGCCAGCCCGGCCTGGATCTCGCTCTGCTGCGGCAGTCCAAGTAGAAAATCCGCAAATGAGGCACCACTGGCCGCCTGACCCGTGGAGGAGGTTGTTCCACTCCCTGAAGTTGGGCAAGAGGCTGGACGGGACGGGTCGGTTGCGTCAGGAAATCGCGTGCATGGATCTTCGGTGTTGAAGCCGGTGAAGGTGAACTGCCCCAGCGGCGTGCCCCCGCCGAGGTAGTCCTGGTGTACGCGCCGTATGTCCAGGCCCAGCCGCAGGTTGTTCCCTTTGTGGCGATAGCTCGCCCCCTCGCTGAATGAGATTGTCTGGCCGATGTTGTCCTGCGGGTTCGTGTTACTCACCGAGAGGAAGTTGTTGATCGAAAGGGCGGGCAGGCCGTTGTAAAAGTTGGGCCTGAAGCCGATGGCCGCGGTGCTGGGCAGCGCGATGCCGGCGGCCCCGGCCGGGTCGTTGCCGGTGTCGGTGAAGTAGTTGCGCGTGAGGGAGTGACTGCGGTTCCAGGTGAGGGTGCTGGTGGTGTTGAAGCGGCCCTTGCCTATCACGTAGCCTGCGCCCAGGTTGTAGCCGTCGCTCTGGGTGGCACCGGAGAGTGGAAGGATGATGTTCCGGATGTCCGAGGCCGAATGGGAGAAGCTGAAATTGAAGTTCAGACTCTGATGCAGCGTGGCGGGCGCATTGCGATTGCCGCCCCCACCGCCGCCGCCTCCGCGTCCTCCACCGCTGAACGGTCCGGTGTTGTTCGCTCCCAGGTTGCGGATGAAGCGGGCCGAAAGGTTCGCCGTGTTCTGGCCTACCGTCGTGACGGTCTGGTAGTTGTACGCCTCCGCGTTCGTGGTGGCGACGTTGGCATGGGGGTAGAAGTTGTTCAGCACATAGAGCGCCTGCGGGCTGATACGGGCCGGGTCGATGACATTGGCTCGGCCGCTGTAGGCAAACGGCGCGCCTGTGGTGGGGTCATAGATCGGCGTTCCCGTCGTGGCACCGTTCACGGTCTGTACCAGGGAGCTGAAGTCGCCCGTGCGCTGGACGTCGGTGGGCACGGTGCCGGTGAGCACCTCCGGCGTGGTGTTGCGGGTTAGGTTGAAGTTCAGAAAGCCGAACTGTTTGGAGCTCGGCTTGATGAGGCCGGGTATGTAGGGCGAGCCAGCGAGCGTGCCGCCGAAGGTGTCTTTGCTGTAGGACGGCTTGGTCTGCGGCGTCAGCGTGGGGGACCACGGCGCGGAGTCCAGCGCGGCGTACTCGCCCTGGAAGTTGAAGCCGCCATGTAGCTGGGTGGGGTTCAGGTTGCGAAAGGCGCCCGAGCCGCGACCGAAGCCGCCGCCACCGCCACCGCCTCGTCTTCCGCCACCGCCCGGGCCCCCCGGACCTCCGGGCCCACCCATGAGCGCGCCCATGATGCCCGCGACGGCAGCCGTGGGATCGACGCCGGCGGGGAGCTGCCCGCTGGCCCGTGCCTGCTCGATGCCCTGCTGCACGCGGTCGCGGATCTCGTCCTCACTGAAATTGGCCAGGCCGTTGGTGCGCCCGCCCACTCCGCTGACGGCGACGGTATCGGCGGCTGCGGCATTGCCGCCTCCGCCTGTTTCACCAGATGCCCCAAGCGGGCCGCCCAGCGAGGGCAGGACAGCGCCCGTGTTGCCGCCGCCACCGCTGCTTGCGTCTTCCGCATCGCCGCCGCTGGCGTTCAGGCTAAGCCCCTGTAAATTGCGCAGCAGGCTGGCCGCGCCCCCCCGTGTTGCCGTGCCTGTGCCGGTGTTGGCCGCCGCAAGAGCCTCGGCGGCTTCCGCCCGACTGGCGAGCTGCATGCCGAAGTCTGACGCCTTGGCGACGGTGGCTGCGTCTCCGTTCAGCACGACCTCGCCGGTCCCAGCGGCAAACCCCGCGAGCTCCACCCGAAGGACGTAACGGCCATTGCGCGGGATGCGCATGGTGTACGCGCCATCGACGTCGGTGGCGGTGGCGTACTTGCGTCCGGTCAGCGTGTTGGTCGCCGTGACGGCCACGCCCGGCAGCGGCACAC
>CAXTGE010000008.1:20581-24083 GCA_964243645.1 uncultured Acidobacteriaceae bacterium | reverse complement strand
GGACTCCCGTTACCGCCCCTGGGAGCGGCCCGCTTGAAGCTCGTGGTCTCGTCGAAGCCGATCGTCTGGGGGACGTGGTCGGCACGTTCCACGGTCATCTTCGCGTCGTCCAGGTCGATGGCCGTGACTCGGCCGGTGATGTAGGTCTTGCCCAGGTTTTCACGCATGGCCTTGATTTGGGCTGCGTCCTGCGCAAACACCACCGCCGCGTGCAGGGTCTTGTTGGGCGCATCCATATTGCCCAGCGCCATCAGGCCGTCACCCACGTGCAGATCGCTGACCTTGACCGGTCCGCGATCCTTCATCACGCGGGTGTTGTCGGTCGTCACCACCTGGACCGTGCCCCCGTCCTCGGCTTTGAGGGTCAGCGTACCGCCGGCTACTGCGGTCACCTGACCCAGCACGCGGCCCATGCCGGCGTACTGGCCCCGGCGTCCGGCGTCCTGTGGGCGAGTCTCGCCGGTCCCCGCCGCCGCGCCACCACCTGCAGCCGGAAGGTTCCCGGCGTGCGCGGTGCCGAGGCCTAAAGCTCCGGCCAACAGGCAGGCCAACGCTGCACTTCGTCCGCTTCGTTGCATGGAGCCTCCAGGCCGCTTTCGCAGGGCAACTACCGTTGTAGACGGAAGTTCACGCAGGAAGACGCGTACGCGTGGGTTGATTTCGGGAGATGGCGTGCAAACGTTTGGGAGGTCTCCGGCGCTTGGCAATCAGGCGTATAAGGGAGAAGGTTCGAACTCCGCCCCATGGCGTCCCTGGGGCAGCCGGCAACCCGCCCCCGGGCCGGCACATCCCTTGAGTTTGTCCTGTGGAGTTCCCATGCTCTCGCAACAGCCCCAGACCGCCTCCATGCTTGCCCGTTACGGGGCGGTGCGTGCCGCCACGATGCGCTTTGTCTCGTCCCTGACCCCGGAAGACATGATGGTGCAGTCCTCGCCGGAGACCTCGCCCGTAAAGTGGCATCTGGCGCACACGTCCTGGTTCTTTGAGACCTTCGTGCTCAGCGACTTCGTGGCGGCCTACAAGCCGTTCCATCCCGACTTCCGGTGGCTGTTCAATAGCTACTACAAGGCGCTGGGGGAGATGCCGGAGAAGAAGCTGCGCGCCAGTTTCTCCCGCCCGCCGCTCGAGCAGATCCTGGCCTACCGTGAGCATGTGGATGCCGCCATCAGCCGCCTGCTGGACCACACGCCGGAAGACGAGGCTCTGCGCCGCATCGTGCTGGGGCTCCAGCATGAGCAGCAGCATCTTGAACTGGCGGTCACCGATATCAAGCACGCCCTGTTTACCAATCCGTTGCAACCGGCCTATGCCCCTGCCCCTGAGGCGACCGGGAGGACCCCCATCGCCCCTCCGTTGCATTGGCTTAGCTACGCGCCGGGATATCCAGGCCGCCCGGGGGTCGTGGAGGTGGGCGTGACTCCCGATCCTGCGGCGATTGAGAGCTTTGCGTTTGATAACGAGACGCCCCGCCACCCTGTCTATCTCCCGCCGTTCCGTCTGGCCTCCCGGCTGACCACCTGCGCCGAATTCCTGGCGTTTCTCGACGAAGACGCCTACAACCGCCCTGAGCTCTGGCTTTCCGAAGGCTGGGATACCGTCGAGCGGGAGGGTTGGCAGGCGCCGTTGTATTGGCAGCGCGACGCGGGCACGCGCTCGGGCTGGCGCATCTATACCCTGCATGGATGGCAGCCGCTCGAAGATCTCTCTGAGTCGCCGGTTTGCCATATCAGCTTCTTTGAGGCCGACGCCTTTGCCCGCTGGAGCGGGCAGCGCCTGCCTACCGAGTTCGAGTGGGAGTTCGTCGCGGCGCAGCTCCCCGTCGAGGGCAACCTCCTGGAAGGCGGATGTCTGCACCCGCAGGTAGCGTCCCCTCTTTCCGGGGATCCCCGTCAGCCGCAGCAGGTCTTCGGTGACGCCTGGGAGTGGACGGCCTCGCCCTACACGGGCTACCCAGGGTACCGTGCGCTGCCCGGCGCACTGGGCGAGTACAACGGCAAGTTCATGAGCTCCCAGGTCGTTCTCCGGGGTGGCTCCTGCGCGACGCCGCAGACGCATATCCGGGCCTCATACCGGAACTTCTTTGGGCCCGCGACCCGCTGGCAGTTCAGCGGCCTGCGGCTGGCGCGCGACGGGGCCTGAGATAGGCCGGCAGAAGAACCGCCACCCCGTGCGCCGCGGCACTCTGTTGCCCGCAGGCCTTGGTCAGCAGGTAATGTCCGGCAGGCAATGCCCCGCAGAAGCATAGACTAAACAAGAACCTTACCCAGTTCCGAGGCTTACTACGTAGATGATCGAAGCACCCGAAGCCCTGCGCGACGCAGTTCAACGAGAGGCCGTTCGTGGACTAGCCGTTCCGGCCGGTACGCAGAAGACACTCCCTCCCTGGCTCTTTTACGACGAGCGCGGCTCCGAGCTGTTTGAGGCCATCACGCAGCTCCCCGAGTATTACCTGACGCGCACCGAGCGTAGCATCTTTGAGCAGTTCTCGCGGGAGATCGTCTCCGAGGGTGTGGGGCCGCTGACCATCGCGGAGTTGGGCGCGGGAACGGCGACCAAGACCGGCATCTTGCTCCGCGCTGCCCTGCAACGCCAGCCGGCACTGCTCTATCAACCGATCGACGTGAGTGCGTCCGCGCTGGAGGAGGCCAAGGCCTCTCTCCGGGACATTGAGGGTCTGCAGGTCAAGCCGACCGTCGCGAACTACATCACGGACCCCTACACGATCGAGCGGACCAAGGAGCAGAGCGTGCTGGCGCTCTACATCGGCTCCTCGATCGGCAACTTCGCTCCGCCCGAGGCCGTTTCGATCCTGCGCAACCTGCGCCGTCAGCTGCGTCGCACCGGCGACGCCCTGTTACTGGGTGTCGATCTGGCTCCCTGCCGGAATAAGACGGTCGACTTCCTGCTCGCCGCCTACGACGATGCCGAAGGCATCACCTCGGAGTTCAACCTCAACATCCTCGCCCGGCTGAACCGCGATCTCGGGACGAACTTCGACCTCGCCTGCTTCGCCCATAAAGCTCGCTGGAACGCCGAGGCCAGCCGCGTCGAGATGCACCTGGAAAGCCTGTGCGAGCAGACCCTCCAGGTCGATCGGAAGACCCTTCACTTTGTCCCTGGCGAAACGATTCACACCGAAAACAGCTATAAATTCACGGAGCGCAGCCTGCGCACCCTGCTGGACAACGCCGGCTTCGGCTCCCCCCGCTGGTTCCACGACCCAGGACACCTGTTCGGGGTGGCGATCGCTCATCCGGCGTAGAAGTTGTAAGTTGTAGGTTCTAAGTTGTACGTTGCGGCGGTTTGGGCTTTTGTGGCTTTACGGAGTCTTTGCGATGGTGCGGGACGCCGAGAGTCTTAGTACCTACAACCTAGACCTAACAACTTAGAACTTACAACCTAGAACCTACAACTTAGAACCTTCCCGCTGCCACTTGCCGCTCTTGCCTCCGGACTTCGCCAGCAATACTACCTCGCGAATCCGGATGCCTTTATCGAGCGC
>CAXTGE010000008.1:11875-20481 GCA_964243645.1 uncultured Acidobacteriaceae bacterium | reverse complement strand
CTGGTCAGCCATCAGCCCTTACCGTAGCAGTACGCGCACGACGTCTCCGGCCCCAAAGCTTCCGACCTCCTGGGGCAGCACCACGAAGGCATTGGCGCGCCCATTGGCGGCGAGGTCGCCGGAGCCCTGCCAGGGAACGAGCCGCACCGTCACGCCACGCCAATTGCCTGCCACGATCGCCGGCAGAAAGCGCGTAACCTGAGCCCCACCCCGTATGTCAGCGGCCAGACGCGCCTCCGCAAAACGGGGTTCACGGTCCGTCCGCCCACACAGCGCGCGCAGCAGGGGCGCAACAAAGAGCCGAAAACAGACTTCGGTGGAGATAGGATTACCGGGCAGGCCAAAGAAGGGGGTCCAGCCACCGCCGGGGCGGGGCAGACGGCCGAACACAACTGGCTTGCCTGGTTGAATGCGCGCGCCGGTAAAGAAGAACTCCGCTCCGGCCTCACGAAGCACCTCTTCTACCAGGTCGTATTTGCCCATCGAGACGCCACCGGAGAACAACACCAGATCCATCCTCAGTGCCTCGGCGAGGCGGTCGCGAAGGTCCTCGGCGGTGTCGCGGGCAATTACCAGCCGCGTTGCCCTGGCGTCTTCGGCCGCAACCAGCGAGGCCAGCGAATAGCTGTTCGAGTTCCGAATCTGCCACGGCTCCGGCGCGTCGCCGAGTTCTACCAGTTCATCCCCCGTGGCCACCACGGACACGTGCGGCCGGGCGAATACGTTCAGCTGCGCGTAGCCGCAACTGGCGGCGAGACCGATCTCCGGCGTGGCGATCGTGCGGCCCGGGGGCACAAGCTCCGCTCCGGCGCGCGCCTCCGCTCCCGTGGGCACCACGTTCTCGCCGGCCGTCAGCCGCCGTCCGGGTGCCGGTCGTACCTTCTCCGCATGGGAGCTATCCGCGTGCTCCACCATCAGCACGGCATCGGCGCCCGCGGGCACCGGCGCCCCGGTCATGATCTCGATTGCCTCCCCCCCGCGCAGCGGCGTACCGGTCCACTGTTCCCCGGCGCGCAGGCTGCCCAGCAGCTTCAGGCAGGCACCGTCCTCCAGGAGGTCCGCACTGCGCACCGCGAAGCCGTCCCGGGTCGACCGCGGAAAGGGTGGCTGGTCGCGTTCTGCCAGAATGGGCTCCGCCAGGACACGGCCCTGCGCGGCCAGGAGGTCGACGCGCTCTGTCCGGGCAGGCAGGGAAAGCGTCGATGCATAACGCAGCACCTCTGCCAGGGCTTCCTCATAGAGAAGAACTTGTTCCACTCCCCTTGCGATGCCGGCTGGGGGCAAAACTGAGGCCCTGGCAGTCTCGCCGGGGCCTCGGTTCCCGAGGACAACTACTTCTTGGTTCCTGCCTTGTACTTGCTCTCGATCTTCTGCCCCATCTGGGTCAGAACATCCTTCACTGCCGGGGCTTGCGGTCCGTCCGGTGCCAGCTGCAGGTACTTCTGGTAGGCATCCACACAGCCCGGAGGCGGCACGATCTGCCCCTTGGCGTCGACGGTAGCCTTGGCCAGCAAGGCCTGTCCCTTCAGGTAGTAGGGCAACGGCTTGTTGGGGTCAGCGGCAATGGCCTTTTCGGCTGCGGCCACCTCAGGATCTCCGCCGCCGTTGTGGTCGAAGATGATGGCCTCGTTGGTGTAATACTGCGAGGCACCCTTGGGATCCAGGGACGCGGCCTTTTCAAAGGCAGCGGTCGCATCCGTGGGCTTGCCGCCCTCTCCATAGACGCTGCCCAGCTGGTTGTATACCGTGGCTTCCTGCTCCACGACGGGCGGCTTCGCGGCGGCCATCAGGTCCGCCGCCTTCTGGAGGGATGTGGCCGCGCTCGCGTATGAGGTCTTCACCGCATCATCCTGCAACGGATTGGTCTTGTTGGCGCGGTCTGTGGCGGAGGTCTTCTTGGCCTGGGCCGTAAAAACCTCGCCCTGGACAGCCCACAGCAGGCCCTCGTTGGGACGCTGCTCCGTGGCCTGCTTCATGTCAGCGATGTCTTTATCGAAATTCGGCGTCGGCGACTTGATGTCCGTCCGTACCGCGGTGATGGTCGCGTTCAGGTTGCTGATCTGCTTGTTGCCGGCCGCAGCGGCAGCGTTCTTGGCCTTGAAGTCTTCTAGCGACTTCCGCTCTTCCGGGGACATCTTGGCGATGTACTCCGCACGCGTCATGTCGAAGTCAACGGTGGGGGCGTCACCTGTTTTGATGGTGAAGTGCTGCTGATCGGCTGTCTTGTCAGCGACGACGACATAGGCGAAGTACTCGCCGGGCGCGACGCCCTTGACCGTGTAGTTGCCGTCCTTGTCGATATCGGCCGTGTTGGTGAACTTCTCGTCCTTGTAGGGCAGGTTGATGTCCTTGGTCAACTTGATCTGCCCGCTGGTAAGCGGCTGTCCGGCGGCGTTCTGCACATGACCGTGTACCGTAGCACCTGCCGCTGCGTCCTGCGCCGGCAGGGCGGGCGAGGTCATCAGGACCGCTCCCGCGAATGCGGCGATTACGCTGCGCCGCTTGAGCATTCCTTCGGTTGCTTGTTTGGTTTCTTGCTTCATTTCCAGATCCTCTTTCTTGCCGTCGCGTATCGCCCTCGGCGGATGGAACGCAAACTCTTGCAGACTCTCAGCGTGCGTCGGTGGGATGCGCCGCATAGGGCAGGGGGTCCTTCACACCAGCCTCCGCAAAGGCCGCGAGGCGCAAGGCACAACTCTCACAGACGCCACAGGCCTGGACCTCCCCCGTGTAGCACGACCAACTTATATGCAACGGTGCGCCCAGTTCAACTCCCAGGCGCACAATCTCAAATTTGCGCAGGCGGATCAGCGGCGTCCGGACCCGGATGGTCCCGTCGCGTGTGCCTGCGGCGATCAGCGCATTAAAGGCGTCGTAGTACGCGGGCCGGCAGTCCGGGTAGCCGGAGCTGTCCTGCTCCACGGCACCGATGAGCACGGTTCCCGCACCCAGCACCTCCGCCCAACTCACCGCGGCGGCCAGGAAATGGGCGTTGCGGAAGGGAACGTAGGTCACCGGGATCTCGTCCCCCACGCGGCTTGCACCGGCCTCCGGAACACCGGCTGCCGCGGGAATGGGGATGGCCGCGTCCGTGAGCGCCGACCCGCCGATGCGCCGGAAGAGGTCCGTGCGCAGCTCCATGAGGTCTTTCAGGCCGACATGCTGAGCTACCGCACGCGCGGACTGCAGTTCGCGCGCTTCCGTGCGTTGCCCGTAGCTGACATGGAGGCCGTAGGCGTCGAAGTCACGCGCAGCCAGCGCAGCACAGACCGTGGAGTCCATGCCGCCCGAGAGACAGACCACTGCGCGTTCCCGGCTCACAGGACGACGGCGGCTCCGCGTAGATTGGGTGCGCCCAGGTCGTCGATGCTCTTCACATCCGTTTCGGCGTCGGACTGGGCATCCGATTGGGCATCGGTCACGTCTTGCAGCGTCTCCGGATCGGCTTCGAAGTCGTCCAGCACCCTGCGAGCGGCGGCCTCATCCTGCGGCCGGACCTGAAGCCGGACCTCAAAGGCAACGGGCAGAAGACTGTTGGCGTTTTCGCCCTGCATAAAGACGGGGATGTTCGCCGATGCCAGCGCGGTGCGTGCCACGTTCGCGGAGGCCGGCTCGGGAAAATTGGCTACCGTCACAAGCTCTTCATCCGAGTACAGCACCTGCTCGGTGGCCATCACTTCATCGTTGTTGCCGAGTGTCTCGCTCACAAATCTCCTCCGCTCCGTTTGGATGCTCCGCTTGGCTTGGATGCCTCTGCGTGGCCCGATTCGGCCTACTTCAACTCAATCGACTGCAGATGAAAGGTGATGGTGCCCCAGAACAGCCTGGCCTGCATCTGCACGGGCAGGTGCCGCGGGTCGTCCGTGTACCAGATCCAGATGTGGCCGCGATTTTTTACCACGCCCTCGTCGGCGGTCGCCTGCACCTTTACGGTCCCAAAGGTGCCGGCCGCGGTCTTGATCTCTTCGCGTCCTTCGACCTTCATGCCGACGGTGACGGTACGCATCGCGTCCGCGAGGGGAAACTCCACGGTCTGGCCGACCACGAGCGGCTGTGACTGCGTGTAGAAGATGCCCGAAAGGGAATCGGTCACGCATGCCGGAATATTAGCGTCCTTGCGGGTGGCGGTGCCCTTGACGAGGTTGCGCGCGTACTCACTTTGGCGGCCGTGGCCGTAGTCAAACGCCAGCTCGGAGGCGAACTTGCGGCGGCCCTCCTGGGTCTGCTTATTGAAGCCCGTGGAGCAGCCTGTTTTCGTATCGAACCCTGACTGGAAGCGGTCTACCACGGGGAAGAGCAGATTGACCGCGCCGACCGAGTCCGCGGTAGCCGAGATCTTCTCCTGCGGTCCGCTGGCATCGAGGTGGAACACGGCTGTACCCGCGTTGAAGACGCGCCAGTCGACGGAGAAGGTCAGCGTCTCATGCTGCGGGTAGACGAAGCCGCCCCCAATTGGCTGTAGCACGGGAATGGGGCGTTGCGATGCTGGTTTGGGGGAGAAGATCTGCGCCGGCGCAAAGGTCGTAGTGGCGACGATCAGGGCCGTGGCAGTCCAGCGCTCTCTGCGCGTCCCGGAGGGTTTGCGGTACGTCAACGTCGATGGACCCCCAGCGAGATTCAGAACAACCCAGGCTGGTGCGCCAGCCACATACGCAGCCACAGCGCCGCATAAAGCGCGATGGCACCCATAGCGGAATTGTACTCGCGGTGATGGCGGTAGCGCCCTGGCGAGAAGCGCCCGGCCCCCGCTTCCAGCCCTCCAAACCGCGCTGCGGATAGCCGTGGAAGCAGCCTTGGCACGGAGGCTGCGTACCCATCGAAGCCTGGGAAGGCGCCTCGCAGGAAGGCCTCCTCGGACAGGATGACCGGCCAGTAAATGGCCAGAAAGAGACCCACCAGAAGCACACCCAGCCAGATCCTTCCGGCGGCGATCGCGAAGCCGAAGGCAAGCAGCATCGACCCGAGGTAAAGCGGGTTGCGCGTGTAGGCGTAGGGCCCGGTGCGCGTCAGCTCGGCGTTTTTTTTTACATAGCCGGCGGCATAGGCACGCAGCCACAGGCCGGGCAGCACGGCAAGCAGGCTCAGGAGCAGCAGCCGCGGTTGAGGCCGGGCAAAGACGAAGAAAACGGCAGCCGTGGCGAAGCCCAGCGGCACACGCACCCGTCGCGCGATGCGCTGCCATTGCGTTTGCCCCTGCGTTCCGGCCATCCGGATATTGTCTCAGAGCCGGCCGGCGGAAAGTGCCTCCACCGTCGCAAGCACCTGGTCCACCGGAAGGCGCGCCAGGCCGGGATCGACCGTGGCGATGCGCTTGTAGCTCGTCACCGAGGCCGGATGCCGCAACACCTTGATGGGGCCAGAACCCCAGGGACCGTTGCGTGCCGGGTCCGTGGGGCCGAAGAGCGCGGCTACCGGCGTCCGGAGCGCCGCGGCCAGATGCACCGGGCCGGAGTCGCCGCCGACGACTACGTCGACCCGTCGCAGCAGGGCGATCAACTGCGGCAGGGTTGAAGAGACGGGGACGGCGGTTTGCCCGCTCGCGGTGACTACGGCGGCACAGGTAGGGTCAGTTGCGGCGGCGTCGTTGATCAGCACCGTCCAGCCCCCGGCATGCAGATCGCGTGCCAGCGCTCCAAAACGTGCGGCGGGCCACTGTTTGGCACCCCATCCGGCAGAGGGCGCCAGCAGAGCGAAGCGCTTGTCCGAATGGTCCGAAGGGGCGGTGCCGACGATCGTCTCTACCCAGGCTTCGGCCTGCGCGTCATGCGGCAGCTCATAGGGCACAGGGGTCAGGGCGATTCCAAGTGCATCCCCCAGCAGCGCCGCGCCCTGCTGTACGACATGTGTCCCGCGCCGCTCAATCTGACGTGTGTAGAAGGCTCGCGCGGCGGCCTCGCGCGGATCGGCGAGCCCTGCCAGCGAACCTCCCCCCGCAAACCGGCCGATGACCGCGGAGCGCAACGTGCCCTGCAGATCGATGACGTGGTCGTATCGCTCCTCCTGGAGATCCTGCCGCAACTGGATCACGGAGCGCAGCGTCGCGAGCGAAAATGGCGCCCGCGACCACAGCCTCGTCTCCGCCCGGTGCACCGCTGTGACGACAGGCCCGCGGCCCTCGGCGTTCACCAACAACGCGGCCCACCTCGTGTCGACGGCCCAGTCGATCTCTGCGCCAGGCCACTGCTGTCGCAGGGCGGCAACGGCCGGCAACGCATGCAACACATCGCCCATCGCCCCTACCCGCACAATCAGGATGCGCGGTGAACTGCCCACGCTCAAAGGGTTCACAGGGCGGGGGCCTCGATCCGGCTGCCGGCGTCCTGACCGGCGCGCAACCGGTCTTCCAGCGTGCGGACTACCGGCGATTCGTACACGAATTGCACGTCCAGCCGCACGACCATCAAGGGGCCGACCTCCGCCTCCAGACGCGACCGCAACGCGGGCGAGATCTTCACGGCGTCTTTCTCGGTCGTGATGAACCCTGTGGCGTGCATCTCCTTGGCCGTACGCGTCAACAGGCTGACATCCTGTTCCTCATACCGGTGATGGTCCGAGAACACGACCGTGTCGACCAGGCCGCAACCGGCGCCCGTCAGCATGGTGGCAAAGCTCTCGGGCCGGGCCAGAGCGCAGAAGGCGAGCGGTCGCAGGCCAGCCCCGAACACACCCAGCGGGGCGGGGAAGTGCAGCGCCCGGCGCAGCGTCCACACCGGTACCTCGGGCCGTCCCAGCCGCCGTAGCTGGCCCGACACCCGCTCCAGCTCCTCCTCGCGGACCGCAAAGGCATCGGCTCGCCGCAGGGCCGACAGCGGCTCGCGAAGATTGCCCGCGGGCAGCAGCGTGTCGCGCAGATCCGCCTCGGTAATCAGCACCAGATCGAACTGCCGGTGCAGGGCTCGATGTTGAAGGCCATCGTCCAGTAGGTGCGCGCGCAGGGGGCGATCGGCATCCGCCTTTGGAGTTGAACTGGGGCCGGGCTGGACCCCAGTCTCCGGAGCCTGCGGTGCTCGGAGCCTGTCGGTGAAAGAGCGTTCGGCTGCGATCCCGGCCGCGTACCGTTTGGCCCCCACCCAGACCGGAACGCCTGTGCGCTGTGCGATCAGGACGGGTTCGTCGCCATAGCGCCGCGCCGCGTCCCCTCCCTGCGGATCGACCTGCTCCACTTGCTCCACACGGACCCCGCTGCGGCCAAAGCCTCTGGACAGCACATCGACCGTCCAGCCGCGCTCCCCTAGCAGCCTGGCCAGGGCGATGACCACCGGGGTCTTGCCCGCCCCGCCCACGGAGACGCTGCCCACGCTGATCACCGGCCATCCCAGCCGCTGCACTGCCGGAAAGCCCATAGCCCGCAGGGCATCCTCGGCGGCCAGGGCGGCGCTATACGCCGGGACCAGCGGCCAGGCCCATCGACGACGTGCCTTCACCGGCGCACCCCGTCCTTCCGCGCAGGTTGGGACGCCTCAAGAAGCGGCAGCAGAGCGGACACGGTCCGTCCCGTGGCTCCGCTCTTGCGCTGAAACACACCCTGGCCCCGCCGGCCGAGCGCATCGGCTTCCACGCGATCTTTCAGCAGACGCGACAGCGTGCGCGAGAGCTCCGCGCCATCGTGCACGATCTCCAGGCCATGCGCGGCCTGCATCTCGGTGACGATCTCGCGGAAGTTCTCGAACGACGGACCCATGATCACCGGTACGCCCAATCTGGCAGGTTCCAGAGGATTGTGTCCACCCTTGCGCGCCAGGCTGCCGCCCACAAACGCTACATCGGCCAGGCCATACACCGCGGCCAGATCGCCCACCGTATCCAGAAGCACCACAGACAAGGGCGCCATCTCCACCGACTGCTCTTTCACCGACCGCCTCTCCAGGAGATCGCTCGCCCGCACCAGGGGGTAGCGTTTGTTGATCAGGCGAGCCACCTCCGCGAATCGCTCCGGATGACGCGGCGCGAGCACCAGCAGGGCGCTGGGCATGGCACTGGCCACGGTGCTGGGCACGGTATTTGGCACGCCATGAGGCGCGGCACTGCCGATCGCAGGCCAGTGCTCGAGGAGGAGCTTCTCTTCAGGGTCGAGCAGGCTGCCGGCGACCACCAGGAGACGCCGCTCCAGTAGCGGCCGCAAGGCTTCCACCATCGCCGTCTGGCGTGGGGCGATGTCGTATTTCAGATTGCCCGTGACCTGGATCTTTCGCGGCGGCACCCCCAGTTTTTGCAGCCGGGAGGCCGTCTCCTCGCTCTGCGCCAGAAAGGTCGTTACCCGGCCGAGAACACGGGCCCACACCCGCCGTACGCGTGCGGCACGCCGGAAGGACCGGTCGCTCATGCGGGCGTTTACCACGGCTACCGGAATGCCCCGTCCCGAGCACTCGGCCAGCAGCCGCGGCCACAGTTCGCTTTCCATCAGCACCACCAGCCGCGGCTGCAGCACGCGCATCCATGCCCGCACGGCCCAGGCAAAGTCCAGGGGGAACCAGAAGACGCGCTCCGCCCCGAACCGCTCCCGCGCCAGAACCTGCCCCGTCCGGGTTGTCGTGGAAACCATCACCCGCCAGTCTTCCCCTTGGCCTGCCCTGTTTCCGATGCTTGCCCCGTTGCCGCCGCTTGCC
>CAXTGE010000008.1:8920-11775 GCA_964243645.1 uncultured Acidobacteriaceae bacterium | reverse complement strand
CGTTGCCGCCGCTTGCCTCGTTCAGGGCGGTCTCCAGTTCGCTGATTAGCTGTGACGCCGCGAGCACCTCGCCGACGCTGACCGCATGCACCCAGACGATGCGCCTGCCTGCCACCGCTTGGCGCACATGGGCGGGCACCCGGCCCAGCCGCTCCCGCAGGCCCTCGCGATACCGCTGGGTCGTGAGCATGCGCAGAACCCACCACGGCGAGCTGACTGCAAGCCCCGCGGCCAGGAAAAAGCTGTAGGCCAGCATCACGGCAGAAAAGCTTCCCGTTGCGTCCAAGACCCACGCCGGAGGCCCAGCGCCCCGCGTTCCCCACGTCGATTTTGCCCGGCACGCATCCCCAAGAGGATAATCGCTGCAGCATGTTCCGGTCTGCGCATCCCTGGCTTTTCGCCACCTCTGCCCTGCTGCTTGTCTGCATTCCGGCCCGCGCCGGTGACAAGCCGCGCAAGCCTGTTCCCGCCGCCGACGCGAAGACCTATGCGCTGCATGACACGCATGACGGCATCACCGTCGCTGCCGAGCCTGGGGATCTGGGGGAGACCCGTCCCAATACCCGGCTGGATTATTTCCACCACGGCTTCATGCCCATCCGCGTGATCGTCACCAACGACACCGCGCAGCCGCTTTCGCTGGACGACACCCGCATTCTCTTCATCGCGGCGGACAACTACACGCGCAATGCCGCGACGGATGACGATCTGGAACGCCGCATGTTCAGCAAGAAGTACAGCGACGGCACCAAGATTCCGCTGCCCGCGCCGTTGCCCTCGATCACAATTCATCATCCGGGGATCGACAAGCAGATCACCGCCGATAGCAACGATTTCGGCTTCCCGGCAACAGCGGTTGCGCCGCACAGCACGTTGGCCGGTTACCTGTACTACGACACGCGCGACATCGACGACCCCATCCTGGAGAAGGCGACGCTGGAGCTCCGCAAGATCCGCTGGGCGTCGACCAACAAGGAACTGGGCGCCTTCGAGGTACCCCTTAGACCCAGCACCACCAAGCCATCGACCGCCGACTCGCATAAGTAGGTGATGCCGAGCAGATTCGTTGTTCGTATTTCGTTGTTCGTGATTGCTCGCTTCTCTGAAACCCTTCCCGCTTTCATTCCTGCTGTTTTCTGAACGGCTTTCGCTTTCGATCTATCCTCCCCGAAGGGAATCTGCTTTGCTCACCACGAATTCCCTTGGCAACACCGCGGGCGTAAGCATCCGCCCCGCCATCCCCGCCGACGTTCCCATGATTGTCCGCTTCATCCGTGAGCTTGCCGACTATGAGCGAGCTCTCGACAAAGTCGTCGCTACGGAGGCCGACCTGCTCCGCGATGGTTGGGGCCTTGCCGCTGACGGCGAAACGCTTCTTCAGCCCACCCCACCACCACGCTTCCGCACCCTTATTGCGGATTGGCGCAACGCCCCGGACGCCGCACTCGAGCCCGCCGGCTTCGCCTTGTACTTCACCACCTATTCCACCTGGGTTGGCCACCACGGCATCCGCCTGGAAGACCTCTATGTCACCCCGAGCCTGCGCGGGAAGGGTGTCGGCAAAGCCCTTCTTGCCCGGCTGGCGCGCCTCGCTGTCGACGAGGGTTGCAGCCGGCTGGAGTGGGACGTGCTTACCTGGAACGAGCCCGCCATCGCGGTTTACGAGCGTCTCGGCGCCATCATCAAGAACGAATGGCATGTCATGCGTCTGAGCGGTGCTCCCCTAACGGCGCTCGCTGCCGCCGATGTCGGGTAGCGAAGCGGCACCCGTATCCTTGAAGAGTGAAACGAATCCATATCATCGGCGGCGGTTTGGCCGGCCCTGAAGCGGCGCTGCAGGCCGCCGCGCTTACCGCCGGCACCGGCTGCGAGGTCATCCTCTCCGAGATGCGGCCCCTGCGCTCGACCGAGGCGCACCAGACCTCCGACTTCGCCGAGCTGGTCTGCTCGAACTCCCTCAAGAGTGAAACCGAAAATAGCGCGCCCTGGCTGCTGAAGCAGGAGATGCGCCGCGCGGGCTCCTTTCTGCTGGGGGCCGCCGATGCCAGCGCCGTGCCCGCGGGTCACGCCCTGGCCGTCGACCGCCTCGAATTCAGCCGCCGTGTCGCCGATCTGATTGAGGCCGAACCACGCATCAGCGTGCGTCGCGAAGAGGTCACGCGCCTCGACGAGAACGACCCGGACACGATTACCGTCCTAGCCAGCGGTCCTCTCACCAGCTCGCCCCTGGCTGGCGAACTCGGTCGCCTCACCGGCGCCGACCACCTGGCCTTTTACGACTCCATCTCGCCCATCGTCGACGCCTCGACGGTGGACATGGACAAGGTCTACTTCGCCGCGCGCTGGGATCGCGGCACCGCCGACTACATCAACTGCCCCTTCACCAAGGAGGAGTACGAGACCTTCCTCGACGCGCTGATTGCCGCCGAACGCGTGGAGCCCAAGAGCTGGGAAGACATTCCGTTCCTGGTCTCGGGTCCAGACGACGGTTCGTCCTCCGGAGCGGAGTCAGCGCCCTCCAATGACATGTCCTCTCCGCCGGAGTCAGCGCAGGGCCCTGACGCAGTGGAGAGATCTGCAGTCACAGCTACCCCCGCCAAGAAACTTGCCTACTTCGAAGGCTGCCTTCCCGTCGAGGAGCTTGCCCGACGCGGGCGGGATACGCTGCGGTTCGGCCCCATGAAGCCAGCCGGCCTCACCAATCCCAAGACCGGCCGCTGGCCCTATGCCGCCGTGCAACTCCGCCAGGAGACCCTGCGTGCGGACAGCTACAACCTGGTGGGCTTCCAGAATCACATGAAGTTCGGCGCACAGGCACACGTCCTGCGCCTGATCCCCGGCCTGGAGAACGCGAA
>CAXTGE010000008.1:7315-8820 GCA_964243645.1 uncultured Acidobacteriaceae bacterium | reverse complement strand
GGCAGCGTGGCGTCCAAGCCGACGTTCAGGGTATTGCGCTGATCGTGATCCACAGGCGTGTAAGCGAAACCTGCGTCGCAGGCCGGATCCCCGATGGGTGTGCAGATGAGGCCTCCTGTGATGTTCCCGCGCTGCTCGGCGATCTGGTTGGAGTAGGCAAGGTGCGCCTGTCCGAAGTGCCAGAGGCGAGGCGAGCGGAGTGCCAGCTCCCATGCACGCACGAGAGCGCCGTCCACTGTGACCGGGTAATAGATGCTTGAATCGCCGATGTTGGAGTGATCGAGGAAGTTGTTGATCCGGGTCTTGAAGGTATCGACATCGAGCAGCCAGCCACGGTAGGGGATTTGCACACCGAATTGGTGCTCCTCATCCCGCTCCCCGTGCAGCAGTTCAAAGGCCGTATCGCTTGCCGCGGCAAACTGCACGATCGGTCCCTTTGCCGTGAGCAGCGGCGGCGGTTGATAGAAGCGGCCGTAGAAGCCCCGGAAGACCCAGTTCAGCTTCGGAACCCGTACCGCTACCCCGAAGCGCGGATCGGTCGCGGTCTCGGTGAACTGGCCTCGGAAGAAGGTCTCGCGCAGGCCTGCGATCAGGGTGAGCCACGAGGTGGGCTTGTAGTTGTCCGAAACATACTCCTCGACCACACCGCCGGAGGCCGAGTCCGGGATAGAGAAGGGTGCGGTTCCGGAATCGTCGTTGAACACGGCTCCGAAGAGGTAGCCGTCGTGCTGGCCGAAGGAGTAGAAGCCGGCTCCCAACGTATTGCGTGCAATCTCTGTGGTGATCGAGGCTTGCGCTCCGGCGTAGTTCGAGGTGCGATCCGACGTGGTCGCCACGGGTGTGTCAGCGGCGCTCGGCTCATAGTCCGCCCGGTTGTAGTGATAGAAGGGAGAGACCTGCAGCACCGTGGTTGGGTTGAAGGTATGGAGCCATGAAGCGGCTACGACACCGTCTCGTTCCCCCTGATGATCCCGCAGCCCACCCGAATCGAACTGCTGATTCTCCGCGCTGTTCGGGTCGGGATCGTAGGGGATCTGGAAGAAATCATTGCGCAGCTGCGTAATCAGGCGCAGTTGATCTTTCGGTGTCCGGTTGTAGAGGAAAGACGCAAAGCCTCCATAGCCATTACTCGCATCGTGGTACACCTGTCCGATAGGCGGGGAGAGACCGTAGTCGCTGCGGTTGCCGTTCAGGCTGGCGTAGAAGGCAAACTTTTCGGTGTGGTCGCCGAAGTTGAGTTGATCGTCCGTCTGCAGGAAGCTGCCGGCCGTGAAAACAAGCTCCGCCTCGCGGTCCCGCTCGAAGCCGGTACGCGGAACGACGTTGAAGACACCATAGGTGCGGTCCCCGATATCCGATGTGTAGCTGCCGCGCTGCGCTTCGACGTAGTCGACATCCTTGGGATCGATCTGCGCGCCCAGGTTGCTGGCGATGTTGGTGTTGGGAATCTGCACGCCGTCCAGGAGCCAGCTTACCTGGTGGCCCCCGCGCATGTGCAGCATGTC
>CAXTGE010000008.1:3557-7215 GCA_964243645.1 uncultured Acidobacteriaceae bacterium | reverse complement strand
ACTCGCTTGATCGATTGGAAGCCCGGTTCGCTCACCTCGACAAGGTAGTCGCCCAGCGGAATGACAGGGAGGCTGAAGCTCCCGTTCTGATCCGTGTGGCTTGTCTTTGAGAAGGCGGAATGTGCTGCATGAAGGGTGATGACGGCATCCCGCAAGGGACGATGCTGCGGATCGTGAACGATGCCGCGCACCTCGCCGAAGATGGTCGAGGCCAAAGCGGGCCATGGAGTCAGGAAGAGCAGAGAGACGAAGCAAAGGGACAAGCGGCGCACGGCGCAGCCTCCTGGTCACGCGCGCACAGCGTGGCCGGTGAAAGTTCAGGCATGGATAGAGCTGTTCCCCTGTAGCTATGGCTTCCGTTGACATATTCAGGCCAGTTTTCTTGCCGAAAACTGGGCGCGAACTGCCCCGGCTCAGCGCTACACCTGCAGGAGAACAGCTTTAGCCCTCGAACCTGGAACGCGTGACAAGCGCCCTGAGACGAAGACTGCAGTTAAAGAGCTAACCAAGAAAGGAGGGTGGGCCGCGCTTTTGCCTGGACCGATCGCGAGCGATGCGTCGCTTGGATTCGGTTTGGACCGTGCCCGTCGGGTGACTGAAGCCGGCCACCATGGAGGCATGCTCCCGGGGAGGCGCAAAGGCATCGTGGGGATGCGCACTGACGACAGAGGCAGGAGAGTAGGGACACCGTTCTATGGGTGCCTTCCACTTCAACTCCTTGCTGCTGTCCTCTCCGCTGTCCATAGAGGTGAGGCGCTCGCGCTCCACCATGCTCATGGCACAGTGATGCGCTCCATTGCGGCGACAGCATGCGGGCAGCCCGGCTTCCGCGCTCTGCCCCGAAGCCCACAGGGAAGCGAAGAAGGGCAGGCCGAAGGCCGCCAGCAGCAGAATGGACAGGACTTTACGCAATGCCTCGATTCAAACACTTTACCGAGCAGACGGCAACGTGCAGGCCAGCGAGCTGACACCTGCCTTTCCCGAGGCAAGTCTTCCAGTTCCGCATCAAGTCGCCGTGCTGTTTTGGCAGGCGGCTGCGCTGTTCCACGAAACCACCGGCGGTCGGAGCGGAGCATGAGTGCGCAGGATGCTCAGAGCAAAAGCCGCAGGATGCTGCCGATGAGACAGTTTGCCCGCTTGACGCTCGGCGCTGCGGTTCGTAGGCTTGCGCTGAGGTGAATGTCGTGCCCACAGTGTCTCGCCGCAATTTACTTAAGACGGGTTTTGCAGCCTCCGCCGGGGCGCTCACCGGCACCCGCTCCACTGCGTTCGCAGCGGCGATCCCGGAGCCCGTGGCCGGCACCTCTTTGCAGGCCATACCCGCTGACTCCGGCTCGGGATCGCCGCGCCAGCGTCTGCTGCTGGACTTCGATTGGCGCTTCCACCTTGGCAACGCAGCGGAGCAGGCACGCGACTTCGGCTTCGGCGCACCGGAACGGGAGGGCACCTTCGCCAAAGCAAGTTATGTGGCGGAGGTTGGCGAACACGACTTCGATGACAGCACATGGCGATTGCTGGACCTGCCGCATGACTGGGCTGTGGAGCTCCCCTTCCTGGCCAACGACAAGCCCTACATGGAGGGGTCGGATCCGAAGCCGGTGAACTACGGCGAGGGCCGCAAGCCCATCGGGCGCGACTTCCCGGAGACAAGCATCGGCTGGTACCGGCGCAAGCTGGTGCTGCCTCACGGATCCGAAGGCAAGCGTGTCCATCTTGAGTTCGATGGGGTCTTCCGTGATGCGGTCGTGCTGTGGAACAACCACTACCTGGGGCGCAACCTGAGCGGGTACGCGCCGTTCTCCTTCGACGTCACCGACTACGTGGTCCACGGCAAGGCCAATCAGCTAACCATCCGGGCCGACGCCACGCTCTCCGAGGGCTGGTTCTATGAGGGAACCGGGATCTACCGGCACGTCTGGCTCACGATCACCGACCCGCTGCACGTGCCGCAGTGGGGCACCTTCATCACGACATCGTCGAGTGCCGCGGGTGCTCAGGTGACTGCCGAGACCGAGGTGGCCAACCACTCCGAAGAGCCAAGCACGTTCACGGTGTCCACTGCGATTTCAGACTCCGCCGGCACCTCGGTCCTCACGCTGCGGAGTGATCCGCAGACACTCCCGCCGTGGGAGACCGTGGTGGTGCGGAGCCAGGGCCTCATCGCTTCGCCGGCGCTGTGGTCCTGCGAGCAGCCGCATCTCTACCGCGCAGCGACCGCGGTGCAAGGGAGTAAGGGCGTGACCGATCGCGTGGAGACGACCTTCGGTGTCCGCACCCTCCGTTTCGACGCGGATAAGGGCTTTTTCCTGAACGGAAAGCCGGTCAAGATTAAGGGAACGTGTAACCACCAGGATCACGCGGGTGTCGGGTCGGCCCTACCGGACCAGCTGCAGGACGATCGCGTTGCCCTGCTGAAGGCGAGCGGCTCCAATGCCTGCCGCACATCGCATAACCCGCCCACGCCGGAGTTTCTGGACGCCTGCGATCGAGCGGGGATGCTGGTTATGGACGAGACACGGATGATGGCGTCGACCCCGGAGGGCCTGAGCCAGCTGGAGCGTCTGGTGAAGCGGGATCGCAACCATCCCAGCGTCATCCTGTGGTCGCTGGCAAATGAGGAGCCGGACCAGGGCTCGCAGGTCGGGGCGAACATCGTGGCCTCCATGAAGCGGGCGACCCGGCGTCTGGACACGACCCGGCCCGTCACCACCGCAATGAACGGCGGATGGGGGCGCGGCGCTTCCCACGTTGTGGATGTGCAGGGCTTCAACTACGCGGGTGCGGGCGGCGGTGGCGGCGAGAACACCGGGAAGAACCTGGACGCGTTTCATCGCAAGTTTCCGGCCTTGCCGACCGTCGGATCCGAGACGGCAAGCGTTTGGACGACGCGCGGGGTGTACCAGAAAGATCCGAAGCACGCCCATGCCACAGGGTATGACACGGACTATCCCGGTTACACGATGAGCGCGGAAGGCTGGTGGACGGTCTATGCGGAACGGGAGTATCTCTCCGGTGGCTTCGCCTGGACGGGCTTTGACTATCGGGGTGAGCCCAGCCCCTTCGACGACACCGGCATCAGCTCTCCGATGGGCATGCTGGATCTCTGCGGCTTCCCGAAAGACTGCTACTTCTATTACCGGTCCTGGTGGCAGGCGGAGCCCATGATTCATCTGTTTCCTCACTGGGACTGGGCCGGACGCGAGGGGCAGAACATCGATGTCTGGTGCTACTCCAATCTGGACGAGATTGAGTTGCTTGTGAACGGCAAGTCGGCCGGCAAGAAAAACATGCCGCGCAACGGCCACGTGCAGTGGACGGTCGTTTACCAGCCAGGAAAGATTGAGGCACGCGGGTATGCTGACGGCAAGGTAAAGCTCGTCGATATTCGCGAGACCACCGGGCCCGGCGTTAAGCTGCGACTGACGCCGAATCGCACGACGATGCGTGCCAACCGCGAAGACCTCCTCAGTGTGCAGGTGGAGGCGCTCGATGCCAAGAATCGCTTTGTGCCGATCGCCGCGAATCTGATCCGCTTCACGCTGGAGGGTGCCGGCCGTATCGTCGGCGTCGGCAACGGCGACCCGGGCTGCCGAGAGGCAGACAAACCGGCAACGCCGCAGAACGGGCAGCGCAGTCTGTTTGCCGGGCTCGCCATGGT
>CAXTGE010000008.1:0-3457 GCA_964243645.1 uncultured Acidobacteriaceae bacterium | reverse complement strand
CCCGCTCTGACAAGAGGAAGCTGACGAAGTTTGCGATATCGGCGGGAGTTCCGAGCCTTTCGCCCGGCTGTCGCTCCAGGCAGGATCGTCGCATAGCTTCACTCATCCAGCCGGTATCGATCGGGCCTGGATTGATGACATTCGCGAGAATGTGGCGGTCCGCCAGCTCTCTTGCGCTTGCGAGAACAACACGGTCCAAGGCGGCCTTGCTCGCACCATAGGCGAGTTGTCGACGATAGCGTCGCTGGTAAAGGCCACGATGCGGCCACCGGACGGAGAAGCATGCAACGCAAACTCGCGTATCAGCTGCCAGCTGGATCTCACGTTGACGGCGTAATGCCGGTCGAAACTTTCCACTGTCGTGTCCAGGATGCCTGAGTTCAAAGATTCACAGTGAGCAAGGACCAAAGCGGATGGAATCCTGCCTGCTTCCGCGATCGAGCTGAAGAGCGATGCGGCCGTTTGCGGAGATTCGAGGTTACCCGGCAAGCGCATCACGTCCGCCCCGAGATTAGCCAATTCAGTGACAAGCTCTTCAAATCCTGACGAGCTCGATGCCCACGGCATGCGCTCGTCGTACGGGGCCCAGTAATTTAGAGCCAAGTCCCAGCCGTCAGCGGCGAGCTGTCGCGCTACCCCCGCAGCGATGCCGACTGACCTGCCAACTCCGGTTAGAAGTGCGAGCGGTCCGTTCATGAACGCCTCTCCTCGTGTGTCGCCGGGTGTACCTCAAAGTTCCGTTGCAGGCGGGCCTGAGATATGGGACTGACGAGGTCAGACGCCCTTTGAGGGGGACCTGTTGTGAGGTCACAACGTATTCGTAGGCTGATACGCCTAAACGAGGCACCCTCTCGAACCAGGCGGTATTTGTCTCGGCAGACATTATGACCATTAGTCACGTAATATGACTGTTAGTCATAGACGAGGACAGGATGAATTTTAAAGACAGATGGGCTGTGGTGACGGGAGCCTCAAGCGGACTGGGCAAGGAGTTCGCGCGCGACCTGGCGGCGAGAAAGATGAATGTCGTGCTGGTTGCAAGGCGTGAGGAGCCGATGCGGCAACTCGCGGCCGAACTGGTTCAACAGCATGGGATTGATGTTGTCGTTGAATCGGTCGATCTGAGTGAGCTGGCAAGCCCCGCAGAGCTGCAGAAGCGGCTGGATGCACGCGGCATTCTGCCCGATGTGTTGATCAACAATGCGGCCTTTGGTCTGAGCGGAGAGTTCCTGAACCAGGAACCTGCCCGTCTGCGTGAGATGTTGCAGCTCGACATCCTGAGCGTGACGGAACTGACCCATCTTTTCGGCAAGCGCATGCTGGAGCGCGGCTCAGGACACATTCTCCTGGTGGCAAGTCTGGCCGCGTACCAGCCCGATCCGTTGCTGGCTGCTTATGGGGCCGCGAAGCACTTCATTCTGGCACTGGGGGTGGCCTTGCACGTTGAGTTCGCTCCGACGGTGGGCGTTACCGTGGTGTCTCCAGGCCTGATGAACACAGAGTTCAATGATGTATCAGGCTTTCGTCCCAAGGCGTCTCTGCAGAGGACCGTCGTTTCGCCGGCCGTCGTGGCGCAGACTGGGCTGAAGGCGCTGTTTGCCGGTAAATCGAGCGTGATCGTGGGTAGATTGAACCGATTTGCTGCCTTCTCGAACCGGTTTACCTCGCGGCATCTGCAGGCGAGGGTGACGTATCGTATGTCGAAGTGAAGAGAAAAACAGCTCCCCATGCCCACGCCCCAGAGGACAAAGTCGCGCGGCGCGCCGCTATCCTGCAGGCAGCCAATACGCTCTTTGTGCACGGCAACGGCGGCTTGCCGACCTCGGCGGAGATCGCGGCGGCCGCGGGGCTGGCGAAGGGAACGGTCTACCTCTACTTCCGAACGAAGGAGGAGATCTTTGCCGCACTTCTGCTGCAGTGCTGGACGGCGGTGATGCTGGAAAGCGAGCATCTGCTGCAGACCACGAAGGGCAACAGGTCTGCCAAGGTGAAGGCGTTCCTGGCCAACCTTGTGGAACACCTGGAGGCCCACGCAGAGCTGCTCCGTCTGGACGCACTGGGGTATGGACTCCTGGAAAAGAACATGCGGCGTGAGGCGCTGCATGCGCATAAGGCCGACTACATCGATCGCCTGCTGAAGACCGGCGGTGTGCTTGAAGCGACCCTGGGATGCCGCACGGGGAGGGGCGTGGAACTGCTGATGCGAACGTATGCTTTGACCCGGGGGCTCTGGCAGTCCTATCAGCATGCGGCGGACACTGTTCTCGCCGGCGTGGAGGACCTCCCGAGCCTGACGGCAAACCCGTTCGGGGAAGAGCTGCTGGAGGCACTCACGGAATACTGGCGCGGCGCGTTGCGCAACTAAGCCGGCACGTTCAGGCGCGTGTCGCGGGTTGGGGAGGTTGAAGCCACATCGGGACGCTGAAAGTCATCGGCTCGTACCAAGCGTTAGAGATTGAGATCCCGCTCTCCCGGTGCCGTCATCGATCAGGCTCGCCCTTACACTGTGAGGGAAGGGGTGATCCGGGCGTCGGTCCAGCGGCTCACCAGAAACTTGCCCATGCAGGCTCTGCCTATGTCCAGACAGCCGCGGAAGACGCGACAGAAGGAGGCAATTGCCGCCGCGTTTCTTGCTGCAAATCGCCCTCTCTCTCCCGACCAGGCCTATCTGGAGACGCAGAAACAGGTGCCGGCTGTCAGCATCGCGACGGTGTACCGGAATATCAAGGCGTTCGTCGAGGATCGGTGGCTCGTTCCGGTCGATCTGCCCGGCCAGTCCACCCGGTATGAGGTCGCAGGCAAGGCGCATCACCATCACTTCCACTGTGACGGTTGCGGAAGGACCTTCGAACTTGACGGATGCGCCGTGCAGACGCCACCCGAGCTGCCCAGGGGCTTCAAGGCCACGCGACATGAATTCTTTCTATACGGAACCTGCTCTGCCTGCGCCTAGAGCTGTTCTCCTCTAACTATGGCTTCCGTTGACACGCTCAGGCCAGTTTTCTTGGCGAAAACTGGCGCGAACTGCCTCGGCTCAGCACATCACCTGCAGGAGAACAGCTCCAGCTTCGTCGCAGCCGCCGGAGTCCGGCTGAGTAGGGAGGGCAGGAGGCGCTTGCTGCTATTGCATTCGTATTACTATCCGAGATGTGCCGGTTCTCCTCTTCCTTCTGCCGATTGGCTCGACGCTCGTCGGCGGGTTCCTTGCCATCCGATTCAGGCGATTCATTACGCTTCTGATCGCTGCCGGAGCGGGGCTTCTGCTGGGCGCCGCGTTCCTGGACCTGCTGCCGGAGGCCATCGACCTCGGCGTGCAGAATGGGTTGACCGTCTCCACCGTTCTCGGACTGATGCTGGCTTCGTACTTTGTCTTCTACGTGTTCGAGAACGGGCTGGACACGCTTGCGCAGCACCGGCAATCGAAGGGCCTGGAGCGGCAAGTGCTTGGACGAGCCGG
>CAXTGE010000007.1:30810-37565 GCA_964243645.1 uncultured Acidobacteriaceae bacterium | reverse complement strand
GCCTAGGGCGATTGTGCGATCCAGGCACTAGACCTGCACCAACTTGTCTCAATCTCTGGGACGGAGAGTAGCCCGTGTCCATCACGGCAGGCGAGTTCGGTCCCGTTATATTCGAGGAAGTTCCAGGAAGGCCGACCGATTCGCTGGGGTGGGGCAAGCGATCGAAGGCAATGGCGACAGCGGCACTGCCCATCGAGAAGGTTCCATCGGAGACCCAAGAGCGCCATCGTTACAAAGAAGAGCAGCTCTAAAGGCAGTGCGGCGAAGAGGGCTTTGACCTCAAGGGGAAGGCACACGTCGACGCTCACGAGCGCCGAGAGCACAAGTAAGAGAAGGACCTTGGAAGCATGGAATGTCCAAGCGCGAAGCCAGGGTCTCGGTAATCTGGATTCAGGCAGGGCAATACCGGTAAACGAGGTTGCGTAGCTGACAAACAGGGTCAGACCGGACGCTACGGCAAAGGGTAGCAGCCTGTGCACGCTGAAGCCGAGAGGGTCTCCGGTGTGGTCGGCAAATACCATCACAGGAAGTGCAGCAAAGGTGACGAGAAGAGAGAGCAGCACGAGGCAGAGACCAGCCGTTCCTGACAGCACTTGCCGCCAGCGCTCAGCACGAAGCCAGAGCGCATCACGAACCAACCCCATGGAGAGGTCATGTCGGGTACGGCGGTGCTCATACCAGAGTTCTCCTTGCCAAGAACGCAGCCATTCGGCTCTTTGATCCGCAGGCACCAGCCGTTGACCGCATCGAAGCAGGACTTCTTCTGTCCGAAGCTGAACAGGTCTCATGCGTGCTTCTCCGGTAGAAGGCGAGCCAGGAGGGGGTAGCGGTCGGTCGCGGCCATAGCCGCGGCTTTGCCTTGCGAGGTGATTTCGTAATAGCGGCGCGCGGGTCGGCCAGAGCCGCTCACTTCCGCTTCGGCTTCCCACTGTGAGGAGACAAGTTCATCCCGTTCGAGGCGGCGCAGAGCCGGGTAGACGGTTCCGCTCGGAAGGCCTGTGATCTCCATGATGTCAAAGCCGAAGCGGTAGCCGAGGCTCAAAGCCTTGAGGATGAGCGCCGCACTGTGGGAGAGACGGAAGGGCATAAAAGGGAGCAATACCAGGGCTACAGCTTGACCTATGTAGTACTCTACTTCAGATCGATGGTAGTTCACTACATAGGTGGCGCATGCTGGAATTGCGAAACGTCTCCAAACACTACCGCAGTATCCCGGCGGTTTCGGATGTGAGCTTCACTCTGAAAGCGGGTGAAGTTCTGGGATACCTGGGCCCGAACGGTTCAGGCAAATCGACGACGGTCAAGATCGTGATCGGCCTGATCGAGGCGACTTCCGGAAAGGTCATGTTCGACGGCCGGAATATCCGGGATGACTTGCAGACCTACCGGGCGCAGCTCGGCTATGTGCCGGAGGAAGCTCATATCTACACGCATCTCTCCGGCATGGAGTACCTGCAGCTTACGGGACGCCTGCGCGGGATGTCCGAAGCTTTGATCGAAATGAAAGCGACGGAACTGCTTCGGCTTCTAGGCTTGGAGGCGGCACAATATGCAGCGATGGCGAACTATTCCAAGGGGATGCGTCAGCGGGTGCTGATCGCGGCTGCGCTGATGCATAATCCGCGGTTGGTGGTTTTTGACGAACCGCTCTCCGGCCTGGATGCCGTTTCCGCCCGTCTCTTCAAAGACTTGCTCATCCTCTTAGCGGCGGAAGGCAAAGCCATTCTTTACATCTCCCACGTGCTTGAAGTCGTGGAGCGAGTATGCCATCGGGTGATTGTGCTATCGAAGGGCAAGGTCGTTGCGGATGCTTCGCCGCAGCAACTCGTCACGATGACCAATCTTCCTAGCCTCGAGTCCGTATTTGCCCAATTGGTGCAGCAAAGCGACACAGAGCAGGTAGCTCGGGATCTCGTTCGGGTGATGGCGGTCGACCATGCATAGGTTCAGCATCACGGCAGATCTGACACGGCACTTCTTCAGGCGCTTTTTCGACAATGATGTGCTGGACTCGGATGGAGAAGCGATCACCACGGTCGTGCGGGCGGTGTCCATCATCGCCGCGCCCGGCCTAATTGTGCCTTTCTTTTTACAGAACTCTTACCCGGCACGATCGGTCTGGGGAAGGATTGAGGACCAGTACTTCTTTGTGCTCTACTCCTTCGTTGCGATGGCCGGTGTAGCAATCTTTCAGTGGGATACTCTGTTCCCGGATCGATTGGACTTCCTTGTTCTTGCGCCCTTACCCTTGCGGTCGCGGCAATTGCTCTTAGCAAAAGCTGCAGCCCTAGGCGGCTTTTTGGCTCTCTTCCTGGTGGCTGCGAACCTGTTTGGCGTGATGATGCTGCCCGCCGTGAGCAAAGGTGTGTTCTGGCGGATGGTCGGTGCACAAAGCGTTGCAGTGAGCCTGGCTGGACTGTTCGCCGTCTCGGTTGTTCTCGCTGTCGGCGGGATCCTCGTCTGTGTGTTGCCGTCCACTCTGTTCAGGCGCGTGTTGTGTGCATTTCAGGCTCTGTCGACGGCAGCTCTTGGACTGCTCATCGTGGCTTATGCTCGCTTTGGCGATGACATGGCTAGAGTGCTGGAGGAGCCTGGCATCGTGGCCCGCTGCGTCCCCCCGATCTGGTTCCTTGGTGTCTACGAGAAGCTGCTGCATGGAGCGTCGGCACAAGTCTTCTCGGAGCCTGCGTCCCGTACCGCATGGCTTGCAATCGGCACCGGGGTTGCTGCCGCACTGCTCTCTTATCCTCTGGCCTGGGTCCGTATGCAACGCATGGCGATTCAGGGCGACGTAACGCGCACAAAGGCTCCAGCGAGATGGCGGGTTGCTCTTAGAGGCTGCCTGTCTTCCACCTCCACAGAGCGGGCGATCTTCAGCTTCATAGGGAAGACCATGAGCCGTGACAGTCGCTATCAGGTGTACCTGGCGATTTATTGCGGTATCGGATTGGCGCTCGCCACCTCCTGCTCTATTGGACAAAGAACACAGGCCGGTGAGCTGCAGCTTGCAGCTTCTCGCTTCGGGCTGCATGCTGTGTTGCCTCTGCTCTTATTCTGGATCGTTGCAGGGCTACACAGTACGTTTGCCGTTCCTCAGAACCTGCCTGCACGGTGGATTTTCCGTGTTGCCGGTGTAGAGCAGCAGGCATGTGTTCAGGCCACTCGCCGCTGGGTCACGGGTGTGGGCCTGCTTGCCATTCTTGTTCTGACCGGACTCTGTGCAGGGCTTGGCTGGGGATGGCGTGCGCTCCTTGTGCAAGCTGTATATGGCCTATGCCTTTGTTCCACACTGGTGGAGAGTTTTTTCGTCGCTCAACGGGGTGCTCCCTTCACACGACCCAGATCACCGGGGAAAACAAACCTGCCGGCAGTGCTGACGCTCTATTTAGGTGTGCTGCCGCCCTTGCTCTACAGCATCGCCTGGCTTGAGTTGGGTGCGGAACGGAGGCTGGTGCAGCTGTTCCTTCCGGTCCTGTTGAGCTGTGGTGATTGGGTAGCTCTCCGGTGGATGAGGGCGCGGCTGATCTGGGTCGGGGAAGAGAGCGAGACAGCTGACGGTGAGTTCCAACTGTTAGGTCTAAGCGGACAGTTCCGTGCTTGATAATCGTCTGGTCAAGTGGCGTCTATACGAACGAAGATTTGTGCTCGTACAGTGCGGCCTTTCCATGACCATCACTGCATAGGCGGAGTGTCGCATAACGCTATCGGCTCATGGTACTTGGAGCCGAAATGGAGGAGCGGTGCTGACAAATCGATCCTCGCCGGGACTGACGCCTTCAGGACGAAGGAGTGATGGAAAGAAAATAGGAGGTCACAGCTAACGGTCCCTTGAGCTAGTCTGTCCAAGCAGGAAAAGGCCCCCTGAATTTACAGTTTTGCTCTTGGCTCCGAAACGGGTCTCTGTGACGGAAAACTTGAGCTGGATGGAGGACACGAACGGCATGGGATACGCCCTTTGGCATAGTCGGGCAGTACGTGGAATCAGGTTAGGTACGGTAGTTGCGATCGTATCCACTGGATTTGCCTTTGGTGCCGGCGCTCTCCCCGTGGGTCGAGTGCTTGCCCAGGCCGCGGATGTGAAGGCCACGGGCGTCGAGGGCACGTGGCAGGGAACACTCCATGCACCCGGGCACGATCTGCGGACGGTGTTGAAGATTACAAAGGGGATCTCGGGCACGCTGGCCGGGCAGTTCTATACGATTGATCAGGCGCCGCAGCCATTCCCTATGTCGTCGATCAGCTTTGCGAGTGGCGTCTTGAAGTACGGCATCACGCAGTTCGACCTCACCTACGAGGGCAAGCTTTCACCCGACGGCAAAGCCATCACAGGAAATTCCACGCAGGGGGGCAACTCCCTCCCGTTGAACTTTGATCGTGCGACACCTGCCACGGCATGGGAGATGCCCACACCGCCTCCACCGATTAAGCCCATGGCGGTTACGGCGAACCCCAGCTTCGATGTCGCCACGGTGAAGCCGAGCAAGCCCGATCAGCCGGGCAAGATGTTCCGTGTGGAAGGGCGTCGCTTCACAACTTTGAATACCACCCTCAGTGACGTGATTGACTTTGCTTATGGTACCCATCCCAAGCAGATCGTGAATGCACCAGCCTGGATCAGCATAGACAAGTTCGACCTGGAGGGCACGCCTGATATAGAAGGAGCTCCCAACGATCAGCAGTGGAAGGGCATGATCAAGAAGCTGCTCGCCGAGCGTTTCCAACTCAAGTTTCACCACGACAACCGCGAGCTCTCTGCCTATGCCCTAACGATTGCCAAGACCGGTCCAAAACTCGAAAAGAGTCCGGGAGATCCGAACGGCCTGCCTGGCCTGTTCTTCTCGCAACTCGGCAATCTTCACGTGAACAACGCCAATATGGAAGACTTCAGTCACCTGATGCAGGAAGCAGTGCTGGACCGGCCTGTCGTGGACCAAACAAACCTGAAAGGACGTTGGAACTTCAACCTGAAATGGACGCCGGATGAGTCGCAGTTCTCCGGCATGGGCATAAAGGTTCCACCTCCTACCGATGCCGCCGATGCGCCACCGCCTCTGTTCACGGCCATCCAGGAGGAGGTAGGTCTCAAGCTGGATGCAACCCGGACATCCGTGCCGGTGCTGGTCGTTGATCATGTCGAGAAGCCCGGCGAGAACTAAGTGACCGCTTTATCGGAGCAGCCAAGCCTAAACGGCGGACCGGAAATGTATCTACCGAAGTTTTGCTGCTACATTCTCTTCAACCATTATTAGAGAACTGGTCATGAGATTGCGCTCGCCTATGCGTGCTTCCCTAATTCGTACCGCGATGGCACTCGTAGCGCTCTCTGCTACAGCCATGGCCAGTTCCTACCGTGGCCGCGTAAGCTTTGGCGGTGTGCCTGTTCCGGGCGCTACGGTCACCATGATGCAGGGCGCTAAGACGTTGACAGCGGTGACGGATACCCAAGGCTTCTATTACTTTGCCGACCTCGCCGATGGGACCTGGAGGCTTAAGGTCGCGTTCTTCGGCTTTGCCCCTGTGGAGCAGGACGTGACGGTAGTGGCGGATGCGCCACCGGCCACCCTGGAGTTGAGCCTGCTGCCGATGGACCAGGTGCTGGCGCAGGCCAAAGCCGTGCAGTCACTGCCGATCGCTCCACCCCCGGAATTGCAGGCGCGCGCTGCCGAGCCTGCGGCGAAGGCCAAAGCCGCCGAAGAACCGACACCGGAGTTGCAGCATCGCGCCGAGGACGCCAACGACGGGTTACTTATCAACGGCAGCCAGAGCAATGCAGCTACGTCGAAGTTCACGCTGGATCCGGCTTTCGGGAATCGTCGTGCAGGTAGCAAATCGCTCTATACGGGCAGTCTCGGAATGCATGAGGAAAATGCCGCCCTGGATGCACGACCCTACTCGCTCACGGGCCTCGAGACGCCGAAGTCAGCGTTCAATCGGCTGACGGGCGTGCTGACGCTGGGCGGCCCACTGAACATCCCCCATGTCCTCCCGCACGGCCCGTATTTCAATCTGGCGTATCAGTGGACGCGGGACAGCTTCCAGCAGACCCTGAGTGGTCTCGTGCCGACCACCGGGGAACGTGCCGGGGACCTGTCCGGCCTATTGGATGCGCAGGGGCAGCCGCTCACGGTCATCAATCCCGCTACCAGGCAGCCCTTCACCGGTCCGCTGCCGGTAAGTCCGCAGGCGCAGGCGCTGCTGGCGCTGTACCCACTGCCAAATCTGGACGGCAACACGAGCTACAACTACCAGACCGCCGTGCTGAACCGCACGCATGGCGATGCGTTGCAGTCACGGTTGGACAAGCAGGTCAGCCGCCGTGACCAGATCTACGGCGCCTTTGCCTTTCAGAGCGTCCGCAACGACAATGACAGCCTGTTTCACTTCCTGGACAAGACGGACACATTCGGCATCGACTCCAACGTGCACTGGTCGCATGTGTGGCACCACGAGTTCTATGTTGACCTCGGCTTTCAGTTCAGCCGGCTGCGAACGCAGGTAAGCCCTGCCTTTGCTGGCCGCGAGAACATCACGGCCAATGCAGGAATCACCGGTACCAGCCAGGACTCCATGGACTGGGGGCCGCCCACGCTGGCTTTTTCGAGTGGCATCGCCTCGCTCACGGATGGGGTGAGCGCCTTTAACCGGAATCGCACGGACGGCTTGAACCTGTCTACCACCTGGACGCGCGGACGGCACAGCGTCACGTTTGGCGGCGACTTCCGGCGGCAGGAGTTCAACGTCCTTTCGCAACAAAA
>CAXTGE010000007.1:26342-30710 GCA_964243645.1 uncultured Acidobacteriaceae bacterium | reverse complement strand
AACGGCTTTGCCGCTGTCAGTCCGGTGCTCGGTTCCAGCCCCAAAGGCCCGCTTACCGGTACGTCGTATCCGACGTCACTGATCCGTCCAGACAAGACCGGCATTGAGCCACGCATCGGTGTCTCTTGGCGGCCTATCCCGGCATCCACGCTGGTGATCCGCTCCGGCTACGGCATCTATCGCGACACGTCTATCTATTTATCGAGTGCGCAGCAGATGGCGCAACAGTCGCCCCTATCCAAGAGCCTGAGCATGCAAAACGGCGCCGCCTGTCCGCTGACCCTGGCCAACGGCTTCTACCCTTGCGGCACCACCACATCTGATCCCTTTGGCGTGGATCCCAATCTGCGCGTCGGCTATGCGCAGACCTGGCAGCTCTCCGCGCAGCGCGATCTGCCCGGCGCGCTTGTGATCATCGCGAGCTACCTGGGTGTGAAGGGCACGCATGGCGAACAGGAGTTTCTGCCCAACACGTACCCGATCGGCGCGGACAGCCCTACGCCGGACAGCCCGGCAGGTTTTGTGTACCGCAGCTCAGGCGGCAACTCGACGCGTCAGGCGGGCTCGTTGCAGGTGCGGCGACGCCTACGCAGCGGCTTCACGGCAACGGCGCAGTACACCTACTCCAAGTCGATCGACGACGACTCCGAGCTTGGCGGCCAAGGCCACGTGACGACCTCGGCGCTGGGCGAGACACCACCCTCAGCCTCGCCGACCCTCGCGCAGAATTGGCTCGACCTGCGGGCCGAACGTGGGCTTTCCAGCTTCGATCAGCGTCACCTGCTCACCATGAACGTGCAGTACTCAAGCGGTGTGGGTCTGCATGGCGGTACGCTGTTCAATGGCTGGCGAGGTCGCTTGCTCAAGGACTGGACCATTTCTAACGAGCTGAACGTGGGCAGCGGCAAGCCTGAGACCCCCATCTACCTAGCGGCGGTGCCCGGCACCGGCGTCACGGGCAGCATCCGGCCCAACCTTACCGGGACGTCCGTTTACCGCAACGATGGCGGTTACTTTTTGGACTCTGCTGGCTATGCGGCACCCACGGCAGGGCAGTGGGGCGATGCCGGGCGTAATTCCATTACCGGCCCCGGCCAGCTCACGTTGAACACCTCATTCGCGCGTACCCTTCGCTTGCGGGATCCGATGAGTCTGGATCTCCGCGTCGACTCCAACAACGTCTTGAACCATGTGACGTTTACAACCTGGAACAGCACCATCAACAGCTCTACCTTTGGCCTGCCGACCTCGGCGAACACCATGCGCACGTTGCAAACCACACTCCGGCTAAGGTTCTGAACATGCGCCCTCTCTGGATTGCATCCCTGCTCCTCATGCCGATCTGCTTGCCTGCCCAGCAGATCGGCGCCAACACGACCCAGGGCAAAGCCGACACCTACACGCTGCAGGTCAAGTCGCAGTTGGTCGTCGAAACTGTTGTCGTGAAGGATAAGCAGGGGAAGCCGATCGACGGGCTCACAGCCAAAGATTTTACGCTGACCGAAGACGGTGTCGCGCAGAAGGTCCGCTACTGCGAGCAGCAAACGCTGCCCACCGACGCCACACCACTTCCAGCCTCAAAGAGCGATGACGAGCAGATCAAAATCTATAAGCGCCTCGCGCGCACCCAGGTCAGCACGGAGTCCAACGGCCAGGGACTATTCAAAGATCGCCGCTTGCTAGCCTTCTACTTCGACATGAGCGCGATGCGCCCGCAGGACCAGCAGCGTGCCCTGTTCGCCGCAGAAAAATTCATCCGAACGCAGATGACGCCTGTTGATCTCGTCGCTGTCATGCGCTACGGCGGCGGTTCCGTGGATGTACTGCAGGATTTCACGGCCGACCGAAACAAGCTGCTCAGTATCCTCGAAACGCTGGTGGTCGGCGAAGGGCAGGGTTCAGCGGTGAGTGTCGATGACGCCTCCAGTGCCGATACCGGCGCGGCCTTCGGGCAGGATTCGAGCGAGTTCAATATCTTCAACACCGACCGCCAGTTGTCGGCATTGCAGACCGCTGCCAGGATGCTGGGTCAATTGAATGAGAAGAAATCATTGCTGTACTTTTCCAGCGGTTTACGGCTAAACGGGATCGACAACCAGGCACAGCTGCGGGCCACGGTGGATGCCGCCGTGCGTGCCGGGGTGTCGTTCTGGCCCATCGACTCCCGAGGTCTTGTGGCATCCGCGCCGATCGGCGATGCGACCCAGGGATCCCCCGGCGGCGAGAGCATGTATTCCGGCACGGCGGCGCAATCATTCAATGACGCCTTTGAGCGTTCGCAGGACACGCTGTTCTCGCTAGCCGGCGATACCGGCGGCAAGGCATTGTTTGATAACAACGACCTGACCCAGGGAATACGCAATGCGCAACACGCGCTCACCAACTACTACGTGCTGGAGTACTACACCACAAACCCTGCGCAGAATGGGCATTTCCGCAAGGTGAAGGTGAGCCTGAACGGCAACGAAACGACCTCCCTGAGCTACCGCGAGGGCTACTACGCTGAGAAAGAGTTCGCCAAATTTAACGCCACCGACAAGGAGCGTCAGCTCGAAGACGCGCTCATGCTGGGCGACCCGATAACGGAGCTCACCGTGGCCATGGAGATCGACTACTTTCAATTGAACCGTGCCGAATACTTCGTGCCGATCATCGTGAAGATTCCTGGCCGCGAGCTCGCGCTGGCCAAGCGTGGCGGCGCGGAGCACACCCTGATCGACTTCGTTTGCGAGATCAAGGACGACGCCGGCAACATGACCGTTACCAACCTGCGCGACAACGTCAACATCAAGCTCACGGACGCTACGGCGGGGGAGCTGTCCAAGCGCCCCATCGAATACGACACGGGCTTCACGCTGCTGCCTGGCAGGTACACCGTCAAGTTCCTCGCGCGCGACGATGAGACGGGTCGCATCGGTACCTTTGAAACCCGCTTTGTGATCCCCAATCTCAACAAGCTGGCCCAGGATCCTGCCAGCAAGCGCCTGCCTATCAGCTCGGTGGTACTCGGCAGTCAGCGTGTGGAGCAGAAGGACGCCATCTTTGACGCGGAGAAGAACAAGGACAAGGCCAGGAATGCCGCGGCCAATCCGCTGATCCAGGGCACCAGCAAGCTCATCCCCAGCGTGACCCGCGTCTTCCGCACCGACCGCCAGCTGTATGTGTATCTCCAGGCCTACCAGGGAGCCGCCGCGGCGACACCCCTCGTTGCCTCGGTAAACTTCTACCGCGATGGCAAGCAGGTCTTTGCGGTCCCGCCAATCGCTGTCAGTGCGATCCCCAATACGCGGCTGGGTATCGTGCCGATCAGTTTCCAGATCGGGCTTGGCCAGCTTACCTCCGGCGAGTACAGCTGTCAGATCAATGTGCTTGATCCCGGAGGCCAGAAGGTCGCCTTCTGGTCAGGGCCGATCGTGCTTTTGCAGTGATGGGAGTTCATCTACGCCGCACTAAAGGACGCCTGGGACAATGATTCATGTAATCCGTTGGGGTATCGTCGTGGGCTTACTGTCTCTAACCAAGTTCTCTACGGTGCAAGCTGCTGCAGGAAAGATCTACCCGAATGCCTCTAAAGTTCCAACTTACGACGTTGCCACGATCAAGCCAAACAACAAAGGAGGTTACAACTCCAGCATATGGACACATGATGCTTCCTTGAACACCGAAAACGTGCTGCTGGTTGACCTTTTGCAAAATGCCTTCGGCACTCGTCGCAGTCAGATCTTAGGGCTCCCAGGCTGGGCGGAAAGCACGCGCTACGACATCAACGCCAAGATCGTCGACCCAGACATGGCCGCGCTTAAAAAGCTGAACCCTGAGCAACGTCGAGCCATGCTGCGGGCGTTCTACGAAGAGCGCTTCGGGCTTAAGTGGCATTACGAGATTCGGATGATGTCCTCCTATGAACTTGTGGTCAGCAAGGAAGGACCGAAATTCAAGCATGCGGGAGGAGACATAAATAATAGCGACACAAGCATGAACAATAGCGACCTGACCGCGACCAACATTTCCATGCCGAGTCTTACGGACGTACTCTCCCAGGAAGTCGAGCGCCCAGTGGTCGACAAGACCGGTCTAACTGGCAAGTTTGACCTAAAGCTGAAGTGGACGCGGGAGGGCAAAGCAGGTCAACAAGAGACTGGTCAGGACAGCAATGCGCCGCCGTCACTCTTCACGGCACTCCAGGAGCAACTCGGGTTGAAGCTGCAGCCCGGCAAAGATCCGGTGCAAACGCTGGTGATTGACGAACTCTCTCCGCCCACGGAAAACTAGGTAAGTCGTTCGAGTATGAGCGACTACTCGCGCAAAAAAGCCAAAGCAGCGTCGAAGATACTCAGCGTCTCGGATGCGTGACGGCCGCACCGTAAA
>CAXTGE010000007.1:10860-26242 GCA_964243645.1 uncultured Acidobacteriaceae bacterium | reverse complement strand
GCGCGTCCAAAAGCACTTGTAGCTTTCGTCGCAGCCTGCTCTTCGGCTCTCTTCTTGCAATTGTGCCGCACCGCGTTGCATGAAGCCATACACCGGCTCAGAGGTATGTTGCTTGTAACGAAGCAAATTCGACTGCATGTGGCATCCTGGACATTTAAAGGAGTGTCATGACTCTCGCCGAACGTCTCCTGCCTGAGCTCGAACAGCAACTCGACAACACTCGCAAGGTGCTCAACGAAGTGCCCGATGGGCGGAACGACTTCGTTCCCCATGAGAAATCGATGCCGCTCACACGGCTGGCAGGTCATACCGCCGAGCTTGCTGGTTTTGCACACCTGTATCTCACCTTGACCAGTATCAACATGGGTACCCCAGATGATCCACGCGAGATTCTGCGTATGAAGCTGAAGGCGGGTCTCGTAAGTAACTTTGAAGCCATGGCCGCGCGCCTGGTCGAGACATTGAAGGCAACGAGTGACCCGACGTTTGACGAGGGCTTCACCTTGTTGAAGCAGGGCAATATGGTGCTCCAGACAACTCGCTATGGCGCCTATCGCACGCTGTTTCTCGACCACATGATTCATCACCGCGCCCAACTCGGGGTCTACCTCAGGCTTCTCGGCGAAAAGGTCCCAGCCACATTTGGTCCGACTGCGGACGACAAATAGTGTTGCGTCCAATGTTTTAGTAACTATCACCGAAGCGACATTTGACGCTCAATCCATTCCGCTAACTCCCCTCGAGACCGAATCGTTCGCGCAAGCAATGCGTCCATCAACTTGCGAGTTTTCAGGGCGTCAAATGGCTTGCTAATCAAAGCGCCTTCCTGTTGCCCAGCACACTTGATCATGTATGCGGGACGCGGATCAAAAATGCCAGAACCACTAGCGTTTTCTTCTTCAGCAGTCCAGCCAAGGTCAGGCCTCCAGAGCGGAGTTCGCCAACTGTGGTCACCCATAATGACGATTGTGGAATCGTCCCATTGCCCGTCGTGCTCGAGAATGGACCGTATGTGTGCGAGTACTTGGTCTGCAAGGGCGAGGTTGTCTAGGTAACTAGAGTTCTGGTTGGTTAGCTGTTGCGTTGCACGGCTGTAAATGCCGGGAGGATGCGGGATCGGATAGTGCAGCATAACGAAAGTAGCTGAATGATCAAGTAAAGCCTGATCGGCCGCATGGGAGATGGCCTGAAGATCGGCTATATGAATCTCAGATTCTCGAAACGTCGCTGGACGAACCGTGAAAAAGTGATGCAACGCATACTGCGAAGCTCCCTGAGCAGCCAGAAACGTTACTGGCGCAAGCATATTCCCCCATACGCCGAAGGCGGGTTCCATGCCGTTCGAGACTGGTGATCCGTTCACCCAAAAGCAGGTGTCGAGTAACGTGGGAAGAAGACGACAGTAGGGGTTGTACCAGCCCGCCAAAGCTGTTTCATATCCGTCGTTCCTGGCGTCCTGAAAGACAGTGTCGTGTTCATCGAAGGTGTGCCAGATGTTCGTCACAGGATTGTGAAGCGAGATTCCTCCGGCCGGCAACGCCTGAATTTGATCGATCGGATACCCTGTGAATAAGGCAGGAACGACTTTTTCCGTGAGGTACTCGGCAGGGAGGACATCCGTCAAAACGGTTGACTGTTTTGCAAAAGCATCGAAGTTGGGAAGCTGTAGTCCAGGTTGACGATGCTCAAAGATTTGAGCGTAGGATAGCTCGTCGAACAAGATCCAGACAAGTCGGCGATGATTCTCGCGATGGACTGATGCTCTTCGAAGCGGATGAGGTGCGTTCTGAGCGACCATGTTTCGGCTTTGATAGCTGAACCATACAAGCTGACAAAGGAGTGCAAGGCCGCTTACACCTACAAACATCAAGATCGTAGAAATCAAACCAATGGCATTGGCGATCGTTTTCTCAAGACCTGCTCGCCGGAACCATGTGAGGAAAAGAGAGAGACTGAGGCCCCCACAGAACAGAGAACGACTTAGCAGTTGAGGAGGAACTCGCGCCTCATAAAGAGCCCAACTCTTAAGCACTATAAAGGGCAGGAACAGCAGAATTCCCAGCCACAACGCCCTGCTCCTATGGCCGACAATTAGCGCCGATGCTATTAGCAACCATACGATAAGAAAATCAAGCAGTATCGGCAGGAACAGCGTCAGCGGAGAGCCGCTCCAGTGATAGATTGCCTGGTGAGAAGGACTCACTGCCGGAGCTACTATCCAGAGAAGACCAATGGTAGTCAGGCCTAGTGCGATGCCCACACTTCGTAGCCTATCTCTCTTGTGCTTTACACCCAGGCTTTCGTTCAGGTTTTCTTCCCCATAAGGATGCTGGCGATCAAGAGTGATAACAGGTGGACTGCACCCGGTGAGCGGCAGGAAACCATTTTCTATGCCACGTCTGTCAACTGCAGCTCCTTGCCTCATGCAAAATAATTGATCTTACAGTAACGTCTTTTTAGTAGTTTTTCAAGCTTGGTACTCGTTACGGCTTATGTGGTAAGTAGAAATGCATGGTCGTTCGGAGCAGTTGGTGGAAGCGCAAAGCAGCAGTGAACCGACACGCTGATACACTTGGTCTTTTTGTACATCGAAGATTGCGGTCAGATGGCTATTGAGCACTGCCGCGGGGACCCCGTTGCTGAAATCAGCGATCGAAGTCATGTCATGTCCCGCGTGGATTTCCGCAGCGAGTGACCTGCCAAAGTCTGAACTGTTCGCCGGACTGAAATAGCAACTTGCGATGTTGCAGGTTCACGACTGGAGATCGCTACTGTAGAGGTGTGACCCATGATGAGCTCAAGAAGTATTCTGACCGACAATCTTTAGCCGCGGCGCTTCGCGCTTTGCTCCCCTACCTTGCAGAGGACTCCGCCATCAGCCCGACACTGGGCGGCAGGAGAGCCGCTCTCGACACACTCGCGCAGATCAAGCCACGAGCCTACAGAGACAGTCGCAACTTCCTTTCCGGTGACGTAACACGCCTGTCGGCGTACCTGCGCCATGGCGTACTCACCTTGTCAGAGGTTCGAGATCACGCGTTGGAGCAGACAGACGACCCGGCGCATGCGGACAAACTGATCAATGAATTTGCGTGGCGCGATTACTGGCAACGTCTCTACGTGGAACTAGGCGAGGGAATTTGGCAGGATCAAGAGCCCTACAAGACAGGAGTCGAGGCCGCGCAGTACGCAGACGTGCTATCCGAGGACATCCCCTCAGCGAAAACGACACTCATTTGCATTGACAGTTGCGCCAAGGATCTCGAACAGACAGGCTACCTGCACAATCATGCCCGCCTTTGGCTGGCCTCTTACATCGTTCACTGGCGCCGCATTCGCTGGCAGGCAGGGGCGCGCTGGTTCCTCGAACATTTGATTGACGGTGACCCTGCGAGCAATAATCTCTCCTGGCAGTGGGTGGCCTCTACCTTCGCGAGCGCGCCCTATATCTTTAATCGCGAAAATTTAGAGCGCTACACCGAGGGTACTTATTGCAGGGTTTGTCCCCACGCAGATAGAGGCACCTGTCCCTTCGACCAAAGCTACGAAACGTTGCAGGACGAACTCTTTCCTCAGCTGCATAGCTACGCCGGTCAGGGTGAGTTCATTCCGCCGCGACCCTATGCGCAACCAGACAAGAAGGTTATCGCACAGGTACCAGAGGGCAAGCCACTTATTTGGCACCACACCGACAGTCTCAATCCAGCTGCTCCTGTGCTCGCTTTATACATGAATGCCCCCGCGGTGTTCTTTTGGGACACGGGTTGGCTGGTTCCAAACCGGATCTCCCTCAAGCGCGTCATGTTCATTGCGGAATGCCTTCAGGAAATGCCTGGAGATATCGAGATCCGTGTAGGCGAACCATCGGAACAGCTCCTTGCCGCTGCACGGTCTGCTCAGGCCGACTACATTTTTGCGCAGCGCACACCAGATCCTCGCCTCAACGCTGCAGCAACGGAGGTGGAAAAACACCTACCGGTAGTCTGGTTTGAACCAGCGCCCTTTGTTCAGACTTCGCGCGGCTTTGACCTGAAACGCTTCTCACGATACTGGAAGCGTGCCCAGGATTCAGCCTTACAGCCCACGCACGCGGGGCGGACTTAATTGCTGCACTGGGGCTTCCGTGTTGATGGCGGAGGGCGGTACTGATCGGTCAATCGCTGACCTATGATCTACGTCGACGTACTTGTTTCGCTGTACCGAGTCCGCACAACGGGCGAGATCGAGCAGAGACGATGTTCTGGCCTACGAGGCTTTCGCCAGATATATGCGGAGCGTATCCGGGACCCCTCGGTCCGAGAGTGTCTGCAGGGCTCTCGAGATCGCATCAATGAAGCCGGGTGTTGCGGGCAACCTCTCCCCGAAGATGGTCCTTATACCCAAAACGGGACCTGGGTCGACACCTGCCTCCGCAGCGATGCGAGTCAGTTCTTCGGCTCGGGCGTCAACGATCTCGAGGGGGCGGCCGTTCTGATCTTTGCCGCGACCGAGATAGAAGATCCAACTCGCGACGACAAGACTGAGCAAAGGCGTAGAGACGCCCATGTCGAGTAAATCCTGGATGGAAGGCAGGAGCCACTTGGGCAGCTTTGCCGATCCCTCGGAGCAGATGCGAGTAACCTGGTCGTTGATGGTGGGATTGGCGAATCGGTCCAGAAGGCTCGCTTTGTAGTCCGGAACGGAAACGCCTGGAATCCTGGGCACAACCGGGGTGACCTCTTCCATGAAGCTCCGGATGAAGGAGACAAGCAGAGGGTCTGCCATGATGTCCTGAACATAGGTAAAGCCCATCAGCGCACCCAGGTAGGCCATGGCAAGATGGCTGCCATTGAGCAGGCGCATCTTCATGATTTCATAGGAGGCGACGTCGGTAGTGAACTGGGCCCCGACGCGCTCCCATTGTGGACGACCGTTTGCAAAGGTGTCCTCGATTACCCATTGTTTGAACGGTTCGGTGACCACGGGCCAGGCATCATCGATGCTGAAATGATCTCGTAACCACTCGATGTCCGCGGGCGTGGTAGCCGGAGTGATGCGGTCGACCATGCTGTTGGGAAAGGCGACGTTCTCTGCAATCCAGCGTTCCAGGGCGGGATTGCAAAGACTGCTGTAGGCGCGCAGGACCCTGCTGATGACATGACCGTTCTCCTGGAGATTGTCACAGGACATGATGGTGGGGGGTGGAAGTCCTCGTGTGCGCCGACGATTGAGGGCTTCGGCGAGAAGGCCGATAGACGAATCAGGCTGACTGGGATTTGCGAGGTCGCGCTGAATCGCGGGGTGATCGGCCAGGAACTCGCCGGTGCCTTCGTTAAGGAAGTACCCACCCTCGGTGATCGTGAGTGAAAGGATGCGCGTTGTAGAGGCGGCCATCTGTTCCAGAACCGCCTCCCGATCTTCGGGTGCGAAGAGATAGCCTGTCATCGAACCGATCACACGCGCTGTCTGGGCCGTGCCGCTGCGTTCGGCAAGCGTGTAGAGATAGTCCTGAGAACGCAAGGCGTCTCGCATACGTACGTCGCTGGGGAGAACACCGATCCCCCATTCGCCCCATCGCTCGGTGTTCGGCATGTGGAGAAGGTCGTCGAGGTAAAGAGCCTGGTGCGCCCGATGAAAGCCGCCGACCCCGAGGTGAAGGGTGTGGGGCACCAGCAGAGTGCGATCGTAGGTCGGAGTGGCTACCTCCTGGGTAAGCTGGCCGAGTGTCGCGGAACGTAACTTCATGGGCGTGAGGTCTGGCATCTGGCATCTCCGTGGATGTGGCTGATACAGTTTCGTTCGATAGACAGACGCCGCCTGCACGTGTGGGGCAGGGTCGAGCAGAACACGGGCGATCAAGGTCGCATGCTTTGGCCTTGTGCATCGAACAGTTGAATCCTATCGGCGTGCGGAAGAAGATGCACCTGATCCTCCGGCTGGATTTCGGTTTCGCCGTTCACACGAACGGTCATGTTTTCGCCTGACTCGGCCAGTACATGAAGATAGCTCTCATTGCCGAGGTGCTCGACGACTTGAACCTGGGCGGGGATGCTGTCTTGGGCAGCGGGGGCGAGCGTGAGGTGTTCTGGGCGAAGACCGATGGTGACCTCCGAGCCGGTATGGGCCGCTGGCGCAGCAAACGGCACCTGCAGAAGAGTGTTTCTGCACATCGCGACGGTTATACCCAAGGGATTCACATCGCGAACGGTACCCTCAAGGAAGTTCATTTTGGGCGAGCCGATAAAGCCCGCGACAAAGAGGTTGCAGGGACTCCGGTAGAGCTCCATGGGGGAGCCAACCTGCTCGACGATACCTGCTCGCAAGACGACGATCCGATCCGCCATGGTCATGGCTTCTACTTGATCGTGCGTGACGTAGATCATGGTCGCGCCAAGCTGGCGATGAAGACGCGTGAGCTCCAGCCGCATGCGGACGCGCAGTGCGGCGTCAAGATTCGACAACGGTTCGTCGAACAGAAACACCTTGGGATGCCGCACAATGGCTCGGCCTATGGCGACACGCTGTCGCTGCCCGCCTGAGAGATCCTTCGGTTTGCGATCGAGCAGGTCCTCAAGATTCAGAATGCGTGCGGCCTCGTCCACCCGCTGCTGGCGTTCTGTCTGGGACACACCGGCGAGCTTCAGGCTGAAGGACATGTTTTCGGCGACCGTCATGTGAGGGTAGAGAGCATAGCTCTGGAAGACGAGCGCCAGGCCCCGCCGTGCCGGGGGTATGTCGTTGACGCGCTGACCGTCTATGAGCAGATCGCCTGAGGTGATGCTCTCAAGACCTGCAATGAGCCGCAGGAGCGTGGATTTGCCGCAGCCTGACGGACCCACAAGCACGGTGAGCTCCCCATCGTGCAGCGTGATGTCGACCCCTTTAATGATCTCGGCTGATGCGAAGCTCTTATGAACACCGTTGAGTTGGACCGTTGCCATGGGCGCTTTCTTGTATCGGTTTTCTTATCGTAGACTTCGTACTTGCTGCTTGTTACTTCACGGCACCGAAGGTGAGGCCGCGAACCAACTGTTTCTGAGTAAGCCACCCGAGCAGCACGATGGGTGCGATGGCCAGGGTGGAGGCGGCCGAAAGCTTGGCATAGAACAGACCTTCAGGACTGGAGAATGACGCAATAAAGGCCGTAAGAGGAGCGGCTTTTGCAGCCGTCAACGTCAAGCTCCAGAACGCTTCGTTCCAGGCGAGGATCACCGCCAGCAGACTCGTCGAGAGAACACCCGGCAGGGACAGCGGCACGAGCAGATCGGAGACCTCCCGAAGCGCGCTCGCGCCATCCATGCGAGCGGCTTCGAGGATCTCGCGCGGAACCTCGCGGAAGAAGGTGTGCAGCATCCAGACGACCATCGGCAGATTGATCAGGGTGTTTAAGAGAAGTAGTCCAGTGCGTGTATCCAGCAGGCCTGTCTGGCGAAAGATGAGATAGACGGGGACCAGCACACCCACGGAGGGCATCATCTTGGTCGAAAGCATCCAGAGCAAGGTATCGCGGGTGCGCCTTGTGGGAAAGAACGCCAGACTATAGGCACAGGGAATGGCCAAAGCGAGCGCCAGAATGGTCGACCCGAGGGAGACAATCGCGCTATTTGCAGCGAAATGCATGTAAGAAGCGCGTTCCTGCACAGCGATGTAGTTCTCTAGGGTTGGATGAAAGAAAAGGTGGGGAACTCGCGAGATGGCTTCAGTCTCTGTCTTAAAGCTTGTCAGGACAAGCCACAACACGGGGAACGACAGCAGCAGCGCAGCGGTCCAGCCCAGGGCGGTAATGGCAAGCTTGTGGTGAAGGTAATTCCGCATGAAAGACAGTCTCTCGGCTGCGTTGGGTGAGGCTCAGGTTTCTAGGTTACGGGCAAAGGATCGCATCAGGACAAAAGCGACAACGTTGGCTACAACAGTCGCAAGAAGTCCTGCTACCGAGGCGCCGCCGATATCATATTCGAGCAGCGCATAGCGATAGATCACGAATGACAGATTGGTCGAAGCAAAGCCGGGACCGCCAGACGTGGTTACGTAGATCTCCGCAAAAATCCCGAGCAGGAAGATGGTCTCGATCATAACGGTCGCGGTGATCGCTCTGCCGAGGTGCGGCAGCAGGATGTAGCGGAAGAGATCGAGCGGACCGGCACCATCCATGCGCGCGGCCTCCTTGCGTTCCGCGTCCAGCGACTGCACTGCCGTAAGCAGCGTGAGGAACGCGAAGGGCAGCCACTGCCACGACACGATAATGATGATGGAGGTGAGGGGGGCGACCGCGAACCAATCGATCGGCTTAAGACCCACCGAGCGCATCAGGAAAGCAAGAAAGCCGTAGTCAGGGTGCATCATCATGTTCTTCCAGACAAGCGCGCTGACCGTGGGCATGACAAAGAACGGCGCGAGTACGAGCACCCGGGCAATGCCGCGGCCGAAGAACTCCTGATCGTAAAGAATGGCGAGCAGAATGCCGAAAACCACGGTGATCACGAGCACCGAGCCGACCAGAACCAGGGTGTTGCCCAGAGCCAACACGAGACTGGGATCACTCAGGAGATATCGATAATTCCCAAGCCCGTCGAATCCCTTGCGATCAGGCTCCATAAGGTTATATCGCCGAAAGGAGAACCAGATTGTCAGGACGAGCGGAACAGCTGACCAAAGGAACAGGGATGCGATGGCGGGCAGCTTGAGTGCGGACCGGGCCAGCGCCCCCTGTCGGGAGCTTCCGTGCGTGCGAGAGGCGTTCATGGCTGCTTTCCGGTGCCCGTTCCTGTGCGGTTCAGTACGCGCTCAGTAACCAATTGAGCCTCGCGGAGAGCTTCGTCAACCGAAAGTTTACCGACGAGTGCCGCGGCGAATAATTGGCCCACTTGATTGCCGATCGTGGGAAAGGCTGGAATCACAACGCACTGAATACCCATGTAGGGCACAGGCTTTACCGTTGGGTGAAGCGGGTCGGCGGCCAAGATGGAGCGATAGGTGAGATCGGCAAAGGGAGCGACGGCGGCGTATTGTGGGGCTGCGTAGGTGGACGTACGCGTGCCTGGGGGGGCCGCGGTCCAGCCGCTGGTGTTCTCAACCTCACGGATGTACCGCTTGGACGTAGCCCACGCAATGAACTGGGCTGCTTCGGCAGGATGCTTGGACGAGGCTGGTACCGCGAGCGCCCAGAACCAGAGCCATTGCGAGCCGTGAGGCGTCACGGCTACAGGAGCCGGCGCGAAGCCCACCGTGGAGGCTACTTTGGATTCGGTGCTGTCGAAGAGGGAACCGGCGGCCACGGTCGCATCGATCCACATGGCGCAGCGGCCGTTCTCAAACAGGGTTAGATTCTCATTGAACCCATTGGAACTGCTCCCTGGAGGACCGTACCGCTGCAGCAGATCGACGTAGAAAGCAACGGCACTGTGCCATTCAGGAGTGTCAAACTGAGGCCGCCAGGCTTCGTCAAACCAACGGGCTCCAAAGGTGTTTGCCACCGTCGAGATGTAGGCGATGTTTTCGCCCCAGCCCGGTTTGCCGCGCAGGCACACGCCATAGGTGTCATGGCTGGGATCATTTAATTTCTGGGCAAAGCGAGCGATGTCGGCATAGGTTGGTTGCGACGGCATGCTGAGACCTGCCTGACGAAACAGGTCTTTACGGTAATACGTTAGGGAGCTCTCCCCGTAGAAGGGCAAAGCGTAAAGGTGGCCATTCCAGGAGGCGCCGTCGCGAATCGGCTTCAGGAGATCGCCGATGTCATAAGAGGGCGGCAATTTGTCTTCGAGTGGGAGCAGCCAGCCGCGGCGACCCCAAAGGGGCGTTTCAAGCGGCCCAATGGTGACGATATCGAACTGGCCGCCATGGGCTGCCACGTCCGTTGTCGTTTTCTCGCGCAGAATCTTTTCTTCCAGGACCACCCAATCGAGGTTGATGCCTGGGTGTTCTCGTACAAACTCCGCAGACAAACGCTGCATGCGAATCATGTCAGTGTTATTGACGGTGGCGATGGTGAGAGTCGTCTGCGCACGAAGGCCGGCGGTCGCAAACAAGAGAACGACGAGAACAACGCACGTAAGCCACCGATACCAGGGAGCAAAGCCGAACGGTCTTGCGATAGCCAGTCTTGTGCAGGGACCAGACAGGTGTCTGTCGCGTATGTTCACGTTGTCCTTTGGTGCGCCATCGGTCGGGAGTGATACTGCACGTCGACTGTACATGCTCGACGGGTCCAATGACATGTCGTCTTTTGGAGCTTACAAAAAGGAAAGATAAATCAGCGTACCTCGAACGGGCGTTGGTGGACGCTGCCGTTTTGACATGCACGTCGCTCCATCAGAACGCGTTAAACGGCATTCCTAACGTGTTCATGCAAAAAAGCCTCCAGGGTCGCTGGCGCAACTGCCTGCCGTGCATCCGGGCTGATACGATTGTGGGCGCTCCGCAGACTGTACTGGTCTGGAGGCGCGTCCATCTCTTACACCCGAGGGAACAGTGAACAGAAGAAGCTTTGTGAAAGCCACCTCGGCGGCGCTGGCGGCCAGTGCGCTGCCTACACCTGTATTGGCCGAAAAGGGCAGTCTTATCGCCGGGCGTTCCATCCTGCCGATCAATCGAGGATGGCGTTACAGCCCCCGTGTTGTGGAGGGCAGTCACGCCCCCGAATTTGACGATAGCGCCTTCACCAGGGTGGTCGTGCCGCATACCAATCTCCGGCTCCCCTGGCACAGCTTCGACGAAAAAAGCTACGAGTTCGTATCCCTGTATAGGAGACCGTTGCGCCTGCCTGCGGACCTCGCCGGGAAGCGAGTGTTTGTGGATTTTGAAGGCGTGATGACCGCGTCGACGGTGTATCTGAATGGAACGAAGCTGGGCGAATACAAGGGCGGCTACACGCCGTTCTCCTTTGAACTGACACAGCACATCAAGGCAGGCGGCCCGAATCTGCTGTCCGTGGAGGTGGATTCCTCCGAACGTGCCGATATGCCGCCATTTGGCCATGAAATCGATTATCTGACGTTCGGCGGGATCTATCGCGAGGTAGCCATACGCATCGTTCCTGAGGTGTTTCTGGAGAACATCTATGCCCGCCCTCAGGATGTACTGGGCGGCGCGCCGAGCGTGGCAGTTCAGTGCTTTCTGGAGCGAGCGCCTCGCGCTGCAACCGGTCATTTGTCTCTGCATGCGGAGTTGCGCAAAGCGGGGAGCACCGAGGTTCTGGCTGAGGTGAGCCTCCCGATCACCCCACCGTCGGCTTCCGAGCCCGAGGGAGTCGATGCCGGACAGGCGCAGGGCGCGCTGCCTCCGGTTACGCCGGCACCCAACGCGTACACGCTGACATTAAAGAAGCTCGGCAAGATCAGCTTGTGGGATCTGGACCACCCTGAGTTGTACACCGTACATGTCCAGTTGAAAGACGGCGGCAAGGTGGTTGATGAGGACGAGCGCCGCATCGGCTTTCGTGAGGCGACGTTCACCCCAAAGGGCTTCTCGCTCAATGGCAAGGTCATCAAGCTGCATGGACTTGACCGGCACCAGACTTTTCCCTGGGTAGGCCAAGCCATGCCGGGGCGAGTGCAGCGCCAGGATGCGAAGATCCTGCGGCACGATCTGCGTTGCAACCTTGTGCGCACGTCGCACTATCCGCAATCGCGGCACTTCCTTGACGCGTGCGATGAAATCGGGTTGTTGGTGCTGGAAGAGATCCCCGGTTGGCAGCACATCGGTCCCAAACCCTGGCAGGATATCGCGGTGGACAACGTACGTCGCATGGTAACGCGCGACTGGAATCATCCCTCGATCATTCTTTGGGGTGTGCGCATCAACGAATCCCGCGATAACCACGACTTTTATGTGCGCACTAACGCCGTGGCCCATGCTCTGGACACAGGACGGCAGACCGGGGGCATACGGTATTTCCAGGAGTCCGAGTTCCTGGAAGATGTCTTCACCATGAACGATTTCGGCTGGCCATTGAGAAAGCCGAACCATCCGCGGTATCTCAACACGGAGTTTGTGGGCCACACCTTTCCAGCGAAGACCATCGACGCGAAGGAACGGCTGCAGGAGTTCGTCATTCGGCATGCGCGCGTGCACGACACGCTGGCCTCTGACCCGCAATACGCCGGGGGCATCGGATGGTGCGCCTTTGACTACAACACGCACAGCAACTTCGGATCAGGCGACCGCATCTGCTACCACGGCGTGATGGACATGTTCCGCACCCCCAAGTCAGCGGCGGGCTTTTACAAATCCATGTGCGACCCCGCCGAGGAGATCGTTCTGGAACCCGCGTTTCATTGGGCGCGCAACGATGAATCACTCGGGATCTCGAGCGGCTTTATCTCCTCTAACTGTGATCACATCAAGCTGTTCATCGATTCCGGCAAGGGGTTCCAGCCTGGGGCGGAAGGGGATCCGGATCGCAAGCAATTCCCATCGCTCAAATACCCGCCCTTCATCATCAGCTTCAAAGAAGGGATGAATGACTGGGGCGACCTGCGCATCGATGGTTTCATTCAGGGTAAGCAGGTCATCTCAAAGACCTACTCCGGCAAGGGCGTAGATCAGCAGTTAATGGTGCTTCCGGACGATACGGAGCTGGTCGCCGACGGCGCAGACACCACGCGTGTGGTGCTGCGGATTGCTGACGAGTTCGGCCAGGTACGGCCGTTTGCCAATGACGCGCTGCAGCTTGCCGTGGATGGGCCACTGGAGATCATCGGAGACAACCCGTTCGCTGTTGTGGGAGGCACTGGGGCCATCTGGATCCGGGCGCGGGAGCAGGATGGAACCGCCACCCTGCGCGTGACACATCCGGTGCTGGGGACAAAGACCGTGAACTTCACCCTAAAACCGTCAGTGGCGGAGCAGGCCTGATCGCAGGCCGGCCTGGCGTTCTTACGGTTTGCTCCGCTGTCCGAGAACAGCGGAGCAAACCGAACATCTCCCAACGAGAACAGTGCCTCCTCAGCGTGTGACTCGCTCGAGCGTGAAAGCCGCCGCCTGGAAGTCGCCACGAAGCTCGGCATCGACGCCGTGATGCATCCAGTAAGCGCCGCTCGCCCTAGTGGGAGTATCGGGCGCCAGTTTGCCGGCAAAGGCCTCAAGGCGGTACATCGCGTTGTCCTGCAAACCCTCAAGGAAGATGCGCGGAAACGGGTAAAGCTCCTTGCTGGAGTGCAGAAACGCGAAGGCCACTGCTTGGTGGCCGTCGCGCGCCACCGTTTCGGTCACAGACTGTTCACTGCCGTTTTCAGGGGAGAGAATGCGGTAAAGCGAGCCGCGCTGAACGGTCTCGCGAATTTTTTTGTACTGTGCCACCATCGCGTTGGCCTTGGTGAATTCCTCAGGTGACCACTTGTTCAAGTTTGCGCCGATGCCCAGCGATCCCTGCATGGAGGAGAGAAAGCGATACTCCAGGGAAAGATTGCGATAGTTCACCCAGGTAGGCGAATCAGTGACCCAGGCCATCATGATGGCCGGCGTGTACGCATAGGTAAAGCCATTCTGAATGGTGAGGCGATCGAAGGCATCGGTGTTGTCCGAGGTCCACACTTCATCGGTATACGGAATGACGCCCAGGTCCACACGACCGCCGCCACTGGAACAGCTTTCAATCTCCAGCTGAGGATGCTTGTGCCGCAGCTCGGCGAGGATTGCATAGTAGTTGTCAATGAAGGCAACGTACACCTTCTTCTGGTCTTCGGGAAGAACGGCATCCCAGCCGGGCTCGGACCAGTGGCGGTTGTAGTCCCACTTCAAGAACGCGATGTCGTTCTCCTTGACGAGCTTATCGAGAAACCCAAAGACATAGGCGCGCACGTCCGGGCGAGCAAGATTCAAGACAAGCTGGTTGCGGCCTTCGGTGCGGGGTCGACCAGGGAAGTTCAACACCCAATCAGGATGGGCGCGATAGAGATCGCTGTCCGGGTTGACCATCTCGGGCTCGACCCACAGGCCGAAGCTCATGTTTAGGGAGTGCACCTTGTCGATGAGCGGTTTCAGGCCATTTGGGAACTTCTGCTTGTTGACGTACCAGTCACCCAGTCCGGCGTGATCGTCCTTGCGTTGACCGAACCAGCCGTCATCCATGACGAAGCGCTCGACGCCAAGGCTTGCGGCTTTTTCAGCAAGCGCCATCTGTCCGGCTTCGTCCACCTTGAACCCAGTTGCTTCCCACGAGTTGTATAGCACTGGTCGCAGCTTCGGCCCGGCGTTTCCTGCGAGGTGCGGCAGAAGGGAATCCACCTCGAAGCGGTGCAGCAGGCGAGACGCACCGCCCATGCCGTGCGTGGAGTAGCCACCATAGAAGGATGGCGTGGTGAGGTGCTCGCCCTTGTTGAGCCGATAGCCGAAATCGAAGCTGTTTAGACCGCCGGTCACTCGTACCTGCTGGAAGGGGTCCTGCTCGATGCTGATTTGCCAAGAGCCGCTCCAGCCCAGAGCTCCGAACCACACATCACCTGACTCCTCACGCCCGTCCTTGTGATCGATGGCAAACCACGGGTTGTTCTGTGGACCGCTTGTGCCGCGCCGGCTCTCAAGGACGGTTTTGCCGGGCTGGATCGCCCGCTCATTCAGGGTGTCCTCGCCGGCCCAACGGCCTGAAAGATAGCGCAGCCGGTAGTCGGTGCCATGCGGCAGATTCCAGGTACCCGAGGCTGCTTGCTCTATGAGAAAGGGAGCTTCTGTGCGGTTCTCCACGGTCGCGGAGCGGCGCAGAATCCCGGTTTCGGGATCCATCTCGTAGGCGAGCGTGACATATACCGCCCGCTGTAGATCCTTCATGACAATGTTTAGGGTGTTGCCTTTGATGGTGTGCGAGTCATACCTCAGAACCAGATCTCGATTCCCGTCAGGGAAGGTGATCTTGAGGTCCGGCTCGACGTACAGCGCGCCTCCCCAGCCGGTGTAGTCTTCGAGCGTGGTCGTCGGGGGCAGATCGAAGGAGTAGCCGCTCTGGGCCTTCGCCGCGGGAAAGGGGTCCGCTGCGGCGAGACGCTTGCCCCAGTACAAGGACTGCAGCGCACCGTGCTCATTTATACCGACCACGTAGCTGATGTCCGCCGCATCCAGGCGGAAGACCTTCGTATCGCTATTGAAGTTCACGGAGGCTGAACCGTTCTGCGCCCCCGCGGGTGTCAGCCCTGCAGCTACGGCGAGCACTGACGCGGCCAGGGCCAGCTGTGCGACGGGTTGAACAAAACACCTCAGCTGGGCGGCAAAACGTTCAGCGCGAATGTGCAAGGAGGCCTCCTGGAACTAAATTGGGGCGCGAAAATACGTGTCTGTATGACGGCCGCACCATCTTATACAAGCCGTTGAGCTTTGCGGGGAGGAGTGCCCGAATATGGGCAGCTGCGGGCAACACAAGGACAGAACGCCGGGACGTATACTGTCGCTCGGTGTCGCTTGACAGAACGAA